>BOBG01000031.1 GCA_026002265.1 Spirochaetia bacterium
ATCTCTCTCTCAGACTCATACGCAAACTCCTCTTAATAAAATCTATCTATAGCAAAAATAATCAAATTTCATACAAAAAGTTACATATTCGGCAGCTCGATTCGGTCAGTAAGGATTTCCGTATGATCTCCAAACACCGCAACAGTATGTTCCCAATGCGCCGAAGGCGCGCCGTCAGCCGTTACCACGGTCCACCCGTCATCAAGAATATTTACGTCGCCGGTTCCTGCGTTGATCATCGGCTCAATAGCGATCACCAAACCGTTTGACATCCGGGGGTTGGGTCCGTGGGGATCATTCGGTACAGACGGATCCTCATGCAGCTCAAAACCGACACCGTGACCGCAGAAGGTTTTTACCACTCCAAAGCCGTTGGCAACTGCATGATCGGAAACGGCCCGGGCAATCTGAAGGAGACGTTCACCGGGCTTGACTGCTGTAATACCCCGGTACAGACATTCCATAGTAACTTTGTTAAGATGACGTGCAGAATCCGGTACAAACCCGGCCCCCACAGTCACAGCTTGATCGCTCACAAAGCCGTCAAATTCGAGTCCGCAATCGAGTGAAACAAGATCGCCATTCATAATTTTCCGTTTTGAAGGAATACCGTGGATAACTTCCTCATTGATCGAAATACAAATCGCGGCCGGAAAAGGGTTTTTTTTAGATCCTTGTCCAAGAAAAGCCGGCTTTGCTCCGGATTTTTTTATCCAATTCTGAACGTACCTATCGATTTCAAGAGTTGTAACACCCGGCTGCACATGCGGTATCAATTCCCGTAGTAAGGCTGACAGCAGTTTGCATGAAGTCCGGATTCCCTGAATCTGTTTTTCATTTTTTAGACGGATCATTTTCATGATCATAACGATAGCAATTCATGATGTCTAGGGATCTGTATGTCCCTCGAAGGGGTGATTATGGTAAAATTTTTAAGTTTTCCAATTATTTATAATGTAAAGAGATATAGAGGTCTGACCCCACGATCTCGTTATAACGTAATGAATTGATGCAGGTCTGTCCCTTAGAAAAATTGTGGTCCGTACCGGGTATAGCCCGCTGTCATATTTCCAAGATACCTTTCTTGACATTACTCCAAATAATGAATATGATTCTATTATCATGCCAATAAAAATTGGATAGAAAATGCTCCTGCAATCAATAAAAGTAAATGATCGAATCCGCGGTATTGTCCCGAATGAAGTTATTCAGATAATTTCAATTAATTCTCTGAGCAGTGATGCTGACAATGTTGTTGCGTGTGAAATTATTTATCGAAAGAGTGATGGTTCCCTCGGTCAACAAATACTCTATGCGGATAATCTTGATGGTATATCTCTTGAAACTGCTGATCTTCCGTGGACATTTGATGCTGACGCTACCCTCATGCGGCTTGCTTCTGAAGCTTACCGTATACGTTTAGCTCATCTTTTTGATCCGCATTTAGCTGTATACACTTCTATGATCCAGCCTCTGCCTCACCAAATAACAGCAGTCTATGAAGATATGCTTCCCCGCCAGCCTTTACGCTTTTTGCTTGCTGATGATCCGGGCGCCGGTAAAACAATTATGACCGGTCTTTTAATAAAGGAACTCAAGGTCCGAGGCGATCTTAATCGTTGTCTTATCGTCTGTCCGGGGAATCTGGTAACTCAATGGCAAGATGAATTACAGGATAAATTTCAACTGGAATTTGAAATATTGAGAAATGAACATTTTGAATCCGGCAACCCATTTCTTGATATTCCGTATTGTATCGCCCGTTTGGATAAATTATCGCGTAACGATGAAGCCCAGAGAAATCTAAAAATGTCTGAATGGGATCTAATTGTATGTGATGAAGCGCATAAAATGTCAGCGAGTCTTTTTGGTGATAAAGAAAAACATACTAAACGGTATAATTTAGGGCTGACACTTTCAACTATCAGCCGGCATTTTTTATTATTAACTGCAACACCTCATAATGGTAAAGACGATAATTTTCAATTATTTTTACGGCTTCTGGATAAAGATCGTTTTGACGGTAAAAACAGAAGCGGAGATAAACCTGATGCCGGTGATATGATGCGCCGGCTTGTTAAAGAAGAATTAAAAACCTTTGACGGTAAACCGCTTTTCCCTGAACGAATTGCATACACATTAAAATATGATTTATCTCCCCTTGAAAAAGAATTGTATGATGCAGTAACAGACTATGTACGGACTGGCTTTGCCCGTGCAGAAAAAGTACTTAATCCAAAACGCGCCCATGCTGTGGGCTTTGCACTCACTGTATTACAACGCCGGCTAGCTTCTTCTCCGGAAGCCATTTATCAATCTCTGCGGCGCAGACGGGAGCGCCTTGAAAAATATCTCGTTTTGTTATACGCAGCCCGCGATAAAGGAGCTTTGAGCGATCCGGAGTATACCGGTTCTTTTTCAGATGATGATTGGAATGATTTTGACGATGCTCCCGAAGAAGAAATAAATAAAATCGAAGAACAATTTACTGACGGAGCCACCGCTGCACAAACGATTTCTGAACTTGAAATTGAAATACACACATTAAACGAATTAGAGATAAAAGCGGAATATTTGCGGAATTCCAGTGTTGATAAAAAATGGGAACAAGTATCCCGGACATTACAAGATGAATCGCAGATGTTTGATAAAAACCGGGGACGTGAAAAAATAATTATCTTCACAGAACACCGTGAAACCTTGTACTATCTTGCTGATAAAATCAGAATCATGCTCGGTAAAAAAAATGCTGTTGTAACAATACAAGGCGGTATGGCTCATGACGAAAGAAAATCCATAGAAGAACATTTCAAAAATGATCCGTCTGTTTCTGTTCTCGTTGCAACTGATGCTGCCGGTGAAGGTATTAATCTGCAAAAAGCGCATTTAATGATCAATTATGATTTACCGTGGAATCCGAACCGTATTGAACAGCGTTTTGGCCGTATTCACCGAATCGGTCAGCGTGACGTGTGTCATCTTTGGAATCTTGTTGCAAATGGTACCCGAGAAGGTGAAGTATTTACGCGCCTTTTTGATAAATTGGAAAATGAACGAGCAGCGCTTGGCGGCAGGGTGTTTGATGTACTGGGGAAAATATCATTTGACGAAAAACCGCTCCGGGATCTGCTTATTGAAGCAATACGTTACGGAAATGATCCGAAAGTACGTAAAAAACTTGATATGAAAATTGATAATGCCTTTGATTCCGGCGTGCTGGAGAAACTATTTGAAGAACGTTCCCTTGCCGGACAGAGTTTGGGTCTTGAAAAGGTTTCGCATATCCGTGAAGAAATGGAACGTCTTGAAGCGCGTCGTATGCAGCCGTATTTTATCGAAAATTTTTGTATTGATGCGCTTGAAAGCCTCACTGTTCACTGTCAAAAAAAAACGAGTCACCGGTATACCGTGTCTCATATACCGCGTGCTGTACGCGAAACCAGATCACCGGAAGGCACAGCCTACCCTATTGCCCGCAGTTACAGCGCTATTACCTTTGAAAAAGAGTACATTCATGTTGACGGACTCGAAGATGCTGCGCTTATCTGTCCCGGTCATCCTTTATTGAGTGTGTTACTTGATACTGTTTTAGAAAAGGGTCAGGAACTCCTCAAACAGGGAACGATCTTTATTGATGAGCATGAAAACGCACGCGACCGGTTGCTTTTTTATGTTGAAGATATTCTTGAGGACAGCCGGAAAGACAGCGCGGGCCGGCCCATCAAAGCATCTCACCGCCTGCACTTTATCGAAATATATAAAAATGGCTCTGTTCAGTCAGCCGGTTATGCTCCCTACCTTGACTATGCGGCTCCGACAGCCGAAGAGCTGCCCCTTGTCAAGGAACTGCTCAAAAAAAATGCCTGGTGGGGAGCCGATGCCGAGTCCCTTGCCCGCAACTATGCTGTCCAGCATTTGAGTCATGAACACCTAAAAGAAGTACAGGAACGCAGAACCGCGTTTGTCATGAAGGCTGAACAAGAAGTTAAAAAGCGTCTTGATGCGGAAATTGCCTATTGGGATATGAAAGTAGGAGAAATGTATGATCAGATTGCCCAAGGTAAAACAAACGCCCAGCTCAATGCTGATAATTTTAGCAAGTGGGCAGGTGATTACCGGCGCCGAAAAAAACACCGTCTTGAAGAGCTTGAGCTTGAAAAAAAGATCTTTCCGCAGATTCCAACGATTTTAGGCGGTGCATGGGTTATTCCACGGGCAATGGTGCAAGACGCACAGTCAGCCGAAACAGATTCTGTATCGAGTCCCGAAGATCGAGCCGCATTAGAAAGCATTGCAATGAATACTGTTAGTGCCATTGAACGGAGTATGGGAAATATTCCGCACGATCTACATTCAAAAAACCTTGGTTATGATATAGAATCAAAAACACCGGAAGGCACTTTGCGTTTTATCGAAGTAAAGGCCCAGGAATCCGGTTCAACGTTTGTAATGGTTACCAAAAACGAAATGCTCGTTGCATCTAACTCAAAAAATAGCATCTTGGCAGTTGTAGAAATTAATGGTACTAACTATCACACCGTATATTTTCAAGATTGGATGAAGGAAAGTCCGCGTTTATCTGTAGTGAATATATCGCTTGACTTAAAAAAACTACGGACTGAAGCGCGAGTTGTCTATGAAGGGGATAGCCAATTTTAAAATTACTCACCGATGAAACTGCATTTGAAAAAATATGAGGGACCAAACCTGATACACCATAAAACTATTGTATACGCATATTAGAATAATACCATGAACAGCGATCTTCAGAACCATACCTATAGATAGCGGAACAAACAAATATAGACACTTTCTGCCAAAAATGCCCGGAAATTTTTGGATACTTCGTCAAAGATATGCAATCATTCATCACCGAAGTTCCAAAAGAGTAGCGAGGAGTACGAAACACTTTCTTCTAACTTGAAAAACTCTCGATTGAAACCGGGAAACTATTCTTTTTTTACAAAAATAGT
Organism: Spirochaetia bacterium; assembly: GCA_026002265.1. Lineage (GTDB taxonomy): Bacteria > Spirochaetota > Spirochaetia > Treponematales > Breznakiellaceae > BOBG01. The sequence continues at coordinate 4,974 of BOBG01000031.1, forward strand.
TTTTTTTAACTTGAAAAAATATTTTTCTACCACTTCATCATTTTTTTTTAGATTGAGAGTGAAAATTATATTTGACAAAAAATGTTTTATTTAGTATCTTATTGACTATATCTCAATGATATTATCACAAGGAGCTATTATGGCACAAGTTACTGATTGGCTTCCGACAAACCGGAAGGGACGTTTATCAATGGCCAAGGTGTGGCAGGGAATTGTATCTGACCGGGTATCCGATTGGAAAATTCCTGACGAAGAATTAACTAATTTTAACACCCTTGTCTCTGATGCACAAGAAGCTTTTGACAAGACTCAAGACAGAAGTACCCGTAATCATCTTGACACCGTCCGTTGTAATAAGGCATTCAAGGCATTGGATGCAACAATGCGTTTCTTCAAGAAACATTATTTCTTGATGCCGCCTCTAACAGCAGAAGATTTTGCATCATTGCTACTCAATACTCCTGACATAATCCGTACTGATATACCGGCGCCAACAGCTATTCCCGGTATGGAATTTTCCCACCCTGGTTTTGGTCAGGTTACCGTTCATCTAAAACCTATGATAGGCAGTATTGAATCCGCTAAAAAGTCAAATTATAATTTTAATATCCGTTATGGAATACGTCCGTTCAACGGTGCAACTGTGGAGGAGGCATTGGGACAAAAACGCTATCTCGTCAATATTCCTACGCAAGCGGAAGATCTGCCTCAATCTAACTTTATAAAGCATATGAAAGAAACCTTTACCTTTGGACAGGACGAGGTAGGTAAAACAGTCTATTTTTGTGTCCGTTACCAAAATGCCAAGGGTCAACCGGGTCCATGGAGTCCGATATTCCATACGGTTATATCCTAAGAAAGAAAAATTCCCTTCGACTGGTTCAACAGGCGGCCGGTGAATTGATTGGTGAGCTTGCCGAACCAATCGAATCGCAGCAACCGGCTCAGGGAATTAACTCAAGAGCAGGCTTCTGATAGGTTCTATTATTCTAAAAACGTCTTCCAATTCTTCTAGAGCAGTTCCTAGAAACTCTGATGAGTATTCCACTGCTATTAGAACGTATTTCACAATTATTAGAAAATATTTTAAGGCTGTTAGAATGTGTTCCAAGACTGCTGGAATATATTCCAGGACCGTTGGAGTATTCCTCAAGGCATAATGAATTCGGATTTTATCCGGTGATAAACTCCAAGAAAAAGCGAAATTACGATTATTTGATGTGATCATTTGACAAAAATAATCTTTTGAATACACAATAGACTATTGCACACGCAAAGGAATAGCATGACTGTTAAAGAAATCGCCGAGCTTGCGGGAGTCTCGATTGGGACTGTTGACCGGGTACTCTATAAACGGGGCCGGGTGTCACCAACCACAAAGGCTAAAATTGAAACGATCCTAGAATACTACCAATTTACCCCCAACCCTATAGCACGGCGGCTCAAGCGTAACCGGGATTACCATTTTTGTGCTCTTATGCCGAAACGGGACCAGGATGCTGGGTATTGGAGCCAGATTCTAACAGGGATAGAAAAAGCTGCCGCGGAAATTACCCCTTTGGGTGTTGAAATGGAAGTCATTGAATTTGACCGATATAGTCAGGAAGAATTTCAAGCTGTAGCAGCCGCTCTTTTGAAAAAAAAACCTGATGGACTGATTTTTGCGCCTATCATGCCTGAACGCACAAGTTCATTTATCGAAGCAATCAGGCTGGCAAATATTCCCTGTATATTTATTGATACAAACCTGCCCAATGCAAACCCTCTCTGCGCTATCGGTCAGGATTCATTTCGGGGCGGCTATCTTGCCGGACGGCTCATGCACCTTTTGGCAAAAAAGATCAGCAAGCCTGTGGCTATTTTGGATCTCCATGGAGAGGACTATCATATTATCCAACGGCAAAATGGGTTTTTGCAATATGCCAGGGAACAGGACTTTCCTACAATAGTACAGGAATACTCTAATTATATCGGGACAGAAATTTCAGTAGAAGAAATCAGTCAGTTCCTCCGGAAAAATCCGGAGCTTACCGGAGTCTTTGTTACCAACTGTATGGCGCATCGGGTCGTTCATGCAGCAAAAAATCGCAAAAGACCGCGAGATTTTCTGATCATCGGCTACGATCTCATTCCTCCCAACCGCATGGACCTTGAGACCGGTTGGATCGATGCCATCATCTCTCAACGCCCTGAATACCAAGGACGTGAGGCACTGCTCAATCTCTACCGCCGGATAGTGTTGGAGCAGCCTATTCCTCGGCACGTAGAAATCCCTCTCGACATATACTTCAAAGAAAATATTCCTTCGTGAAAAAATTTTCTTGACAGAATGAAATTTTCAAATCAATACTGTGTACGTTCACGCAAATCAATTTTTATAAGGTAGGAAAAGATGAATTTAGTAAGGAAAATTCTATTTACCGGTCTGGTCATGGCAGTTGTGGCCGGGACCGCATTTGCAAATGGACAGCAGGGCGGCGGAAGTTCCGGCGGTGTGACCAGGGGAATGGATCGCAAGATCGTCATGGGCTATTCCCAAATTGGCGCGGAATCCGAATGGCGGACTGCCTGTACCAACTCGGTAAAAGCTGCGGCCGCGGAATGGAATATCGATCTCCGGTTCTCTGATGCCCAACAGCAGCAGCAAAACCAGCTCCAGGCCATCCGTACCTTTATCCAGCAGAAGGTTGACATCATTGCCTTTACCCCGGTGGTTGAAACCGGCTGGGAAGCGATTCTCAAGGAATGTCTGGACGCAGGCATCCCCACCATTTGTGTAGACCGTAGTATCGAAGGATCGGATCGCATAACCGCCAATCCCAACGATAGAAACGATCCCGACAATTGGTTTACCGCTTTTATCGGCTCCGACATGGAACAGGAAGGAAACCGGGCGGCCAATTGGCTGATAGCAAATGTTCCCAACCTCAAACCCGGCAAGAGTGTCTACAACATCGTTGAGCTGCAAGGTACTGTCGGGTCCTCAGCCATGACCGGCCGTTTCAAGGGATTCCGTGATAGCTTCGGGATTCCCGCGGCCTCTTCTCTGGGAACCAGCGCGGACGGCAAATACAGGATCATTCTGAGCCAGACCGGCGACTTTACCCGGGCCCAGGGGAAGCAAGTCATGGAAGCCTTCATGAAATCCAACGGTAACGACATTGACATCCTCTTTGCCCACAATGACGACATGGCCATCGGTGCCATCCAGGCCATTCAGGAAGCCGGCAAGGTTCCCGGTAAAGACATCATTATCATCGGTATAGATGCAGTGAAAGGCGCCTTTGAAGCAATGGTTGCTGGCACCATGAATGCGTCTATCGAATGTAATCCTCTGCTCGGTCCCCAGGTAATGGAAACCGCCGTGAATATCCTCAACAAGAAGCCGGTTGAAAAATGGGTCGTTTCCAAAGAGAGCGACTACGATCAAAGCAACGCTGCTGCGGCTTATCCTTCCCGGCAGTATTAGGAAGTAGGGTTTGGGGTTTAGGGGTTTAGGGTTTGGGGTTTAGGGTTTAGGGTTTAGGGGTCTTGTTAGAAGATATTAAGATAAACCTTCACATTAAGAACCCCATACTCTAAACCTTTTAAACCTTCAGGGGGTATAATGGAACCAAACACAGATGTTATCCTGCGTATGTCCGACATCGACATTGAATTTCCCGGGGTGCATGCCTTGGATTCGGTGGATTTTACCCTGAGACGAAACGAAATACATTCCATCATGGGTGAAAACGGGGCGGGGAAGTCTACCCTTATTAAGGTTTTGACCGGTGTGTATAAAAAGGACCGGGGAAGTATTACTCTGGACGGCGTGGAGATACATCCTCAGAGTCCTCTGGAAGCTCGGTACTATGGCGTGAATTCTGTATACCAGGAAATTAATCTTTGCGATAATTTATCCGTAGCGGAAAATATTTTTATTGGACGGCAAAAAACACGGTTTGGAAAAATTGATTGGAAATCTATCAGGTCCGGTGCAGAGGAAGCGCTCCGGAAACTTAATATAACTGTAGACGTTACGAGACTGCTGGGCAGCTATTCGGTGGCGGTTAAACAGATGATCGCCATAGCCCGTGCGGTGGACATGAACTCCAAGGTACTGATCCTAGATGAACCGACTTCAAGCCTTGACCGGCCGGAGGTGGAACAGCTTTTCAGCACTATCCGGAAGCTCCGGGATGAGGGCCTATCGGTTATTTTTATCTCCCACTTTCTCGATCAGATTTATGAACTCTGCGATAGGGTTACGGTTCTGCGGAACGGCCGGCTCATTGGCGAATATGTTTTACATGACCTGCCCCGGCTGGAATTGATTTCTAAAATGGTGGGCAAAGATTTTTCTTCGTTGAAGAACCAGAACAAGAGTGTCCGTGACAAGGAGCGGAATGAAGTTTTTATCGAGGCAAAACATCTTGGCAAGAAGCATGTAGTGGAGCCTTTTGATCTGAGCATCCATAAGGGCGAAACACTGGGCTTTGCGGGGCTGCTGGGATCCGGCAGAACTGAGGTGGCTAATCTTCTCTTCGGTATAGAGGAAGCGGATAATGGGGAGCTGTTGTTACAATCGCACCGGAAGACGTTCAAAAAACCGCGGGACGCGATCAATTCGCTCATTGCCTTTTGTCCTGAGGACCGGAAAAAGAACGGCCTTATCCACGATCTTTCGGTACGGGAGAATATTATTCTCGCTATGCAGGCAAAGCAGGGCATCTTTAAGTATCTTCCTTTGAAAAAACAGACGGAGATAGCCGCGGAGTATATAAAAAAACTGGGGATCGTTACGCCGGGCGCGGACATACCGGTAAAGAATCTGTCCGGCGGCAACCAGCAGAAGGTCATCCTTGCCCGCTGGCTGGTAACCAATCCGTCACTGCTTATTCTGGACGAGCCGACCCGGGGCATTGATGTCGCAGCCAAGGCGGAAATTATGAACCTTGCGATGAGGCTCTGTGATGAGGGAATGTCCCTTGTCTTCATCTCTTCGGAAATAGAAGAGGTTATCCGCTGTTCTGACCGTGTCGCTGTTATGCGGGACAGGAAGAAGATCGCCGAAATAGCGGGAACAGATCTGGAAGAAGAAAAAATTATGAAAATTATAGCTGCGGATTCGGGCAGTGCGGCGTAGGAGGCGGACATGGCAGGAAAAACGACTATCCAAACCATCATGAAAACCAAGGTCTTCAGCGCCCTGATTGTGCTTACCCTGTTGCTGCTGTTCAACCTGTTTTTTACCAAAAACTTTTTTGTCATCACCATCCACGATGGTCACCTGTTTGGAACTCTCATAGACATCCTGAACCGGGGCGCACCGCTTATGCTCCTTTCAATGGGCATGACCCTGGTCATCGCCTCCACCGGTGGAACGGATCTTTCTGTTGGTGCGATCATCGCCATCACCGCGGCAATGGTTTCAAAACTGATCGGTGGCAATCTGGTAATGATAGACGGAGTACAGACATACATAACCGAGACTCCAATGATCTTGGCGATCATCATTTCTTTGGGGTTGGCAATGCTTTTGGGGCTGTGGAACGGAATCCTCGTAACTTACGGCAAGATTCAGCCTATCGTGGCGACACTGGTACTGATGGTGGCGGGCCGGGGGATAGCTCAACTCATTACCAACGGTCAGATCATTACGGTGTATTACAAGCCGTTTTTTTTCATAGGCGGCGGGTGGTTCCTAGGATTTCCCTTTGCTATTTTTATCGCGATTTTTGTTTTTATCCTGGCACAATTTTTTACCCGCCGGACAGCTCTGGGTCTCTTTATCGAATCGGTAGGCGGTAATAATGAAGCAAGTTGGTACGCGGGGATCAACGAGAAGGCAGTAAAACTATTTAGCTTTATCTTCTGCGGTTTCTGCGCCGGTGTCGCGGGACTCATCATCTGTTCCAATGTAAAATCCGCAGACGCCAATAATGCGGGGCTTAACACCGAATTGGATGCGATCCTTGCTGCGGTCATCGGTGGTACCAGCATGGCCGGAGGCAAATTCAGTCTTTCCGGAAGTCTTGTGGGCGCTTTATTGATTCAGACCCTTACCACTACGATCTACGCCTTTGGCGTACCGCCGGAAGTTTCTCTAGTGGTTAAATCTCTCGTGGTAGTAATGGTATGTTTCCTCCAATCCAGTGTGGTGGACACTTTCTTTACAAAACTGGGCAGCGGAAAAAATGCGGCGGTGAAAGCCGGCCGGAGGGCGCCTGTATGAGTACGCTTAACAAATCACGTCCCGGAGTTTTTAGCTCAAAATATCTTTCGGTTATCGCGGCAGCGCTTCTGTTCTGTATTGCCTTTATCGCCGGCTCCGTATTGTACCGCGGGTTTTTCAGCGTTCAAACGTTTTTCAATCTTTTTATTGATAAAGCCTTCCTGCTGGTATCCGCCACGGGAATGACTCTGGTGATCCTCTCCGGAGGGATCGACCTTTCGGTGGGGTCCGTACTGGCCTTTACTACCATGATTATTGCCTCTCTCACCGAATTCGCCCACATGAACCCGGTACTTGCGATTCTGATTGCCTTGGCAGCGGGAGCTCTTATGGGCTTCGGGATGGGACTGATGATTGCCTACTGGAAGGTGCCGCCCTTTATCGCAACTCTGGCGGGAATGTTCTTTGCACGGGGCGCCTGTTACCTGATCAGCATCCAGTCCATTGCAATGCGGGATAAAACCTTACAGTCCCTGGCACTCTGGAAACTCCGCTTCGGCAGTGTGGGTTTTATCTCCATCAACGTGATCATCGCTCTCGTGATTATCCTGATAGGCATCTATATTTCCCTGTACACCACATTCGGCAGAAATATCTACGCCATCGGCGGCAGCGAAACTTCCGCCCTGCTCATGGCCATTCCTGTCAGACGGACCAAGGTGCTGATCTACATGTTCAACGGTCTTTGCTCCGCTATGTCCGGGGTGGTATTCAGTTTCTATATGCTCTCAGGCTATGGGCTGCATGCACAAGGTATGGAGATGGATGTTATCGCCGCAGTAGTTATCGGCGGAACCCTCCTGGCGGGCGGGACGGGGTATGTGTTTGGCTCGGTATTCGGGGTACTGACCCTCGGCATTATCCAATCCCTCATCATGTTCAACGGAACCATCAATTCTTGGTGGACCAAGATTACCGTAGGGATTCTGCTTCTGGCTTTTATCGGCTTGCAGCGTTTTATCGTGGCAGTGGGCGGTAAGAAAAAATAAATCACTTTTTAAAAAGATTTTATTGACAAGATGGATTTTTCAAGATTACACTTGTTTTACATAAGTGCGTGTACGTTCACGCACATTAAATTTTACATGGAGGAAGTAATGAACGTAGTAAGGAAAATGCTGTTTACCGGTCTAGTTATGGCGGTCATGACAGGAACCGCATTCGCAAGTGGTCAGCAGGGATCTCAAGACACAGGTAAAGGTTTGATCGGTGTGGTGATGCCCACCCGGTCGGAGGAGCGCTGGATTAAAGACGGAAACGCTGTAAAGGAAGGGCTGGAAAAACTGGGTTATAAAGTCAATCTGCAATTTTCTGATGACGATATTCCCACCCAGACCCGTCAGATTGACGACATGATTACCGGGGGTGTAAAAGCTCTGGTTATCGCATCCATCGACGGCTCGGCTCTCTCCAACCAGCTCGCGAACGCCGCGGCCGCAAAAATCCCCATCATTGCCTATGATAGACTTTTGATGCAGTCCCCCAACGTGGATTACTATGTATCTTTCGACAATTACAAGGTCGGCGGACAGATGGGCGACATCCTGATCAGGGGTCTAAAGCTGGATCAGGCAACTACCGCAAAACCGGTTATTATTGAATTGTTCGCCGGTTCTCCTGACGACAACAACTCCGTTGGATTTTATCAGGGTGCAATGGACAAGCTACAGCCCTACTTTACCAAGGGAGTGCTTAGAGTACCTTCCGGCCAGATTGAACGGACCGTAATCGGTACCCTGCGCTGGGACGCTTCGGAAGCGCAGAAACGTATGGAGAATCTGCTCTCTGCGTACTATTCCGGCAACGTGGTGTTGGACGGCATTCTGTCACCCTACGATCCTATCAGCCTATCTACACTCGAAGCCTGTAAAGCTGTCGGTTACGGCACTACTCCTGGCAAGCCTCTCCCGATAGTGGGCGGACAGGACTGCGTGATTGCGTCCTGCAAATCTATTCTTGCGGGGGAACAATATGCCACAGTGTTGAAGGACACCCGGTCATTGGGTGCGGCCACCGTTACCTTGGTAGATACCCTTATGCAGGGCAGAACCCCCAACGGACTGGATACCCAGAGCTACAACAACGGCGCCAAGATTGTTCCATCTCTCTTGCTTGATTCTGTTATTGTTACCAAAGACAATCTCATATCTGCGGTCGTTGATACCGGTTATCACACCGCTGCGGAGCTTGGTCTGTAGTTAGAAAAGAGGGTATGGGGTGTGGGGTGTAGGGTGTAGGGTAGAGAAGATATTGCTAATATGATCTGTCCCACTTACTCTCCTGCTTGATTCTGTTATTGTTACCAAAGACAATCTCATATCTGCGGTCGTTGATACCGGTTATCACACCGCTGCGGAGCTTGGTCTGTAGTTAGAAAAGAGGGTGTAGGGTGTAGTGTAGAGAAGATATTGCTAATATGATCTATCCCACCTATACCCCATACCCTATACCCCATATCCCATATCCCAATTAGGAGCATATATGCCGGAACAAGCTGTGTTGCTTGAAATGAAAAATATCACCAAAACGTTTCCTGGAGTAAAAGCATTGGATAACGTCAACCTCCGGGTAAAGCAGCGCGAGATACATGCTTTGGTTGGGGAAAACGGTGCGGGAAAGTCCACCCTGATGAAGGTTCTGTCTGGTGTCTATCCTCACGGCACGTATGAGGGTGACATTGTATTTGAAGGCAAGACATGCGCGTTTTCCGATATTAAACAGAGTGAAAAAGCCGGTATCGTCATTATCCATCAAGAATTGGCCCTCAGCCCCTACCTTTCCATAGCGGAGAATATTTTTCTGGGGGATGAGCGGGCGAAGTACAACATTATTAACTGGGACAAAACGCGCGATGATGCGCTTATCTATATGCGGAAATTGGGTTTAGATGAAAGCCCGAATATGCCGGTGAACAAGCTGGGAGTGGGCAAGCAGCAGCTCGTGGAAATAGCGAAGGCTCTTGCCAAGGATGCAAAAATTCTGATCCTGGACGAACCCACCTCGGCGCTCAATGAAAATGACAGCGGACATTTATTACAAATATTGCAGGAACTCCGGGACCAGCACAACATTTCCTCAGTGCTGATCACCCATAAACTGAATGAAGTTGCGGCGGTGTCCAATACCATCACCATTTTACGGGACGGTAAAACCATCGAGACTCTACAGGTGGAACGAGATGCCGGCGGCCATGCCTCCATCAGCGAAGACCGGATTATTAAGGGCATGGTTGGCAGGGAAATTACCGACCGCTTCCCCAAACGGAACAACAAAATCGGCGATATTGTGTTTGAGGTGAAGGACTGGACGGTTTATGATCCCGACAACCCGGAGCGGAAAAAGCTGAACAAGGTGAATATTACGGTGCGTGCCGGAGAAGTGGTGGGACTGGCCGGCCTTGTGGGTGCAGGGCGTACTGAATTAGCTACCAGCATTTTTGGTAAATATTACGGCGATACTATCACCGGCACAACGTTGATCAACGGAAAATCGGTGAACATGAATTCGATTCCCCAGGCGATTGGAGCGGGACTTGCATACGTGACCGAGGACCGGAAAGAACTTGGACTGGTGCTGATCGAGAGTATTAAAGAAAATACGACTTTGGCAAAACTGAAAAAAATCGCTAAAAATAATATTATTGATGAACGAGAAGAGATCCTTGCCGCGGAGGATTACCGGAAGAAGCTCAACACAAAAACCCCTTCGATTTTGCAGCTTGCCGGAAATCTTTCCGGAGGCAACCAGCAAAAAGTCGTGTTGGCAAAATGGCTTTTCTCTGATCCCAAAGTTCTTATTCTGGATGAACCGACCCGGGGTATTGATGTGGGAGCTAAACATGAAATCTACATAATCATTAATAATTTGGCAGCGCAGGGCATTGCATGCGTGCTTATATCCAGCGAAATGCCGGAAATTATTGGCATGAGCGACCGTATTTACGTGATGAGCGAGGGACGGATTACCGGAGAGCTTCCCGGCCGGACTGCGACCCAGGAAGCAATTATGCGCCATATTTTATCTAATTAAGGGGTTATAATGAATGCATTGTTTTCGATTTTGAAGAAAAATGCCCGGCAATATGGTATGATCATCGCATTAACCGTGGCAATGATTCTCTTCGGCATCCTGACAAACGGTATTTTCTTCCGGCCGGTGAATCTGACAAACCTTGTCCTGCAAAATAGCTACGTACTTATTCTCGCTGTGGGTATGTTGCTCTGTACCCTTACCGGTAATGTTGACCTTTCGGTGGGATCCGTTGTCTGTTTTGTCGGAGCGGTGTGCGGGGTTCTGGTCGTGGATTTGCATATGAACCCTTACCTGACGATGATCATTGCCCTATGTATTGGAGCGGCAATCGGTATGTGGCAGGGATTCTGGATTGCCTTTGTGCATGTTCCTCCTTTTATCGCAACTTTGGCTGGAATGTTGATCTTCCGCGGTTTGGGGCAGGTTATTATGCAGGGGCAGACCAAGGCGCCTTTTCCACCGGAATTTCAGGTCATAGCTTCCGGTTATATCCCCGACCTTTTCGGCGGACTCAAAATTGGTAACTCAACGCTTCATCTTTTTTCCATTGTTATAGGGCTGGCACTTATCGCGTTCATCATCGTAAGCGAAATCAATAACCGCAAGAAACAGAGGCAGTATAACTTTGATGTACTGCCCACCGGCATCTGGGCGGCAAAGGTTTCGGCAATCGCGTTGGTACTTATGGCGTTTACTGTGGTGTTTGCACTGTACCGGGGTTTCCCCAATATTTTAATCATTTTGGGGATTCTCATCATCGGTTATCACTTTGTTACGTCACGGACCGTGCAGGGCCGGCATATTTACGCGCTCGGCGGTAATGCGAAAGCAGCAAAACTTTCCGGTGTAAAGACTAATTGGGTAATGTTCTGGATTTATACGAACATGGCGATTCTCGCTGCTGTGGCTGCCATTGTTTTTGTCGCCCGACTGAATGCAGCTACCCCAAAAGCTGGCCAGAACTTTGAAATGGATGCTATTGCGGCCTGTTACGTGGGCGGTTCAGCCGTATCCGGCGGCATTGGAACGATTATTGGTGCCGTGGTCGGCGGACTCTTCATCGGTGTTTTGAACAACGGTATGTCCATCCTCGGAGTCAGCACCGATTGGCAGCAGGCGATTAAAGGTTTCGTTTTACTTGCGGCAGTTGCCTTTGACCTTTATTCAAAAGCGAGGAGTACAAAATGAAAGGTAAAACGACTCTCGGTATAGAATTCGGTTCGACCCGCATCAAGGCGGTCCTGATTAGCGAGGATTACATAACACTTGCATCAGGCGCTTACACATGGGAAAACCGGTTGGAAGATGGTGTGTGGACCTATCATTTAGATGAGGTCTGGCGCGGTCTGCAAAGCGCGGTTACAGAGCTGTCCGATGATTTCCGCAGCCGGTACCGCGAGTCCCTTTCCACCGTAGGAGCTATCGGTATTTCCGCAATGATGCACGGGTATTTAGCCTTTGATAAAGATGGACAACAACTTGTGCCGTTCCGGACATGGCGTAATACCACAACTGAAAAGGCTGCGAAGCTGCTGACGGAAAAATTCCGGTTTAATATTCCCCAGCGCTGGAGCATCGCGCATCTCTATCAGGCGCTTTTGAATAACGAATCTCATGTAAAAAATACTGCGTTTATAACGACTCTTGCCGGTTATGTGCATTGGAAACTGACGGGTCAAAAAGTTCTGGGCATTGGTGATGCGTCCGGTATGTTTCCCATCGACAGCACAACGAATAACTATAACACCGGCATGATCAATCAATTTGATTCACTTACCGGTGATCTAGGCTGGAAGCTTTCAGATATTCTGCCGAAAGTTCTCAGGGCTGGAGAAGATGCCGGTCTCCTCTCCACTGAAGGCGCTGCACTGCTCGATCCATCCGGTAATATTCCGGCCGGTAATATTCCGGCTGGTATTCCTCTTTGCCCTCCGGAAGGAGACGCGGGAACTGGCATGGTTGCAACAAACAGCGTGGCTGAACGTACTGGTAACATTTCTGCGGGTACCTCGGTTTTTGCGATGGTTGTGCTGGAAAAAGCGTTATCGCGGGTCTATCCGGAGATCGATATGGTCACCACGCCCACGGGAAAACCGGTGGCAATGGCTCATTGCAACAACTGTACTCCGGATCTTGATGCATGGGTCAAGCTTTTCGGTGAAGTAAACGAGACATTTGGCGTCAAGGTTGATAAAAGCAGACTCTACGATATATTGTACGAAAAAGCTCTTGCTGGGGAAAGTGATTGCGGCGGATTGCTCTCGTACAATTACTATGCCGGCGAGCCAGTGACCGGCTTGGAACAGGGACGGCCGCTCTTTGTACGCACTCCGGACAGCCGTTTTACCTTGGCGAATGTTATGCGCGCACTCCTTTTTTCCACTATGGCTTCCCTGAAGCTCGGCATGGATATTCTTACTGAAAAAGAACATGTCCGGCTTGATACACTGTTAGGTCATGGGGGCTTGTTTAAAACAAAAGCTGTGGGGCAAAGGCTGATGGCAGCTGCCCTGAAGACACCGGTTGCGGTTATGGAAAGCGCGGGTGAAGGCGGTGCATGGGGCATTGCACTTTTGGCTGCCTATATGCTGCATACAGATGAACCGCTCGAAACATTCCTTGCACAAAAGGTATTCGGCAAAAATACCGGAACCTTAATTGAGCCGGATCCACACGATGTGCAGGGCTTTGCTGTGTTCATGGAACAGTATACCAAAGGACTTGGGATTGAAAGGGCCGCTGTGGAATATTTGAAATAAAAAGGAGTGTGTACTATGTTTAATCTGAAACAATACGAATTTTGGTTTATTGTAGGCAGTCAGGATCTTTACGGTGAAGAAACCCTGAAACAAGTTGCTGCCAATGCTGCGGTTATGGCTGATGAGCTTGCGAATGATCCGCTTTTACCGGGGAAACTGGTTTTAAAACCAATTGCTATCAGCCCCGGTGTCATTACTAAACTTTTTGCCGAGGCACAGGCAGCCGAAAATTGTGCAGGAATCATCACATGGATGCATACCTTTTCCCCTTCAAAAATGTGGATTCAGGGTCTTGCATTAAATAGCAAACCCATTCTCCATCTCCATACCCAGTTTAACCGGGATATTCCCTGGTCAACCATTGATATGGATTTTATGAATCTGAATCAATCGGCCCACGGCGACCGTGAACATGGCCACATTTTTGCCCGTATGCGCCTTAACCGGAAAGTAGTGGCCGGCTTTTGGCAAGATAAAGAAGTCCGGTCCAAGATCGGTGTATGGATGCGGGCGGCAACGGCCCGTCTCGAAGGGACTCGGTCCGTAGTCCTGCGTCTTGGGGATAATATGCGGGAAGTTGCCGTCACTGAAGGCGATAAGGTTGAAGCCCAGATCAAATTCGGTTGGCAGGTAAATACATGGGGCATCGGGGATCTTGCGGAACGCTACACCAGTGTTAGTGATAGTGCGGCGGAAAAACTGGTGAAAGAATATGAAGCTTCCTATGAGTTTGCACCGGAACTACGCACTCCCGGACCTGCTCGAACAGCACTGCTCGAACAGGCAAAGATCGAAATTGCTCTGAAACAATTTCTTGAAGCTGAACATGCCGGTGCCTTTACTACAACCTTTCAAGATTTGCATGGACTTCCCCAACTTCCCGGTCTTGCAGCGCAACGGCTTATGGAACAGGGCTACGGCTTTGGCGCGGAGGGTGACTGGAAACAATCCATGCTGCTCCATACAGCAAAGGTTATGGCTTCCGGGCTGCCCGGCGGAAATTCTTTCATGGAAGACTACACCTACCATTTTGAACCGGGAAAAGAAGCTGCCCTCGGCGCGCACATGCTGGAGGTCTGTCCCTCGATTGCAGATAAAAAACCCCGCATTGAAGTGCATCCTCTGGGAATTGGCGGAAAAGCTCCGCCTGCCCGGATGGTTTTTGATGCGGCCCCCGGTCCCGCGGTGCTTGCAACACTTATCGATCTTGGCGACCGGTTCCGGATGATTCTGAACGAAGTCGAGACCATCACAATCGAACAGCCGATGCCGAAACTTCCGGTAGCACGCGCGCTCTGGAAGCCCTATCCTTCCTTAGCCGGCGCCGGGGAATCGTGGATCTTAGCCGGCGGTACCCATCACTCGGTCTTCAGCAGTGCGCTTAATACGGAATATTTCCGGGACTGGGCAGGACTGATGGACATTGAATGTGTGCTCATAAACAAGGACACAAAGCCCAATCGTCTGCATGATGAGTTGCGCTGGTCCGAAGCTTATTGGTCAGACCGCTAGTGTCAGCAAGCCTATGGTTCGATCCCGGTCCGTGACTTTATCGAACCGTAGCAACCGGGTCTTAGGCCGTTTTTCGTAAAAAAATAGCCAACCACTCTCTGGTTGGCATCATTATAAAGAATGTTATGTGCAGTTTGGGCGTGCCCCATATTTATTTGTTATATTTCTCTTTTATAGTATAACAATCATTTAAATGTACAGTCTGATGTCTTGTTATTGGCATCATTATTAATCCCAATATATTTTTCTTCCCCCAATAATCCAGTATCCATGTTACTCTTTTATCATTTATTATTCCGCCATTTTCCATTATTTTTTCCAGTTGATTTTTTTCTACTTTTCTCTTCATATCATTAAAACAAAGACTTCCCACTATTTTCTTTGTTGATTTTCCTACTTTTATGCGGTAATTTTTTAATTCCTTTATGTTTATAGTATTATTGAAATCCTCTATTTCCTTATAAGACATTACATTTCCAGTGTCTTTTATTTTTATATTTAATTTTGTTTGTATCTCTTTATCAAATAT
>BOBG01000032.1 GCA_026002265.1 Spirochaetia bacterium
GCACCTTCGATAGACGTGTCCTCAAGGAGAGGATTGTCAACAGCGGCCGAAGCAGCTTCCGATGCCCGGTTGTCGCCGGATCCAAATCCAACCCCCATAAGTGCATCGCCCTGCCCTCGGATAATAGTTTTTACATCTTCCAGATCGATGTTGATGATTCCGGTTTCAGTCACGAGATCGGAAATCCCCTGCACACCCTGCCGGAGTACATCATCAGCTTTGAGAAAGGCCTCGGTGATCGGCGTGTTCCGGCCCACAGTGTTGAGGAGATGCTGGTTTGGAATCACGATCAAGGTGTCCACAACCTCCCGCAATTTCGCGATTCCTTCATTTGCGAGACGCATTTTGTAGCGTCCCTCGAAATCAAAGGGTTTCGTCACCACAGCCACCGTCAAAATCCCACATTCCCGGGCAATACTAGCAATGACCGGTGCGGATCCGGTTCCAGTTCCGCCTCCCATGCCGGCCGTCACAAAAACCATTTCCGCGCCTTTGATCGCATCGGAGATACGATCCCGGTCCTCGTTTGCAGCCTTTTCACCAACTTCCGGTTTACCGCCCGCACCCCGCCCGCCGGTCAATTTTGCCCCGATCTGAAGCTTAACCTTGGCTCTGCATTTGTTTAGATCCTGCACATCAGTGTTTGCCACCATAAATTCAACACCCTGCAACCCACATTCGATCATCCGGTTGACTGCGTTTGAACCGCCTCCCCCGGCACCGATGACCTTGATGATCGGTACATTCGACACCATAGCCTTTTCGTCCAATACTTCAATATTCATAAAGCCCTCCCAGCTCAATGAGACTAGGAAAAATAATAGCATACCTTGATTCAAGTTTCTACTGTTTTATTTTTTCTATTTCCACTAAATAATTTTTGTAAAAGAAACCTCTATTTTTCACGGTGAATCGCCGGAAAAAAATGATGAGGCTACTTCCGGATCATTTTTGTTGGAACTTTGCCGGAATTTAGGGGTAAAATGGTAAAAGTAGGGTGGAGATGCTGGGGATTAGGGACGGGGGTCTGTCCCCAGTGCCCGGTGCCACGGCAGCCGTTCCAATATCCACTCCGGTGCGGGCTTCACAATCCGGGTAATCCCTTGTTGGTGATGGTGCAACCCGCCCCACGGCCAGTCCTCCGGCTTTTCCACGATACCTGCTTTTACCGGATTCTGATCGATGTAATTGTACACTGTGATAAAGTCCTCATCATCAATAATTTCCCGGGAAAAAAATCGATCTCCCCATAAATGGCCGGTTTTTCCATATTTATGATTCCACCGAATCGCGAGTACCATTTTGATCCATTTCATTATCACAGAAAGACTTTGACCCAGTTCCGGTGTAATTAAGAAATGAAAATGATTGTCCATGATGCAAAAATTGTGAAGCTCAAACTTATACTGTTTTTTAGTTTTTGCCTCTTCGATCACTTTTAAAAACATTTCTTTGTCCTCATCATCCTGCAAATCAAAAGCTTTCCGGTTAATTTCCGAAGCTACATGATACGTTTTTCCTTTACTCGTATCCCCACGGTCTGGACGCGCCATAAACTCCTCCCTTTGATCGCCAGTTCACGGCGATCAAAGAAAGTACGGGTCGAGCTAATGGTTTTGATTCGGTTTGCCGGAATTTTTTTAAATTTTGGGGACAGACCTCCAGTATATCTTTTCAATATATACAGTTACAAGGGGTCAGACCTCGGTCCCCCTTCGCCGTCTCCACATCAGCAGAATTCCGGTGACAGCAATAATGGCTGGTATAATGATCACATTTAGGGTCCGAGAAAAATTCATCGCGAATACACGGGAACGAGGATCTGAAATTTTGTCCAGACGGCCGGTTCCGGGACTCCGGTTCCGAATTGTGATGATATCTTCGTCATTTGAAAGCCAATCCACAGCTTGCACAAAAAAATCGAGATTGCGTCTGCTGCCGGTTGCTTGTATAAAAGAAGAAAAAAGATCACTGTCCCCAATAACAATAATCCGGGACGAGCGCGCCGTGGAGGGCATATCCGGAAGCGAATCCCCATGTTCCGGCTTAGCAGTAAAAAAGGCAGGGAACATTCCGGAGAATGCAGCAGCCAATGTATAGCTGGCCCTTTCTTCATTTTTATAATTACTGAAATCCGGGTTGATGTTAAAGGATCCTGTTTGCAGCCATGCAGTTGGTGTTGTGGAAAAGAGTTGCACCGCATCGACTCCAGCCGGCGCTTCAAGCGTCACCGGGCTTGCCCAAAAAAGGTCCAAACCGCTGAAATGTGCAGTTACCGGGTGACTTTGGTTGCTGTTTTCCGGCAAAACCGCGATCCAGAGCGGATACCGGACCAGACGTATCTGATTTCCCATTTGAAATTGCACGAGATTCGCAGCCTGATCCGCTGCCAACGCCGGCTCCACCCGCGCGCCGTAATGGGCAACTTGCGCCACCAAGCCCTCGCGATTCGATTCCCACGCCTGCATGGTATTTTCAGAATCCACAGTAACTCCATCTAGTGCAAACAAAAGCGATCCACCGGTTTGGATATACTGATCGATCCGGTACCGGGATTCTTCGTCAAGGTCCTCGGTACCGCCAAGCACCGCGAGAACTGCAATGCCGGCCGGAATTTCATCATGTGTATTCAGCACAACAATCCGGTAACCGGCACCATCCAATGCCTGTGCCAAAAACTGGTAATCCGACTCGAGAGTCCGCTGAGAATCCCCGACGAGAATGGCAATTTCCCGTTCCTGATCCCGAATCATACTCCGAATCCGGCTCGTCAAATCGTATTCCAACGTATCAAGCGAAAAAACCACCGGCATAACTTCAACCCGGTCAAGGTATTCAATGACAATGCCGGTGTACACTGTTGCAACACTTGCCTCGTCACGTTCAATCGTTTGAATCTGCTGTGGAATGATTCCAAGGGATTCAACCGCCGCGGTCCGGTTCGTTTTAGCCGGATCTTCAATCGTCAGTTGAATTTTATTGTGTGAGTATGCCGCATATTCTCGTAGCAAATCCTCAATTTCACCCGGTTGAGGGTACACAGCTTTCAGCCGATCCGAAACATAGTAGCTCAGCCGGAGGCGATCCGGAATTTCCGCATACAACGCCCGCGACACCGGGGCAATTGTGTAGGACCGGTTTTTTGTCAGATCAATCCGGAACCAGAGCCGGTTGCACACAATGATCCCCAGTACAAACGCACATACAGTCAGCGCCGTCACTAGCAATTCTTGTCGTTTCGTCATATTTTTTCTTTTATTCTCCTTATTTGGGGAGATTAAGAGGGGTTGATCACTGAAAACCCGCAGTACGGTATCAATTTTTCCGGAATCCGGACACTGCCGTCAGACTCCTGAAAATTTTCCAATAATGCGACCATCGCCCGGGAAATTGCGACCGCAGTCCCATTGAGCATATAGACAAACCGGTTTTTGCCGTCATCATCCTTAAACTTGACATTGAGACGCCGGGCTTGATAATCGGTACAGTTTGATGTTGATGTCACTTCGCCCCACTCGCCGCCATTGCGCCCCGGCATCCATGCCTCCAAATCCCATTTCCTGTAGGCAGGCGCACCGAGATCGCCGGTACAGGTATCAACGACCCGAAAGGGAATGTCCAAACCGGAAAAAATTTCCTCTTCGATACTCCGCAATTCTTCATGCATTCTATCTGCTTGCTCCGGCAGACAATAGATAAACATTTCCAATTTAGTAAACTGATGAACCCGGTAGAGGCCTTTGGAAAATTGCCCAGCCGCACCCGCCTCGCGCCGGAAACAGTGGGAGAGTCCGGCAAGACGGAGGGGAAATTTTTCTTTTGGGAGAACCGTATCGGAATAGTAACCGCCCAAGGTGATTTCCGCAGTACCGACCAGACAAGAATCCTCATTTTCTAACGTGTACACGTTAGATTCAGGACCCCGCGGATTAAAACCAATACCTTCCAAGATTGATTCCTTGGCAATATCCGGTGTGATAAATGGTGTAAATCCATTTTTTTGTAATATATCAAGTGCATACCGGACAAGCCCCAGCTCCAGAAAAACCCCTTCATTTTTCAGATAATAAAATTTGGTGCCGGAAACCTTTGTGCCGGCGTCAAAATCAATGATATCAAGACTCTGCCCCAACTGCACATGATCAGCCGGCTCAAAATCAAAAACCCGCGGACTGCCGACTCTTTTGACCTCCAGACTGTCCTTATCTTCTTTACCGACCGGTGCATCCGGATGAGCCATATTGGGAATCCGGCGGGCTTCATACTCCAAGTCAGACTCAATCCGGGCAAGCTCCGTTTCAGCCGCGGAAATGGCATCCTTGAGACGCTTTCCCTCTTCGATCAACCGATTCCGTTCGGCCGGTTCCACCTTAGCTTTCATGGCAGCGGCAGTAGCATTTCGTTGCTGCTGAAGGTGTTGTAATTCTGTTGTTGCGTCCGCACGATTCCGGTAGAGCCGGACGACCGCATCTGCATCTGCCTTCATAAACCGGTTTTCAATATTTTTCTTGACCGCGTCAAGATTTTCCACAATAAAATGATAATCGAGCATTCCAACAGTATACCAGAATCGCCAAAAATAATCGAGTAGCATTGACTTTTTTCAGCCACTTTGGTATCATAATAACTACTGGGGGGCCCATAGCTCAGTTGGTTAGAGCTGCGGACTCATAATCCGTCGGTCCCTGGTTCAAGTCCAGGTGGGCCCAGTTAGCCTTAAGTAGTTACTATAAAAGCTTTAGCTTTGACAACTATTCCCTTCGTTCTTTCCTTCTTATCACTTTCCTACACAAAACCGGCTGAACATTGTCTCAAGAATTTCTGCTGTAGTCACTTCTCCGGTAATTTCACCGAGTGCATCGATGGCATCACGAATCAACGGGGCGATAAGATCAAGCGTCTGATGAGGATTTTGGCTCGCACGGAGATTTTCACAGGCCCGATCCACGAGAATCTTTTGCCGTTCTGTTGCTATTCCAACATGATCATCGAGCGGGTGCGCCCCATCAAGTTTCCCAGCAAGGCTTTGGCACAGTTCCTGAATCCCATATCCCGTCCGGGCGCTCACCGGAAAAAAAGAAGAATCCGTGACCGGCGCCTGATCAACCTTATTCCACACCGGAAGAACTGGCTTTTGAGCGGAGAGAAAGTCTTGATCTTCAGGCGTAACCCCCTGAGTGCCGTCAATCACATAGACAACCGCATCTGCGCGGGAAAGCAAATTCCAACTGCGCTCGATTCCCATTTTTTCAACTGAATCCGTGGGAATGTGAAGTCCCGCCGTGTCAACAAGCCGGATTGGAACCGATTCAACAGTAATATACGCTTCAATCCAATCACGAGTCGTACCGGGAACTTCACTCACAATAGAACGTTCTTCATGAATAAGCCGGTTAAATAAACTAGATTTTCCTGCATTTGGACACCCCGCAATAACTACCAAAAAACCATTTTGATAAAGGCGCTCCCGGTGATAGGATTCTGCAAGCTGTTCTAATCTGGAAAGTGCATACTCAATAGCAATCTGATCCGGAACTGCCGATACATCATCTAAATCCTCTTCCGGATAATCTAAAGTAATTTCAATAGCTGCAAGAATAGATACAAGAGAATCCCGGATCGACTTTATGTCTTGTTCCAAGTATCCGGACAGACGCTGTACCGCCCGGATTCTAGCCTGATCACTTTGAGCTGAAACAAGTTCCATGACAGATTCAGCGCGCGTTAAATCCATTTTTCCATTAACAAAAGCTCGGAAACTGAACTCACCCGGCAATGCATCACGGAATCCTGCATTTCGCAAAGTATGAAGAACCGCATTAACAACTGCCCGCCCGCCATGACATGCAATCTCCACACTATCTTCACCGGTATAGCTATGCGGTGCATGGAATATTGACACGAGTACCTCATCAATTTTTTCACCTTGATTGAGGATCCAGCCGTGGACAATTCGGTTAGCAGCAATATTATTGACATGACGTGAGAAAGAACCTGAAAACGCCTCAAGTGTACCGGCGCCTGAACAACGAATCAAAGCAAGGGCACTTTCCGCTACTGGTGTCGCAAGCGCAACAATCCTCGATTCATCTCCATAAAAAGGGGAAATCATAGAAAAAGTATAGCATAAAACAGATAATAAGAAAAGTGCCACTCAGTGAATGTTCCATGTGGAAAATAGCCTTCGTGACGAATCACAACCAAATTAGATGATATATATCACGGAATAGCCGTTAGATCAACACCATAGATTATATGACGAGGTTCTTTCAATCGAGTACCCTTCGTGTACTGTGTTACAATTTCTAATTGATAGGTTCCTAAGTGAATATCTGCTGGTACAACAGCTATCACTTTTTTGTCACGGTTTTCTGCAAGGTGCTTAGTAACTTTTATCTTGTTTCCATCAGCTTGATTGATAAAATACACACCAATTTCGGGATTATCCCCTTCTAGTTTGATCTTGTTTCCCTCTATAATAACTATACCGCCCGGCGTTATAGTTTGGTTTATGGTAGCACTGTCTATATCCTCCACTTTGCCGATATAACCGGATGTATTTGCAATTCCTTCGATAACTATTTCGATTTGTGTACAAAGCGCATGGAGCGCAGAGCCGGCGCGGAATGCAAAACTGATCTTATGTTTCGCCGGGGCTATAACTTGGCCAAGCTTATCAAAGAAACCCCCGAATTTTGGATGAACAGAGCAAAGTTTATTTTCTACAGAAAAGCCGTCAGCGAGTTGGTAGAGAGCCTCGTCAAGATAATCATTGACGCAATGTACCATAACTTCATAGGGTTGAGATGCTTTTCCCCGTGTAGTGGCTGCGATACAAACCTTTTCAACTGAAAGCGTTGCATCAATTTGTGTGCGGGCAATATAGGTTCCTTCATGGCCCTTAAGGTAATTTGGATAGAGTTTTGCACGGATTTTATGCATTTCTTTACTTACTTCATTAGACATAATCATCTCCTTATTAAATTTGAATGCTATAAATAATGAAAAATATAGTCAATAGACCTGAAAGGCTACTCACGTTTAAAAACCCTGTACATCTCTTATTGCAGATTTTAAGCATATCCGGTGTATATATACTGCAAAGAGTAATAATAAAATACTGCTGATACCTATTATTCCTTCTACAATAACTACATTATTTATAACACCAACTTGCATAGCCGCGGCAGGAGTATCTATAATTGCATGTAATAGTATAGCTAAAGGAAAGAACCACACTTTATGCCTTGTAAAAACTGCATGATATACGATAATAGATAAGGCTATTTGTATAGTTATTGCACATAAACGTTCAATGCCGCTGATCAAGAAGAGGTACGGTGCAGTTGTTACAAGCGTATTTATTTGAATATTAATTTGATCTAATTTGTCTCCCTGTAAATTTCCAGTAATTATATCTATCTTTCCAGAATTAATCATAATACTATATATAATCGAGTATATCATGGCTATTCCGGCAAGCAATATTGCTTCTATTCCGCCGTGTCCAATACCGTAAGACAATCCGGTTCCTATACCGTTGTATTTTCTCTTTAGTATTTTAAATGAAATGAAACGAGCCGTTTCTTCAAATATACCGGCCATAAAAATTCCATAGAGAATATAAACCAATGGCTTTTCCCTTAATTGGAATTTATTTAACACGATTGAATGTATAAATTGTTCTAAAACTAAAGCAAATATTATAAATGCTACTGCACCAATAATCATCGGTAAAGCCGGCGCCTTGTATTTTTTATGACACACAATAAATAGGACTACCGGTGTCCCGATTGATAAAATAGCGGATAGACTCATGAAAATAATGGAAAAAATTGAAATGTGCATACTATCTCCTTTTAATTTATTTTAGCCTAATTTTTTATTTACTGCCAGAATATTGTGCCTACTGTTCCGGCTAAAGACGGGGGTCAGACCTCGATCTGGTTTCCGGAAAATTTCTTTTGCTCTGAATGTTTCACAATTTTTTTAAAAATTTCGCTTGACATATTATGGAGATGATCGTAGTATAAACTTGAACGTTTGAACGAATGTTCAATTGTTCAAATGAGAGGTTTATATGATAGTGTTTCATCAGGAGCAGATCAATCAAGCTGTGGAGACGCTGCCTCCGCAGGATGCATTGGAGTCGTTGGGGACTTTTTTTAAGGTACTCACGGATCCGACTCGGCTTAAAATCCTGTACGCGCTCGGCGCTGGGGAGTTGTGTGTGTTTGATCTTTCGGTGAGTGTTGAGGCGAGCGTCTCTTCAGTGAGTCACCATTTGGCGCTTCTCAAGCAGGGGCGGCTGGTTCGGAGCCGGCGTGAGGGGCGGATTGTGTACTATGCGCTGGACGATGACCATGTCGGAACGATCCTGCGCTTTGCCAGAGAGCATTTGGGGGAATTGAAATGAAACGAATTGTTATACTTTCGGCATCTGCGGTGCTGTGGGCGGCGGCTTTGATTCTCGTGCAGAATTACCGGATCCTTGCTCTTATCTTGTTTGCCGGTGCATGGATCTTGGCCGGATTTCCGGTTAT
This sequence comes from Spirochaetia bacterium, assembly GCA_026002265.1. GTDB lineage: Bacteria > Spirochaetota > Spirochaetia > Treponematales > Breznakiellaceae > BOBG01. The sequence continues at coordinate 8,544 of BOBG01000032.1, forward strand.
CCAGAACATGTTCCTGTCCCTTAAAAAGGGGCCGTCTTTTGATGAAAATGTGCTGATGACCATAGCGAGCATCGGAGCTTTTGCTATCGGTGAATGGGAAGAGGCTTGCGGTGTAATGATTTTCTATGGAATCGGGGAATTGTTGCAGGACATGGCCGTTGGCCGGTCCACGGCGAATATTGATGCCTTGCTGTCGTTGCGGCCTGACACAGCCCGGATTCAAATCAATGAGGAATGGAAAGAAGTTCCGGCGGATTCTGTTGAACCGGATACCTGTATGCTGGTGCGTCCCGGTGAACGGATTCCTTTAGACGGCATTCTGGTTGCTGGTTCCGGCTCGATGGATGCGGCTCTGCTCTCCGGTGAATCCAAACCGGTTTTTCTTGAGATTGGAGATCCGGTGTACTCCGGTGCTGTTTCATTGGATGGCGTTCTTACGATTCAGAGTACTAAACGTGCCAGTGAATCGTCAGCAGCCCGGATTGTTGCCATGGTCGAGCATGCCCGTGAGGCAAAAGCTAAGCCGGAACGTTTTATCACGGCTTTTGCAAAACGCTACACACCGATAGTTGTGGGTCTTGCGGCTCTGCTTGCGGTTGTGCCGCCGTTGATTCTGCCGGATGCAACTTTTGCAGAATGGATTCACCGGGCCTTGGTTCTGCTCGTTATTTCCTGTCCCTGTGCGCTTGTCGTGAGTATTCCTCTCGGTTATTACGCCGGAATCGGAGGTCTGTCCCGTCGGGGCGTGATCGTAAAAGGTGCCTCTCATCTAGATTCGCTCGCAAAAGCCCAGTACGTTGCCTTTGATAAAACCGGTACCTTGACGGAAGGGTGTTTTTCGGTCACAGGGGTGGAACCGGCCGAGGGTATTGACGCGGCGAGTCTCCTTGAAACGGCTGCGCTCGCGGAATGGGAATCGAATCATCCTATTGCACAGGCGATCCGGGCAGCGGCTACCATTTCCGGATCCACGGTCGGAGAACGCCGGGAAATTGCCGGGCAGGGAATCGAACTGCACTTCGGCACTGAAGTGATTCTCGCGGGGAACCACCGGTTTTTGGACCGCTATGCCATTACCATGCCTCAAACTGAAGATTCCGGAACCGTTGTCTACGTTGCCCGGAACGGTCATTATAATGGAAAAATTTCGGTCGGAGACACACTCAAGGCAGGCGCCCCGGAATCGATCCGCCGGCTTGAGTCCCTTGGCATCAGCGAAACAGTGATGCTCTCTGGAGATTCGAATGCTTCGGCATCGGCTGTGGCAGCTCAACTGGGGATCAGATTCGTAAAAGCTGAACTCTTGCCGGCCGATAAAATCGTGGAAACAGAGACGCTGACAAACCGGGGTGTGACCGTTTTTGTGGGGGACGGCATTAACGATGCGCCGGTGTTGGCGCGTGCCGATGTGGGAATCGCTATGGGCGGCGGTGCTGATGTTGCGATAGAGTCTGCGGATTTGATCGTTCATTCCGGTGATCCTCGTCTTGTGCCGGAAGCTATAGCTTGTTCACGCCGGATTCGTCATGTCATTATTGAAAATGTCATTTTTGCGCTCAGCTTTAAGGGCGTGTGCATTGTACTCGCGGCGTTTGGTATTGCGTCCATGTGGCTTGCATTGCTTGCCGATGTCGGAGTCGCGCTGATTGCGATTCTCAATGCGTCAAGGCTGCTCAAATAAAGAGATGAAGAGAGAAGGGAGTGTCCGGCAGATAAGGCCTGGAAAGATCCGAATAACCGGAGCAGTACTGACACATTCAAGTGGATTGTAACATAGAACCGGCAGGCTAGCGGCTGCCGACCCAGGCTGAGCATGCGTACTGGGCTGGTACAACGACTGCTTATCATTCCGGTGCTCATGTGGAGAGTCTAGCAGAGAAGGCGAATGTGTACGATTTATCATTGAAAGTGGGGTTGGTCAAGTCCAATATCCAGTAGCACGAGGTTAATGTCAGAACGTTCTCTGAAATGGTTGGTGAGTACATTGAACCAGTCAAAGGGAATGTTTTAGTATATTATATAACAAGGAGTAAATTATGGGAATTGTTTATACGGAAATCACGCTGAAAAATGCAGGTGATATAAGTGCTGTTGATCGCGGGTACATTACAGAAAAGCAAATCCGGCACGTTACGGTAACAGCGATGGTTGATACCGGCGCAGGTATGCTTATTATCAGCGAGAAGGTGCGTGCGGCTTTGGGACTGAATATAAGGGGGCTGCGTGAAGTTACCCTTGGTAATAACCAGAGAGAAAGATGCAAATTAACTGAACCGGTAGAAGTTATGTGGAAGGATCGGCTGTGTAACTGTTCTGCCTTGGTAGTACCCGGTCAGGAAGGAGTGCTTCTCGGTGCTATCCCGCTTGAAGATATGGATCTGATGGTAAACCCGGCAGGGCAGGAGTTAGTCGGCGCCCATGGAGACGATGTGGTTTGCCTGGTCATGTAAGAAAAAAGGCAACCACAGAGGATACAAAGGAAGAAGAGTAAAAAGGACTTGGTAGCCCAATGTCATTTCTATAACCTTTTCAAAGGGAATGTTTTAGTATATTATATAGCAAGGAGTAAATTATGGGAATTGTTTATACGGAGATCACGCTGAAAAATGCAATCGATGTAGGTGATGCTGATCGCGGGTACATTACAGAAAAGCAAGTCCGACACGTTACGGTAACAGCGATGGTTGATACCGGCGCAGGTATGCTTATTATCAGCGAGAAGGTGCGTGCGGCTTTGGGACTGAATATAAAGGGGCTGCGCCAGGTTACCCTCGGTGATAACCGGAAGGAAAAATGCAAACTAACAGAACCGGTAGAAGTTATGTGGAAAGATCGGCTGTGTAACTGTTCTGCCTTGGTAGTACCCGGTCAGGAAGGAGTGCTTCTCGGTGCTATCCCGCTTGAAGATATGGATCTGATGGTAAACCCGGCAGGACAGGAGTTGGTCGGCGCCCATGGAGACGATGTGGTCTGTCTGGTCATGTAAGAAAAGAGGCAACCACAGAGGATACAAAGGAAGAAGAGTAAAGAGGACTTAGTAGCCCAACAATGATTCCGATCCTAGTCCAACATAAACTCACCTAGTAGCCCAATGTCATTTCTACGACCTTCTCAAAGGGAATGTTTTAGTATATTATATAACAAAGAGTAAATTATGGGAATTGTTTATACGGAAATCACGCTGAAAAATGCAATCGATGTAGGTGATGCTGATCGCGGGTACATTACAGAAAAGCAAATCCGGCACATTACGGTAACAGCGATGGTTGATACCGGCGCAGGTATGCTTATTATCAGCGAGAAGGTGCGTGCGGCTTTAGGGCTGAATATAGAGGGGTTGCGTGAAGTTACCCTCGGTAATAACCAGAGAGAAAGATGCAAATTAACTGAACCGGTAAAAGTGTATTGGAAGGATCGGCTGTGTAACTGCTCTGCCTTGGTAGTGCCCGGTCAGGAAGGAGTGCTTCTCGGTGCTATCCCGCTTGAAGATATGGATCTGATGGTAAACCCGGCAGGGCAGGAGTTAGTCGGCGCCCATGGAGACGATGTGGTCTGTCTGGTCATGTAAGAAAAGAGGCAACCACAGAGGATACAAAGGAAGAAGAGTAAAGAGGACTTAGTAGCCCAACGATGATTCCGATCCTAGTCCAATATAAACTCACCTAGTAGCCCAATGTCATTTCTACAACCTTCTCGAAGGGAACGTTTTAACGTATCCTCTCTTCACGTATCTTCCGTCCATGTTCCCACACTGCCCGAAGGACTGCTTTTCCATCTAGGTAGATTTCTTCGATTTCCCGATCCGGTCCCGATGGATCCATGCGGAGGGTTCGTTCTAATATTCCCTGGTTGTAATTGGATTCTGCGATACGTTTTCCCTCTGAATCGTACTCATATTCGATGAGCCGATCCTCACTCCCAGACCGCCAACGAACAGATTTGAGGCGGGTACCGTCCCACGTATTGTCCCATTCTCCGGTGACTGCACCAGTTTCGTCAAATTGAGTCTCATGGGTGATCCTGCCTTGTGCATCGGTCCGGTACTCATTCCGAGAATGGGGCGTAGGCGAAACAAGAATGTCTCTAACAAAAGCCGAATCGACTCCCAGCACCGGGTTACTTTGAATAGGATTTGTTGCAGAACCGGTATCAATGGAGAGAAAACTAAGCCGGATCGCAGGTTCATCACTATGGTATTCACGTTCAATGCTCCGTAACGTTGAATCCCGGCGGTACCGGTAGGAATCAGTAACAACAAGTTCCCGTCCCAATGCGTTAACCGCGTAGGTTTCCGTCTGAATGAGCATAGTATCTTTATATGTGTAAATGATATTCGTTTCATTATCACCGGAAAAGTGTCTCGACTCGATGAGGAGCATTGCGTTATCGTAGCATTCGATAGTACTTACAGATGATGCATTCCGGGGTTGTTCAGCGGTGAGCCGTAGCGCGCCGGTAGAGTCGTAGGCATACCAATACCGGTTTGATTCAGTGCCGGATTCAAGGAGAAGCCTGAGTTCAGCCCGGTAAGACGATTCGTACAATGACTGTAGGGAAGCCGGAAGATCATATAAGGGAATTGTTTCTACCGAAAGTGCATACCGGTACTGTGCGGCTTCAGACTGCATAACCGGTTCAAGTGCAGAGCCGGCAGCGTTTGACCGGTACCATTCAAGGGCCGGAAGGGATACAACCACACATGAAAGCAGAAAACTACACAATACCGACAAATTCATAGACGTACCGGTGGGGATCAAAAGGGGCAATGTCTCCATATTGCTCACCGGTGCAGATGAACAGCACTGGCAGCTTCAGTTCCTCATGCAGTGAAAACACGATTCCACCACGCGCCGATGAGTCATACTTGGTGAGAACGACTCCATCGAGGGCGATTGCGTCATGAAAGGTCTGGGCTTGCGCGAGTGCGTTCCGGCCGGTCGTGGCATCGAGTACCAGCCACCGTCTCGTGTGTGCGCCCGCGGCTTTGGAGGCGATGATCCGGTCGATTTTTTTTAACTCTTCGATTAATGCGTTTTTTGTGTGCATCCGGCCGGCTGTGTCTGCAATGATCAGGTCCCCACCTCCGGATTGCGCGGCAGCAATGGCATCAAACACAATTGCAGCCGGATCTCCGCCCTGTTTATGCGCCACGACCCGGATCCCCAACCGTTCCCCATGAATCTTGATTTGATCGACCGCAGCTGCCCGGAAGGTATCAGCGGCAGCGAGAATCGGCTTTCTGCCCTGACTCCGGTACCGGCTGGCTAACTTTGCAGATGTTGTGGTCTTGCCGACTCCATTAACACCGAGGAGAAGTATAATTTCTAAGCCGGAGTCCAGCGTGACAGAAGATGCATCCGGCAAAGACTCTTCCAATAATTGTGCAAGAGTCTGTTTTACCTGATCGGGATCCGACTCTTTCTTGCATTTACTCCGGAGCGTATCGCTTACTTTATAAGCGGCAGCCGCACCGAAATCCCCTTCAACGAGCAAATCAGCTAATTCGTCAAACAATTCCGGAGAAACTGCTTTTTTTATGCCAAAGAAACTCTTGAGCCGGTCAGTAAAAGATCCCATGGTGCATCCTATTTTCCAACCAATGCTGCTGCACCCTGGCCGGAACTGTTGATATAACGAAAGGTTTGGTAGAGCATATCGGCTGCACTCAGCCCGAACAGTATCCACGCGCCGATACTCGTGTAGGTAAGCGCCGGATTCTTCGCAACGGATCCGGGAAAGAGATTCCCTGCGGTAGCCTGGGCGCTGGAGAGTCCGTTGATAAAAAAGGCAACCGGCAAGGCAAACCAAAAGCGTCCAAAGGAGTTGTAAAATTTCCGGCGGCGCAGTTCAAGGTCGTCCTTGGGAGAAGCAGAGGGAATCCGGAGCGGCAAAACCATGGAATCAGTTGCCGGTGGATTCGTACCATCAAATACAACCGCGGTCTGTCTGCCGTCCAGCCGTTCAAAATACAAATATTCGTACTGACCTTGGGGAAGCGTTAGGCTTAGGGGAGTTTCCCCGCTGTACCGGCTTCCGTCGTAAACCTGCGCTGGTGCTGCCGTTTGAAAGGTAAAGTTGAACGTGTCCTGCGGCCGGAGATCAAGTGAAAGTGCGGAGAGTTGATCCGGAAATAGATCAAGCGTCACATTTTGCGTTTCATATCCGGGTGCGCTCACTTCAACAGCAACCGGCCCGGCCGGAAGATCCTGTTCAAGACCGGATTCAGTCAGGACTCCATTAACAGCAATGGTCGCGTCAGCAGGCGTGCTGCGGACAATTAAACCGGCCGGCGATTCTCCGGAAAGTTCTGCAATCAAGGGAATCGAAAGCTCATGAGATGCCTCAGCGACATCTTCTGCCGAAAACACAATCCGGTCCTCATATACAAAAGCACCGATCCCAAGAATCCACAGCCGGACAGTCAACACAAATCGTCCCTGCAATGGGCGGATGGTTCCGGTGAGCAGTGCATCGGCTTTGTGAGTTGTACAGAAATTCGCCTCGTCACCAGATCGGGGCGGGTCCGGAAAAGTGCCTTCAAGATTACCCGGTGCAAGGTGAAACGCGGGCCGGGCTTCGACCCGGATCGGATCCCTGTCTACTTTTTTTAAAGCTTGCTCCAAATCTGTAAGTGCGCTTTCCATCTCCTTGAGATCCCGCCGATACTGCCATTCCGGCTTTCCTTCAAAGATCAGTTGATCGCGAGCTTGGCGTTTTTGGACGATTGCTTGTGAAGCCGCGCTCCGCGCGCTTGACCGGGCAGCACTTTGATAAAAGGCAAATTCCTGCGAGGGACGGATCCGGTGGGGAATCCGGTTTAGCGGCTGTACGAGATTCCGTGCCGCGAGGTAGCCGATTCCCTGATCCGCGGTCGGCAGTGCCGACACATCAAAAGCCGTGATGCACAATATCCACTCGGTACTGACCGGAGTTTGTGTCTTCGTTTCCGGTTTTGATCCGGCACAAACGTGAGTACTGATGCACAGCGCACAAAAAATACCGGCAAGACAGCGCATATTAACTCTGCTGTGTCGCGCGCCAACTGAGATAATCAACGTAACGCTGAAAATATTTTCCGGAGGGCGACTCTAGAATCGCAAAACCGATTTGGCACGAATAATCAGTCGCTCGGATCCACCGAACCTCGGCCGGAATATCGAATTCCTTGATTTTTGAAGCCGGTTCCGGCTGAATAGTAATAACACATGTCGTACCGGGGGTAGCAGTCACTTGCACCGTAGATTCGAGATGACAGCCAGTGATACTAATATCTTTTAACACTGCCTCGCCCTCAAAATATTCCGGAATATAGGCCCGAGCATTGGTAGGGTGCTGGGCGCCTTTCATAAAGACATGGGCGCTAGTGTTGTACCGGGTACTTTTCCGTCTTTCAATCACATCATTGAGCATGAAATTATACTACCAGAGAATAGCCCTAAAGATCAAGTATGTGAATTAGCTCGGTTGACCATTGGTACTTGATTTTGTACAATTAAAACATGAAAGTAGGTCCGGTTTTTTTTATACTATTGTTGTGTACATTTGGATCTGTCGGCTTGTGTGCGCAGGAGAAGCCGGCTCTGAATCCGCTCCGGCGCGGTGAAATCGTAGCCTTCGGGACACTGCCCTTTACCATTTTTCTCGCTACATTTGCAGTGGATACAACACGTTACATGAGTCACAATTTTGATAGCCGGTATGCGCCGTGGCCATTCAAAGGTGCAGGCGCTTTTGATATGAGCGACACCGAAAAAGGAATCGCACTCGGTGTTGCAGTCGGTACTTCGGTGATCATCGCACTCATTGATTATTTTATCGTCAAAAAAAAGACGCGTACGCCCCAACGAGATGCCCCGCGAATCGAGCGGAGTCCGCGGAGTTATTTCTAATGCCGTCATGCTCCGGTATCATTCACGAGGATATTGAGCTGCCTCTCCGGCTTGACCGTTATATTGCGGAACATCTCAAGCTGATGACTCGCTCTCAAGTTAAAACAGTGGAGTTGCAGGCTGTTGTTAATGGAAAATCGGTTAAAAATTCCAGACCGGTGCTCAAAGGCGATCACTTTGATCTAAAATGGAAGGAAACGGGACCGAGTACCCTGGTTCCGGAAGATCTGACTCTGGACGTTTTGTACGAAGATTCGCATGTCATTGTCATCAACAAACAGCAGGGAATGGTGGTGCATCCGGCGCCGGGAAACCGGAGCGGTACTGTGGCCAATGCCCTTTTGTACCGGCGCTGCGGCGGGGTACCCGGTGAGGCGTCCCGTCCGGGAATCGTTCACCGGCTTGATAAAGATACTTCCGGCGTGCTGATCGCTGCCTACGATGCTGACACACTGTTGTTTTTGACACAACAATTTAGCGAGCGTTTTGTCCGGAAATATTATCTTGCGGTTGTGTATGGAAAGCCTCGCGAGGAAAAAGGCAGAATCGAAACCCTGATCGCACGGGATCCTCATGACCGGAAACGTTTTGCTGTACGGCCGGATGCCGGTAAATATGCGCTCACAGAGTACCGGATCCTCCAGACCCGTGGGGATCACTCCCTCCTCCTCCTCCAGCCGAAAACGGGACGTACGCACCAAATCCGGGTTCATCTGCGGCATATCGGTCACCCGATTCTCGGAGATCCGTTGTACGGAAAACCGGATCCGGACTATACTCTCATGTTGCATGCTTTGAGTCTTTCGCTCCGGATCCCCGGCGCTGACTCCATGCACACATTCCATGCACCGGCACCGGATCGTTTTAAGGCTTTTCTCGCCGGTGAAATTGATTGCATAATCGGATCTGCCGGAATCTTTTGAAATTGCTGTTGGCACATGGAGCTATACAATTATTTCTCATGTGAAGTCCCAATCTGTATCATACAGGCAATTTTTTATCGGTACGATCAGATGTACCGCTTACCGCCACTAAACCCCCATTCGAAATTTTTTTGAAATTTTTTCAAAAAACGCTTGACTAAGTTTAGGCGCTTTGGTATAGTAAATTTGACATTGCAATGTTTTTCTTAATTAAAAGCAAAGACCATTTGACATTGCAATATTGCTTTTTATTAAAAGCAAAGAAAATTTATATCAGGGGGTTGTGTTATGAATGTTAAAATGCCCCGCAAAAACTGTGCCAATCCTGTAGTACCCTCAAAAAGAGAGTACTACATAAAGATTTTATGTTCTCTCTTTCTCCTTTCTTTTTTTCAAAAATTTTTTTTTCCTCAAATACGCACCGGCAGTCATCTGTTTTTGACATTTTTCGATTTGCTCAGGGTAAATGGTCAATGACCGGCTCGTTCCCTGATCCGGCTGGTGAGTATTGTGGAATTATGCCGGCGATTCGATGGAGTCAGTAACCGGAAAGGAAAAACGTAAAATCCTCTGGCTTACCAGAGTAAGCCCTTTGGGGTAATTGAGTGTCTAATTTTCCCTAATATATGGGAAATTATTTATATAGGAAATTAATTTTTTGAGGAGAAAAAAATGAAGAAATTTTTGTTGGTGCTTTCGCTAGTTAGTCTAGCGACTTTTACAGTCTGGGGACAGCCCGTTCCTGTTCCTGAGGGATTGAAGGATATGCCTGAGGAGGTGAAGAATAGCGTACCGTCCGAATTCAAATGGGTGCTAAATCTTTTCGACTGGTTGAATAGCAAAATTAATACTTTACACGGCTTCGACGGTGAGGTTATTATAACTCCCAAAGGAGATGGTAATTTTATAGTCCGGATCACCGGTGATGGGATTCAAGGTGCAAACGAGATTGTCATTGTTCGGTATCTGGGATCCGACAAATCATCTGGGGTTGCTGTTCCGAATCAACTTGGATACCAAGCACCAAATAAAGCAGTTGGTCCTGACCACCCTGACTACCAAGGTCTGCCAAAATATACTGTTGTCGGTATTGACTACGCGGCTTTTGCTGATTTACAGCTCACTGGAGTTACTTTTCAGACGACTCAGCTCCGGTTTATTGGAGAGGGGGCATTTGCTAATAATCGTTTAGCGAGTATCAATATTCCTTCGACTGTTACTGATCTAAGATCTAGTGCATTTTCAGGTAACCAGTTGACGAGTGTCAGAGTTCCGACAAGTATCTCTACTCTCAATTACGGAGTATTTTCTGATAATAAGCTAACCAGTGTTGATCTTGGTACCATTACTTCTATTGGGCGCAACGCACTTGCTAATAATCAATTAAAATCGGTTACTATTCCAGAGACAGTTACTACTATTGAGGCTCGTGCGTTCTCTAATAACCTCTTAACTAAAATTAATGAAAACAATAATATCACTCAGGGAGTTGTTAGCATTGGAAAGTATGCCTTTGCTGAAAACCAATTGCCGGGAATTATCATTCCCGACAGCGTTCAAAAGATTGAAGATGGTGCATTCTATGCCAATAAATTGACTGATGTCACGATTGGTAATGGAGTCACAGAGATTGGTTACAAGGCGTTCTCCGGTGATAAATTCCAGAACCCCGATGGGTCGTATAGAACCGGTAATACTGTGAAAAAGCTTATCCTCGGTAGCTCTATTCAAACCATTGGTACCAGCGCATTCGATAATAACGAGGAGTTAGCAGAGGTTACTCTTCCGGATAGTCTAACTATCATCGGGAATAGTGCATTTGCCGGCGACTATCTATCCGACATCGTAATTCCCAATAGTGTTAGAGATATTGGAGCTAGAGCGTTTGAAAAAAACAATCTGACAAGAGCAACCATTGGTACAAGCGTTCAAAAGATTGGAGCTAGTGCATTTGCCGGTACTGATCAAGGTGCTAATGGGCAAAAAAATCAGCTACCCAGTATTGTAATTCCTAGCAAGGTCCAGTCTATTGAAGATTCTGCATTCGCCAACAATCTGTTGGTTAATGTTGCTATTCCGGATAGTGTAGAAACTATTGGATCTAACACATTTGCACACAACCGGATAACTACAGTTTCGCTTGGAACTGGAGTTACAACTATTGGAAATTCTGCGTTTCAGGACAATAAATTGACTCAGGTTGTTCTTGGAACCAAGGTCATGCGTATCGGAAGCCAGGCATTCGCGACTAATAATATAACCAGCGTCACTGTTCCGTCTTTTATTTCAGACGCAGGCAGTGCGTTTGATGCAACAACTGTAATAGTTTTGTACTAATCCGAAGTAGTTTATATTCAGATGTCCTTCTCCGGGTTTCCGGTGGAGGGCATTTTTTTTTGCCGGTTATTCAACTATTTGTCGAA
>BOBG01000033.1 GCA_026002265.1 Spirochaetia bacterium
AAAACCAGTAATCTGACGAACATTCGTGATTTTCCCGCACGAGCCTATCTTATGAAAAAACTCGATGGTATCCGCGTAATATTGGATAATGATTCGCATACCGGTGCAATTGCTGAACACCGGTTAGGAGCCGGACGCGGTTTTGATAATATGCTGTACTGTCCGGTCAGCACCGGAATATCTTCCGGTATAATCATTAACGGGGAAATTTTTCGCGGGCGCTACGGCTGGTCAGGGGAAAGCGGACACATGATTGTTAGCCCAGGTGAAGGTATTGAGTGCGGGTGCGGAAACCGCGGGTGCATTATGTCATGGTGTTCCGGTTCAATGATTGTAAAACATATTATTAAATGGATTGAATCCGGTGAAAAAACATGTATGACGGAACTAGCCGGCAGTGCAGATGCTATCACCTGTTTTCATATCGAAAGCGCCTATAATTCCGGCGATGCACTCGCAATCCGCGCGGTGGATCAGATGTCAACATATTTAGGTATATGGACATATAATCTTTATGTAACACTGAATATTAATTGCTTTGTGTTCGGCGGAGGGCTATTAAAAATGAAACGATATCTTGCAACCGGTGAAGCCGAGGGAATATTGCTCAGCCGTATGAAAGAAATATTTGATGAGTATAATAAAAACGATATGCCTGTTTATTTTAAAGAAGCGGAGCTAGGCGATGATTTTGGTATTATCGGCGCTGCGGAACTTTTATTTTAACGGGCACTGTTCTGGACAAATAAAGAATTATGGTGTAGAATTATTAATAGGGTACGATATGCTTTTTTGTATTAAATGTAGAGCAAAATTGCCGGATTCCGCGGATTTTTGTTTGCGTTTTAATGTTTTGGCGGCATATTTTTTATGAAGGAGAAAATATGTACTTTGGAATTGTAACAGAACGTATGAACCGGTTCCGTATGAATTTATTAAATGCAAAACCATATATTTGCGTTGAACGTGCAAAGATTACCACGGATACCTACCGGGAAAATATGGATCAGCCGCTGGCACTCCGGCGCGCACTGATGTATAAAAATGTCCTCGAAAAAATGAGTATTTTTATTGAAGATGAAACACTAATCGCCGGAAATCAAGCTTCATCAAACCGTTCTGCGCCGATATTTCCGGAATATGCGATGGATTGGGTTATTGACGAACTCGATGCCTTTGATAAAAGGGACGGGGACCGATTCTATATCACTGAAGAAAATAAACAAAGTTTGCGTGACATTGCTCCATTCTGGAAACATAATACAGTAAAGGACCGGGGACTTGCCGCGATGCCGGCTTCTGCAAAAATCTTTTATGATCTTGGTATTATTAAAGCTGAGGGTAATATTACTTCGGGTGACGCGCACCTTGCTGTTAATTATGAACGGGTTCTTAATAAGGGACTCTCTGAGTACCGGATCCGGGCTGAAGAAAAACTTGCCGGACTTGATCTTACGGATTATAACAATTTAAATAAATCGTATTTTTACCGTGCAGTTATCATTGTTATTGATGCAACCATTGCTTTTGCGAAACGCTATGCTGATTTAGCTGCGGAATTGGCCGGGAAAACAACTGACGAAAAACGGAAAGCTGAACTGCTTGCAATGAGTGAACGTCTAAAGAAAGTTCCGGAACATCGTGCGGAAACTTTTATTGAAGCAGTACAATCGTTGTGGCTGTTACATTTATGTTTACAAATTGAAAGCAACGGTCACAGTCTTTCGTACGGCCGCATGGATCAGTATCTATATCCTTTTTATAAAAAAGATCTGGAAGCCGGAATAATTACCGAAGATTCTGCCTGTGAATTACTGACAAATCTGTGGCTCAAAACATTTACGATCAACAAGATACGCAGTTGGACTCATACGCGTTTTTCTGCCGGAAGTCCGTTGTACCAAAATTGTACGATTGCCGGACAGACAACAGACGGAAAAGATGCGGTTAATGCATTGAGTTATTTGATCCTCCGTAGTGTTGCCCAAACGCATTTGCCGCAGCCTAATCTCACGGTGCGCTACCATAAAGGTTTAGATGACCGGTTTATGAAGGAGTGCATTGAAGTTGTACGCCTCGGTTTTGGTATGCCGGCTTTTAACAGCGATGAAATTATTATTCCCTCTTTCCTTAAATTAGGTATTAAAAAAGAAGATGCCTTTAATTACAGTGCAATTGGCTGTGTGGAGGTTGCAGTGCCGGGAAAGTGGGGCTATCGTGTTACCGGAATGAGCTTTCTCAACTTTCCTAAGTCGCTGCTGATTGCGATGAATGACGGCGTTGATAGTGAAAGCGGTACAAAAGTGTGTGAAGGAATCGGCCATTTTATTACATGGAAAAGTTATGATGATGTCCAAAAAGCATGGGATAAAATTATCCGGGAATTTACCCGTCAGTGCGTCATCATTGATTCGTGCTGCGACACGGTGCTGGAAAGAGATACAGCCGATATCCTCTGCTCCGCGCTGGTTGATGACTGCATTGAACGTGGGCTGAATCTCAAAGAAGGCGGTGCAGTCTACGATTTTATCAGCGATTTGCAGGTCGGAATCGCTAACCTTGCGGACAGTCTCGCTGCAATTAAAACATGCGTTTTTGAAGATAAGACAATCAGTACAAAAGAGTTGTGGGATGCGCTCCACAGTAATTTCTCCGGCGCTGAGGGTGAACGGATTCGGAATCTACTCCTCGCTGCACCGAAATTCGGCAATGATGATGATTATGTAGATGCTCTCGTGCGTGAAGCCTACGATATTTACATTGACGAAATGAAAAAATATCATAATACCCGGTACGGCCGCGGGCCGATCGGCGGTATTTATTATGCCGGAACCTCTTCCATCTCGGCAAATGTGCCTCAAGGCGCGGGTACTACGGCTACACCCGACGGACGGAAAGCCGGCGAACCACTGGCTGAAGGCTGCTCCCCTTCTCATGCGATGGATACTCATGGACCGACAGCTGTCTTTAAATCGGTCTCCAAACTGCCGATTGGCGAAATAACCGGCGGCGTTCTGCTCAACCAAAAAGTAACACCGCAAATGCTTGAAACTGAAGAAAATCGTATCAAGTTAATCGCTCTGCTCCGCACTTTTTTTAACCGGCTCGGCGGTTTTCATGTGCAATTTAACGTAGTTTCCCGGAAAACGCTCATTGACGCTCAGGTACACCCGGAAGATCATCGGGATCTTATTGTGCGCGTTGCTGGTTACAGTGCATTCTTTACCGTTCTGTCCCATCAGACACAAGATGATATAATTGCTCGGACAGAACAGGCAATCTAAACTATAAACGCTGTGCGTGGGATATTCATACGCAGTCTGTCAGAATTGACCTCCGCGGGGAGACTCGCGGTGCATAGTCTGTAGATTTCTACAGATTAAATAATTCGGAATCACGCTCCTCATTCAATTTTTACCAAAAACAGCGTGAGCTAAACCGCCGGTTCGAGACTTTTCAAAAGCCTATACTTTCTGGTCAAGAGTGATTTCAAAATCGTTGTTGCACCGTTTTTCGTAAAATCCAATTTTTAAATCCGGAACTGTGTTCTTATCCTTGATTTGTGACTATTTATTTATTATATTTATCACATGTCAGACCAGAGTGTTCTACCCTTAGATCCGGAATTGCCAATCCAGTTACCGCTTATTGCCATAACTGGTCATCCTATTTTTCCGGGAATTTTTACGCCAATCACTATCGGAAATCCAGATGATATCATTCTTATTGATACCTTGCTCACGGGCGATTCCATTGTTGGAATTGTCATGCTCAAAAATGAGACCAATGCACCGTCTATGCGGGACCTTTACCGGGTTGGTTCCGCGGCTCGGATTCTCAAGAAAATAAATCTGCCGGATGGCGGAATCAGTATCATCATTTCTTCTTTAAAACGTTTCAGAATAAAGAAAACAGTAAGTGAAACGAATCCCATCATAGCTGTTGTTCGTTATTTAGAAGATATTGACGATGATACGAGCGAAGTGCAAGCTCTCACGAGAACGCTTCTGAGTGAAATGCGCCAAATTTCTGAAAATAATCCGCTTTTTTCCGAGGAAATGCGTCTCAATATGATTAATATTGATCAACCGGGGCGAATCGCGGATTTTATCGCAAATGTGCTGAACATTGGAAAAGATGAACAGCAAAAAATTTTGGAAATGAATAATGTTCAGAAACGCATGGAGCATGTTCTTATCTTCATTAAAAAAGAGCAGGATCTGCTCCGGATTCAAAAACGGATTCAGAATGAAATCAACGATAAAATGGAAAAATCCCAGCGGAATTATTTCCTTAAAGAGGAATTAAAAGCAATTAAAACCGAGCTGGGCATGAGCGGGGATTCAAAAATCAATGATGCACGCCGGTTCAGGGAAAAATTCGAATCCTTCAATCTCCAAGGAGAAATCAAGGAGGCTGTGAATCAAGAGCTTGAAAAATTCGAACTTCTGGACACCCAATCGCCGGAGTATATTATTGTACGAAACTACATGGATTTGATTGTGAGTCTGCCGTGGCAGGATGCCAAGCCGGAATTTTTCGATCTTTCTCATGCACAGGCAATTTTAGAAGCTGACCATTACGGGCTGGACGATGTAAAAACCCGGATTGTTGAGTATCTTGCGGTCCGGAAGCTCCGGAAAGATACCCAAGGTTCGATTATTTGTTTCGTGGGGCCGCCGGGTGTGGGCAAGACATCGTTGGGGAAATCCATTGCCCGGGCCCTTGGGAAGCAATTTTTCCGGTTTTCTGTGGGAGGAATGCGCGATGAAGCCGAGATCAAGGGACACCGCCGGACCTACATCGGTGCGATGCCAGGTAAAATTATTCAAGGATTGAAAATAGTCAAAACCAAGGATCCGGTTTTCATGATCGATGAGATCGATAAAATGGGTGCAAGTTACCAAGGCGATCCCGCGAGCGCACTTTTGGAAGTCCTTGATCCGGAACAAAATAATACCTTCCGGGATCATTATCTCGATCTGCCGTTTGATATTTCCCGGATCTTCTTTATCGTTACAGCAAATACACTTGATACCATTCCTCAACCGTTAATTGACCGGATGGAAATTATCGAAATTCCCGGTTATATTGATACTGAAAAATTGGAAATTGCCAAGCGGTATTTGGTTCCCAAGAGTCTTGAAAAAAATGGACTCGCTAAAAATCAAGTAAAATATGCCAAGGAATCGCTTTTGTACATTGCAAATGCCTATTCGCGTGAGGCCGGCGTCAGAAGTTTTGAAAAAAATCTCGACAAGATTCACCGGAAATTGGCAAAGTATATTGTTGAAGCTAAAGAAAAAAACGATGAATCCGCGCCGGATAAATTCACCATCACCAAAAAAAATATCGAGGAACACCTGGGTAAGCCGGTTTTTCCGGAGGGTTTTATCAAAAAGGCGGATCGACCCGGAATGTCGGTCGGGCTTGCATGGACGAGTATGGGTGGCGAAACCCTTCTCATCGAGGCGCTTGCAGTGCCGGGCAAGGGCGGCTTGACTCTCACCGGAAAAATGGGTGATGTTATGAAAGAATCTGCCACCATAGCGATGACTTTCGCGCAAAAATTGGGGACGGAGCGTTACGGCATTGACCCGGAGTGGTTTGAAAAAAATCATATTCACCTGCACATTCCGGAGGGTGCGACTCCAAAGGATGGTCCGTCGGCCGGAATCACGATGGCAACTGCGCTCGTTTCTCTGGTCCGGGGCAAGACGATCATGGAAAATTTAGTAATGACCGGCGAGTTGAGTTTGACCGGTCAGGTGCTTCCTATTGGCGGGCTTAAGGAGAAAACGGTTGCCGCAGCCCGGAATAAAGCAAAATATATCATTATACCCAAACAAAATATACGTGATCTTGATGAAATTCCGGATAATATCAAGCAAAGTATTGAATTTTTTCCGGTTGAACGTTTTGAGGAAGTGTTGGCATTGGCATTGCCGGATTAAAAATCGGTGGAAAGGATTGCTATGAAAGAAGCTGTGCTCATTCTCGAAGATGGACTTCGTTATTACGGCTGCTCATTTGGCTCTCTCCGATCAACGGCTGGAGAAGTTGTGTTCAGTACCGGGATGGCCGGTTATCCGCAGTCGCTCACGGATCCGAGTTTTTGCGGGCAGATTCTTGTCTTAACTTACCCTTTGATCGGTAATTACGGTGTGCCGCTTGACCCAAAAACCATGCAGCCGCTTCGTGACGAATCCGGGATTCCTCTGCATTTTGAGTCGGATCGGGTGCAGGTCGCGGGTTTTGTCGTTTCGGAAGCTTGCCAAGAGCCGAGTCATTTTTCTTCCGGAGCTTCGCTGGGTGCGTGGCTGAACAAAAACGATATCCCCGGAATCTGCGGCATCGACACCCGTGCGCTCACCATGCATTTGCGTGAACAGGGTGTTATGAAAGGCATGATTCATGTTGCCGGAACAAAAGAAGTGAGCTTTGAATCCGGCCTCATTCTGCATCCAGTTGAACGCGTTTCCGGAAAAGAAATTACCATTTACAATCGGGGGGCAAATACCCGGATTGCGCTTATTGATTGCGGTGCAAAGGCAAATATCCTCCGGTGCCTCATAAGCCGGAATGTTGAAATTACCTGTCTTCCGTGGGATTTTGACATACGGACCATTGAGTACGATGGGCTTTTTCTCAGCAATGGACCCGGCGATCCAAAATCGTGCTCAAAAACAATCGCCGCGGTCCGGCACGCCTTTACTAAAGGAAAAGCGATTTTTGGAATCTGCCTCGGGCACCAAATCATGGCTTTAGCGGCTGGTGCGGATACCTACAAACTCCTCTACGGGCATCGCGGTCAGAATCAGCCCTGTGTCGAATCAAACACAAAACGCTGTTTCATCACCAGTCAGAACCACGGATACGCAGTCCGGGGCGACAGTCTTCCGGAGGGCTGGGAACCATGGTTTGTCAATGCAAATGACGGTACTATCGAAGGAATCCGGGCAACGAATGCCCCCTTTTCCGCGGTGCAGTTCCACCCGGAAGGGTGTCCGGGTCCGCGTGATACAGAATTTTTGATCGACCGGTTTTTGGAACAAGTACGGACGCAGGCGGACTCTTAAAAAAAATTGTATTGATATTATTTTCATGCTAGAGTATATTATATTTCAAAATAAATACAAGGTAACATTATGAATGAAAGTAAGTATGCATCAGAGTTGATCTCATGGTCTTCATCATTTTCTGTGGGAATCACGCTGATAGACGATCAGCACAAAAAATTATTGGAATTAACGAATGCTTTGTTTAATCATTGTGTCGGAAATGATGAGTCAGAACGACTTTACTTTAAAGAAGTAATAGATGCGGCTGTAGACTATGTTAATCTGCATTTTGCTACAGAAGAAAAAATTATGCAGTTTACAAATTTTCAAGGATTCCGGGAGCATAGAAAGGCGCACAATCAATTCAAAACCGCGGTAATGGAACAAGTCCAAAGGTTTGAGGACGGGAGACCGTTTAGCCTCATTGCCTTTACCAAATTCTTAAAAAATTGGATCTTAACCCATATAGCAGTGTGTGATAAACAATATTTTGAATATTTCAAAAAAATTGCCACACGCAAATCAAATGGGAAACTCAGCATTACGGCCGGTGATGTACCGCTTTTTTAACGTTCCGGAATGTCTCACTTTTTTGCCTTGAGACCTTTGAAGAATTTAATGGCATTCCAGACTCCAAATGATACAAGTCCTAACGCTCCCAAACCCAGTAGCGTTCCGGAAATTGGTTTTAAAAGTGGAATTCCGGATCGTGCTATAAAGGAAAGAATTCCGGCTGTCAACGCAATAGTGCCCGGTTTTTTGTCATCAGGATCCTTTGACAGGAGTGAGCCGACTCCGACTACGAGTGCTGCACCGCCGAGTATCATTCCGGGTAAGGGCGGAAGTGATCCTAGTGCCCACAAAGCGATTCCACCGCCGACACCAAAGACAGCGTTGACGCCCTGTTTGTTTAATTCTTTGAGCGAGGGCGGGGATTTCCGGGGTTCTAACTCATTCATTTTTATACTCCGTATAGGCAAATGCGCTATGATTGTGGATACTCTCAAGATTTTCAGCCTCAACCGAAAACCAGGGGAATTTTTTTAATTCCTTTACTTTAATATACACATCTCGCACTAAATCTTCAACAAATTTCGGATTATCGTAGGCATATTCTGTGATATATTTTTCATCCTCACGTTTCAAGAGCGAATAAACCGGACTCGACGCACAACTTTCAACGACTGCAATGAGATCTTCGATCCAAAAAAAGGGCCCCAATTCAACCTCCACAGTCACAATGCCCCGTTGATTATGTGCACCCCGGTCGCTGATCACCTTTGAACAGGGGCATACTGTTGTAACCGGCACCGAAACCGCGACTTTAAAGTGCCGTCCGGAAGAATTTACCATGCCTTGATAGCGACACTGGTAAGACATCATACCCGGAAATCCCGACACCGGTGCAGTTTTTTCCAAAAAATAGGGGAAATGCACCGTTCCAAATGCAGCTTCCGCGTCAAGCCGGTTCCGGATTTCCTGCAACATTTCCAAAAAGTGCGGCATCGAAATGTCGTTCCGGTACTGATGGAAAATTTCAACAAAACGGCTCATATGCGTGCCCTTAAAATGCCGCGGCAGGTCCGCGGAAAGACAAATCTGTGCGGTTGTCCACTGCACTTTATTTAGTTTATCCAACACCCGGATTGGGTACTCAAGTCCCTTGACGCCGACTTTGGTCAAAGGCACTTCGCGCTCGTCCGTTTGATTCTGAACATCGATCATACAAATTTTTCGGCTGTCTAATGCAAAGCTTGACTCAAATATATTTTTGGGGACAGACCTCGATATTTCTTTCCAACATAATGAGATACTTGAGGTCAGACCTCGATCGGAATTTTCAATTTACGATATCCGCCCCATAAAAGCTGATTGTAGATCCGGTAGATTCTTCGGAGGACCGGATCCGGGATCGATTTTTGTCCCCAAAAAGAGAGCTGGAACATACTGTTAGGCGAAATAACAGTCTGGAATTTCTGAATAGTCTCCCCGCATCCGTGCGGGGAGAGGAAAAATAATGTGTATAAAAAAGTATACAATAAAATATTTTAAAAAAGTACTTGACAAAATAATGATAATATAATTATATTATGTGTATGGAAATTATTGGGACTCAGATAAAGAAAAAATAAATATTTCAAAACATAAAGTGTCTTTTGAGGAGGCAAAATCCGTATTTTTTGACCCAAATGCTAAAATAATACATGATCCAGATCATTCTATCGAGGAAGAAAGATTTATTATATTAGGATTAAGTAAAAAATTAAATTTATTAGTTGTATGTCATTGTTATAAAGAAAATGAAGATATAATTCGGATAATAACTGCTCGGAAAGCAACTAAACAAGAAACGGGTCAATATGGAGGGTAAATTTATGAGAAAAGAATATGATTTTTCAGAGGCAAAATTGAATCCCTATGTAAAGAAGTTAAGGAAACAAATTTCAATACGGATTGACATTGACACAATTGAATATTTCAAGAAACAGGCGGAGGAAACAGGAATAGCCTATCAAAATTTAATTAATTTGTATTTAAATGATTGTGCTGTTCATTCTAAAAAAATAAATATAGCCTGGAAATAATATAAATTGTCAATTGGTTAAATGAAAATATATTCACAAAAAGTTTTAACCCGCCCGCCGTCCTTGGCGGGTGCTTCATAGCAGACTTTTACTTCGCCTAACATACGCTATATGCTGCGCCGCAGTAGCGGCTTGGCCGGAGAAAAAACGCAGTCGGGCTGCGCCCTTTGTGCGTTTTTTCTCCGGCACATTTTTGCGGTTGCTGGAAACCTGCGGTTTCCTTTATCGCAACCGCAAAAATGTCGTATAGCTTTCACGTTATATGCAATGCGGACTAAATTGGTTGGTAAATAATGAAATAAAGAATTTACTGGAAAATGATTGACAAAATTTTTGAAAATATTATAATGGATTATATGATAAAAGAAACGGCTGAAAAATTATTGGGAAGGTCTCTTGAAAAAGATGATGGAATAAACATTGAAAAAATAGAAGAAGTTGAATTTATTCTTGAAAATAAATTACCACAATGTTTAAGGGATTTTTATATATACATTGGAAACATAAAATTATTTACAAAATCATTTGAACAATTTTTTGATATTGATAAATTATATTTTAAAAATAAAAAATTGGTTTTTATGGAAGAAAATCAAGGTGTATGTATTTGGGGAATAAATTTATTTGAAAATGATCCAATAGTTTATCAAAACACAGGCGATGAAGACTGGTATTCGGAAGAAATACAATTGTCTGAATTTATAAAAATTATGATGTATTACCAATGTGCTAATGGAGATGAAAATACTGAAAATATGGATACAATAGAAATTAAAAAAATAATGGAAATATGTAACGGAATGGAAAAAATTGTAGACAATAATCATTTAATAATTTATTGGAAAAATGATGTATTATTATGGTATTTTACTGATGAAGAAAATAAAATAATAAATAATTCCGTTATAATAAACGGATTAACTGAAGAAAAAATAAATGAATTTAAAAAAGAAAATGGAATAAAAAATAATTAAAACAAGAAAAGCGGCACATAACAGGACTGTATATGCTTCGCCTACAGCCGGAACGTTATTTTGACGGAAATTTTCAAGAGGGATTTTTCACCGGAACATAAAAGAGTACAAGAGATAGTATACCGGTGCAGCCATTGAAATGGAATCAATAGAATCCAAAATTCCGCCGCGACCCGGAATGAGGACTCCGGAATCCTTGACATTAACGCTTCGTTTTAAGGCGGATTCAGCTAAATCACCGAATATAGCGATTATTCCGGTGATAATTCCTAATAAAAATCCTGACAGAACCGGTGGCATAGTTCGTGAGTTAAATGCATCCGGTACAATAAATACTGCACCGATTCCCACGATAATTGATGCGATTAAGCCGCCGCAGAATCCGGCTGCGCTCTTATTCGGACTCACCGGAATAATGCCTCGGTTTCCCTTGCCGAAAAGTGTTCCAAAAACCCACGCAAGGGAATCATTTGCAATGACTATAAGGAGAAAAACCAAAATCGGAACGCTATCGAGCCGGATAATCCAGAGTAACAGCACTCCCGGATAAAGCACTAACGCACAACCGGACCTAAATTTATCCACAGCATGGGGAAATCGTGATTCCGGCACAAAAATCAGGGAAATAAGAAGCCACAGTACACCAGCAATAATTGCAGCCGGCACAATATGAGGATTCAGGTTAAAACTGGTGGCAAGTGTTTGTGCAGCCGGACCCAGTATTCCCAACAGAGCAGCTTGCACCGGTTTCACCGGAGAACCTTTTATTTTGTAAAGATTTGCACATTCAGCCGCGCCGAGGGCACTCGCGAGGACGCAGAGGAGGTTGAGGGCGAGATGGTGCTGGTAAGGAAGAAACAAAACAATACCAACCACCAGCGGAAGTCCTACAAAAAATATCACTAATCGCCCAATCAGTTTATTCATTTAGGCCACCAAATCTGCGTTTTCTCCGGCCAAAAGCCTGAATCGCGTCGATAAGATCCGCCTCGGTCCAATCTGGCCACAATGTATCGGAACTATGGTATTCCGCGTACGCACTTTCCCAGAGCAAAAAATTAGATATCCGGTATTCTCCAGCCGTCCTTATGATGAGATCCGGATCCGGAATGTCCGGATTGTCAAGATACGCATGGATAGAATCCTCGGTGATTGGCTGCGGAACGCCAGATTCAATCATTTTCCGGACCGCCCGGACAATTTCGTCCCTTCCTCCATAATTTATCGCCAGCACAACTTGCATTCCGGAAAACTCCGCAGTCTCCTCACTTATCTTCCGGAGTGAAGATGCAATATCCGCTGGCAACGCATCCATTGATCCTGCGTGACGCACCCGAATTCGGTTTTTTCGGCAAAAATCCATTTCCTCGTTCAAGTAATGCCGGATAAGCCCCATAAGAAAACCAACCTCGTCAGCCGTCCGTTTCCAATTTTCTGTTGAAAAAACATACAATGTAAGGAATTTGACGCCTTGTTCCGATGCAGCGGAGACGATATTCCGGGCAACTGCCAAGCCTTCCCGGTGCCCGCTGGTCCGAGGCTGCTTACGGTTAACTGCCCACCGGCCGTTTCCATCCATAATAATGCCGATATGCACCGGAATATCTGCCATTTTTATTCCTTATACCATATACTATTACCGCAAAAAAGCCGGCTAATCAAATGAATATCCAACGAAAAACAGCTCATCGGGTTTATCCCCTTCATACACAGTGATACAGAGACCTTTTCCCCGTTCGATTTTAGCCGCAAAATCGTTAAAATGCTCCTCGACCAACGCTTTTGTGGGTTTATCGGTACCAAAATATTGGTTCAACTCATCAGTTCCGGGGACTCGTGCCGTACAAAAATAATCGTCTCCGGAAACACCAACCAGATCCAAAATGGAGCGCGTTCCATCTTCCTCAGCGGCTCTAATCGCATCCTCTATAGTCGCGTGCTGTTTTCCCGGCGGCTGATCGTCCGAAGAAAACGGAAAAGACATAGCCGGATTGTACCTACCGGCCCCAAATTCACGTTCCCGTAATTTCTGGAGTGCATTATTTTTATCATTTTCATACGGGACATAGTAATAATAACATTCACTACCCACAGAAGTTTCCTCCAGTAAAGAAGATAGGGACCGCCATAATTACTGCCCCCTATTTCCGGCCATTGAGCTAAACTTTGAGAATCTCGTTCTCTTTTTCTGTTGCAATATCACCGATTTTTTTGATCAATGCATCGGTAAGATCCTGTAAAGCTTTTGTTGCCTGTTTCTCTTCATCTTCTGTCAACTTGGAATCTTTTTGCAGCTTTTTGAGCTCCTCGTTACCATCCCGCCGGATATTCCGCACGGCCACTCTCGCCTGCTCAGCTTGAGTCCGGGCTTGTTTTGCAAGATCCTTCCGGCGATCTTCGGTGAGCGGAGGAATCTGAATCCGGATCACTTTTCCATCGTTGGAAGGATTTAAAGAAAGTTCTGAGATCCGGATCGCTTTTTCGATTTCGCCAATCGAATTCTTATCAAAAGGGTTGATAACGACAAGCCGGGCTTCGGGAATCGAAAGGGTTGCAACCTGATTCAGCGGAACTTTTGCACCGTACTGCTCGACCCGGATTTTGTCAAAAAGTGCCGGAGACGCACGCCCGGTCCGCAAAGCTCCCAATGCATCTTTTAACGCTGCAATGGTTTTGTTCATACGCTCTTCACATTCAGCAGTAACCGGATTCATTAAGCACCCACCTTAAAGTATACATAATCACTTATCCGGATTTGAGTTCCTATTTGTTTACTACACTCCGCGAGAATCTGCGCCACGGTGAATTTTTCGTCTTTGACATAGGGTTGATCCAAAAAGCAGATGTCTTTGAGATATTTGCTCACTTTGCCCTTCAAAATATTTTCCAAGACATTAGCCGGTTTTCCGGCGAGTGAAGTGTCCGTTTCCATTTGTTTCCGGAAAATCTCCTCTTGTTCCTTCAAGAATGCCGGATCGACCCGGCTCTGCTCCAAAACTACAGGATTAAATGCCGCAACGTGCAGGGCAAGGTTGAAGGCCAATTCTTTGATCGACTCATTTTGCAAAACAGTTGGATTCTCAGCCGCAATTTTTACCACAACACCGATGGCACCGTCACCATGAATATATTGAGTCAAGAGTTCATTCCCGGCAGCTTCCACAACCTGGAGGCGTTTGAGACTCATATTCTCCCGGATTTTGGTTGCCAGATCAGCAGTCAGCGCGTTCAGTTCCGTCTGGAGGGATTCAGAGCAGCCTTTTTCCAGAGTCCGGTCAGCAATACTCTCTCCAAGGGCAATAAACTCCGGATTCCGCGCCACAAAATCAGTTTCACTCGCCAATTCCACCAGTACCGCTTTATTTCCGGCGCTTTTTACGAATATTTTACCTTCGTTGGTCGCCCGGCCGGAGCGTTTTTCCAGAGCCGCAAGACCTTTTTCCTTGAGCAATTTCTCAGCCGCAGCCATATCGCCATCGGTCGAAACCAACGCATTTTTACATTCCATCATACCAGCCCCGGTTTTTTCACGGAGCGCTTTTACATCGCTTGCACTTACCGCCATAATTTTCACCTAAAACTTAGCCAAACCTACTCACTCTTTCAGAGTACCAGTTTGAAATTTTTTCTGCTTTCTTCCTCTTTCAAGGTTTTTCTACACTAGTTTCACTGCTGCCATTTGTTCAGCAGCCAGAGCTTGCATATCCACAGACTTTCCGCCAACGGCGGACTCCGGTCCACTCGACCGTACAATATTTTTTGCAGCGTTTAATCACGGTCCATTGACCGCACTTTTCACACCGGAAAACTCTACTATCAAGAGGCGCATCCACAGGATTTTGAGAAAAATGTTTTTTATTCATTATTTAAGCCGGATCTTATGCGCCCCTATCACTACTCCTCATCATACACTTTGTCAACATCAACCGGAAGCTCATCTTCCTCGCTATTCGCATCTTCGGCTTTCAATGCTTCTGCATCAACCGGGTAAGACGCCAGATCAATTTCCCGATCTTCTTCTTTCACAGAGGCATCGGCCATCGCAGCTTCCATATCTTCATCTTCGTCACCCAAGGTTTCGATGATCTTAAGTCCGGATTCATTATCAGCTTCAATAACCGCATTGGCAATAATTTGTGTAAAAAGGGTAATTGCCCGGATCGCATCATCATTACCCGGAATGGGATAGGTAATTCCCTCGGGATTACAGTTAGTATCGACTACTGCAACAATGGGAATACCCATACGCCTAGCTTCATTCACTGCAATATATTCTTTCCGGGTATCAATGATAAAAATGATCCCCGGCGGACTCTTCATTTCTTTGATTCCGCCGAGATTTTTTTGTAATTTTGCCCGTTCCTTTGCCCGAGCGGCAATTTCTTTCTTCGTAAGATTCTCAAAAGTACCATCAACTTCCATTTTTTCAAGTTTTCTCAGGCGTTGAAGCGACTTTTGAATAGTCGAAAAATTCGTCAACATACCGCCAAGCCACCGGTTGTTTACATAAAACATTTCACAACGCTCGGCCTCTTTCTGAATAGCCTGTTGAGCCTGCTTTTTGGTACCGACAAAGAGCACTGTTTTTCCGGTACTAACTGTTTTCCGGACAACTTCGTACGCATCTTTGATCGCCTGAATAGTTTTTTGCAGATCGATAATATGAATTCCGTTCCGTTCCGCAAAAATATACTTTTTCATCCGCGGATCCCAACGCCGTACTTGATGTCCAAAGTGAACACCAGATTCCAACAAACTTTTCATGGTAACAACAGCCATAGTTCCTCCCGTTTTCCGCCTTTATGGTTCGGAGGCGGAGCCTTCTTTAGTTGAACCACATGAACCCCGCAGAGGCAGGCTCAGCAGCACAAAATTTCGGATGTCTCATTCAAAACTAAAAGATAGCATTTTTTTATGAAAAAGTCTATACCTCCTTCTACCTTCAACGGGATTTGCTGCACTTCTATCTTCACACTTTCTTCTCTCTGTGTTAGCCTAAATCAGATAATGTATAAGGGAGGATTTTCTATGTCACTGCTGGTGGCTTATTTCTCATGGGGCGGCACTACCCGGATTATTGCAGAGCAGATTCAAAAAACAGTAGGCGGCGATCTCTTTGAGATTAAAACCTTAGATCCCTATCCAAAAGAGTATAATCCTACTACAGCAGTTGCTAAACGAGAGCAGAGAAGCAATGCCCGGCCGGCACTTACAGCACAAGTAAATGGTATGGATTCATATAAAACAATATTCCTCGGTTATCCTAATTGGTGGGGAACAATTCCAATGGCCATTGTCACGTTTCTCGAATCATATAATTTTTCCGGGAAGCTTATTATTCCTTTTTGCACGCACGGCGGAAGCGCCTTGGGCCGGAGTATTGCTGATATTAAAAAACTCTGCCCCCAATCAACAATCGGTGAAGGACTTGCCATCCGGAACGGAACGATTGATCATGCTGGAAATGCTATAACTGTATGGCTGCGTCAACCCTGTCTTGATCAACCCAAATGATTCCTGTCCTGTAAGTCTCGCCGGATCTTTGCTGTTCGGTTATGTAACCGGGCTATGCTCACTCGCATCTTCTTCTGCGACTGCGAATAATCCTATTCACCTTCATAACCTAAATATCCTCCCTCCATATAAGGATTAGCGAGTTAAAAATCAGCTTTTTCTAGTTAAAAGCTAAGATTTTCTAGTTCTGAACTAGCTTTTTCTAGTAAAAAATACTGAAATCTGAGTTCAAAATAGTGAAAATGCAGTTCTGAAGCAGAACAATGTATTATATGTCACGTTTTTTGTGTTTTCCACGCGGGAAACGGTTCTTTAATTCATCGTAAATGGTTTTTGCACCCGGTACATCCTGTGCTGCGGCTAACTTTACCGAATTATAGAATAGAAGAGCCGCTTGAAAAGCTTCGCTTCCGGCAACCATTTCTGTATCGTCAAGGTTTGCATACAACTGTTCAACACTGTTGACCAGCGCCCACAGTTCATGCGCATCATTAAAGTCAATGCTAAAAGCATCGATATCAAGATATGATGGATTGAATATCTGATTTTGTTTGGAAAAGTCAAGAGCTTTTTCCACAAAGCTCAATGTTTTTGATCCCATTTTAGGCAGTTTTTGGCGTTCTTTCGGCGTGAGTGCAATTAGATAGGGTTTAAGCAGTGTGGAGGCTTCATCAATTTTGGTCTGCACCTCTGTTAAAACTTCTATGGGAATTGCCTGACTGTGTTTGTTATTTTTCATACGATCTCCTTGCGTTAAAAATAACGTATCGTCCGCAAAAAGTCAATTATTTATACTGCTCTTGACAAATATTAGCATTGCTTTTAATCTTATTGTCCAGATAGTGTGATGAGTATTTGATTTTTGACAGTGCTACTGGGTACTAAATAAAACTATTTATTATAAACATTTACAGGTCAAGCGTTCTGATGGAATCGGCCGGAACATTATTGATACCTTTATTGCGACTGTGCAACGCTTTGAGGAGATCGTTCCCATTGCCGTAAAGCCGTCTATCGCTGTACATATCAATGAATTATCTCGTGATAGCGCTGGCATCCGGAAAATCGAATTCACTGCAATAGGTGAAAGCCCGGCTGGAATCGAGTTTTATAGCTGGGATTTCGATTATAATCCGGAGAAGGGATTCAAACCGGAAATTGTACTTGACAAAACTGGGATTCAGACACGATACTTAGAGCTGGAACGTACCCTATTGCCGTCAAAGTAGTTGACAACAATGGTCTGGAAACTATCGAAAGCATCCGGTTGAAGGTGAACGGCATTGTAGAAAGGAATGGATAACAAGATATGAATATAACAGTTGAGCCGGTAAAAATTGAAGAAAAAGAAATATTAAAAAATCTTTTGGAAAAATATTTATATGAATTTTCACAATGGGAAAAAGAAGATGTAAATAATTTAGGATTATACGGCTATGATTATTTGGATCATTATTGGACAGAAAAAAACAGATTCCCGTTTTTTATAAAAGTAGAACATACACTGGCCGGATTTGTAATGATAAATGATTATCCGGAAAGCGATATAAAAACAGATTATACAATGTCTGAATTTTTCATAATGCACAAATACCGGTGTTTAGGAATAGGAACATATACTGCACACTATCTATTTGACAAATTTAAAGGAAAGTGGCAATTAAAATATCACCCGAAAAATACAGCTTCAGAACAATTCTGGATAAAAGTTGTTAATGAATGTACAAAAGGAAACTATGAAATAATAAAAAGTAAAGCTGAAGATAAATATAAAGATGGAACAATCGGAAATATACTGGTGTTTGAAATAGATGGGAATGGATTTAATCATGAATAATCATACTAAGAAAATGATAGCACCTATTGTTGTCGTAATCTGTTTAGCGGTGTATTATACTGCTATTGGAATAATATTATTGAATATTGCACTGCCGACTATAGTTAAAATCGCATTCATCGGTGTATCAATACTAGTAACTATAGTTATTATTCTTGTAATGATCGAAAGAATAAAGGAAATAAAAAAAGGGGAAGAAGATGATCTTAGTAAATACTGATTTTATTACCGGAAAAGAATTGGAAACAATTAGTCTGGTAAAGGGCAGTACCATCCAATCAAAAAATATTGGAAAAGATATTACCCAGGCATTTAAATCATTGGTCGGCGGTGAATTAAAAGCATATAATGAAATGATGAATGAGGCCAGAGCCTTAGCGACAAAAAGAATGGTTGAAGAAGCAGAAAAACTTGGAGCAGATGCTATTATAAATATTCGGTACGCTTCATCATCAGTAATGCAAAATGCGGCTGAAGTAATAGCGTATGGAACAGCAGTAAAATTTAAATAGTTGTTTTAATAGAATTCTATAAAGGAGCTATTATGAGAAGTAAAAACTATGGGAAACTCATCAAAGAAAATGCGTCAAGCTATGTTTTTCTTTTGCCATGGTTAGTGGGTTTTTTTGTTCTCACCTTTTATCCGATGATCTATTCTCTTTATTTATCGTTTACCCAATTCAACATACTTCAACCGCCCAAATGGATAGGATTCCGGAATTTTTTTATTATGTTTGTCGGAAATGATGAATATCCAAAAGATGCCAGGTTTCTTAATTCGCTTGGAGTTACTTTCCGGTTTGTGTTTCTTTCAGTGCCTCTTAAACTGATTTTTGCACTTGCAGTCGCAATGCTTATGAATCAAAAACTCCGGTTAATTCCTTTTTACCGGACCATTTATTATATTCCAACTCTCCTCGGCGGATCCGTTGCAATCGCGGTGCTCTGGCGCCGGCTTTTTGCTGCTGATGGTATCATAAATGCTATTCTCCGGGCAGCTTTTCATGCGGATCCTCCGGCATGGATTTCCAATCCAAAGTATGCGCTGTATACACTTATTTTATTGGCAGTATGGCAATTCGGCTCCCCTATGATCATTTTTT
>BOBG01000034.1 GCA_026002265.1 Spirochaetia bacterium
CTCATAGACTGATTTTTGGAAAAAACCTTCCCGGTGTGTGGCATCAGTTACAGTTGCGTCAATTTCCTCAGATAGATACTGCTCGAGGTAGCGTGGAATATCCTCTGCCCGGAACCGGGTTTCATTAGATTGAATCCGGCCAAAAAGCCGTTCCAAAATGCCATGATATAGTATACCCAATTCGCGTTGATCGATTGTTTCAACATCAGTCTGCAATTCGCCAACACCAAGCCCGCGCGTCCAAACCCATTGAAAGGGACATTGCTGATATTCATCTAAATCAGTTGGTGAAACACTAGAAGTCTCAGAGTAAAGTCCGGCTTTACTCCGGGCTAGATCCCGGAATATTTTTTGATTTCCTAATCTGATACGGACTGCGTCACGAAGTAAGGGATCAACAATGGCAGATGTCCGGAAATCCGACCGGACAGGTGTGTGAGAGAGAATAGTCCGATTATTCCACCCTAGCTTTTGCGCTGCTGTTGCATGTACCGATTTGTCATATTCCTTGCCGGCACTGATCAACCATTCAATTTGATAGGGATCACCTTGTACTGGTAGGTTTTCATATTTGATCTCTCCGGCCGGCACATTCTGTAACGCAGGGAGTGCGACAGTCGCACCGGAAAACGTACGATCCGAAGCTGTAAAAATCGGAATGGATCCGGAAAGCTCATAAGCCCGCACAAAAAAATCGCTCATATCCCGGTTTTGAACATCGAGAAGGTTTTTACGATCCTCCCGGAGAAAATCTACACTCGAAGGATAGCTGACAGCCGCGTCACGCTGATTGGTATTAACGATAAAATGTACCGCTGGACCGATTCCTGCTGCAACTTTATAATCATACAAGGCAACGCCGCGGAAAGGAGATTTATAGACATGGGGATGATCCTGTACATAGGCTTGAAAAATGGGAAAAACCGGGGTTTTCTGTACAGCGCTACGCAATTTCTCTGACGATGAATCTACGGCACTTGCGGTGAATTCTTCTTCAGTTTCGATTAATTCCCGAATAAGTGTTATGGCAATGCCGGTGAGTTTCTTTGTTTCTATATTCTTTGCATTTTTATCAAAATGATGATTTTCAAATTGAGTAAATAATGCAGATTGCAGATTTTTAAATGTTTTTGCTTCGAGAATAGCTGTTATATCTTTTTTGAGCTGAATGTAGAATTCCCGTATCTCCGGCACCGGAACACCGGCAAAAACCTGATGTGAGTTTTCATAGAGACTTTTTTCCCACACATCAACCTCGCCGTAATTATGTTCATTCCAACCGGAAAGGCACCGGTAACGGAGTCCTGCTTCGAGAAGCGCATCAATAAGCTTCCGGTTTTTCCATGGGAAATTCCGGTCGAGTAAAAGGTTTTTGAGCGCCCGGTATGACCATTTTTGAGAACGGCAATTGGCTAAACTTGCATAGATTCGTCCACCCGGATGCTCTGTTAATTGTTTACCATGATGAGATTCAACCGGAATATCGTATTTGTGTAATTCCTGCATCAAACGTTCAGGATCGCCGTTTCCAGCATAACTAATGACAATATCATCCAGCGCAACTCCCGCAGCGTATAAATGCCGGATCGTGAGCGCAATCCACCGGTATTCATCACCGGAAAAAGGGAAATGCAGAAAAGCTCCTGTATATGTTCCCAACGCTCCGGTAATTCTTTCGTCATAAGACTGAGGACGGGCAATAGCATCAAGGGAAATTATCTCTTCAGACTCCAAATCATGCCGGAATTCTTCCCAATCTTCGCACAGTTCCGGAAAGAAAAGCAGATATTTTTTGTCAGATTCAACCAGCGGCGGACGGTTCCACAATGGTTCATACCGGTTATGATCTTCCATAAATCGGATATACCGGTCATGGATACACTTAAGGTCTGCACAATAGGGATCCTCTGCGCCGGAATCCGGAGCTTTTCTTAGAATTCCATCGAGCGGAACGAGCAGCCGGGCAAGCGGCGCCACAAAGGCAGTATATGAAGAAGCAAAAGCCGGATTCACAAAATTTTTGAGAAAAGGCTCCATGGCATTCTCCGCAAGAAGTTGTGATGCAAAGAGAAAGCGCAGCGCCCGGTTAGATTTCTTCTGTTCCGGATGAGGAACACTAAAGGCTTGGTCCTTATAGGTATCCCATGCGATAAAACGCTCTTTATCAACTGCCTGACCGGTTGCCTGCGCGGACTCAAATGCCCAAAAATCGGCTGTAACCGCTGTAGGAAACACAAAGTGTACCATGCGGAACGGTAATTGTTCACAAAGAATATCAAGAATATTTCGTTTTTCCATAATAATTCCAATCAATAGGAAAGGCTGTTAGACAGTGCTTCACCACTTGCGAGGTACAAAGTCTTTTGGAGCTTCAACAAGACAGACAGATTCTCCAGTTAATTCTAAGACAAAAAAACCAACGCTATGTGCATAATTCTGTACATCTGCATCAACCACGCCGCCAGCCATTGCTCCAAGCAATTTTTTTCCTTTACATTCAGCAGGTGGATACTTTTTTATCAATTCCATTCGTTTCAAATGATGATCAATATCTTTTTCCCTGTCTAGTTCCCTCTTTACCTCTACTGCCATAACATATTCACCATTTGAAAGCAGAATATCTATATCAGTTAGTTTAGTGTTATTTTCATCAAATAAAGGCACTCGCTGATATGCACGCTCAAGGTTATAATCATAAGCGTTAAATTTTTCCCACAATCTGGCGGCTATCAGCGTCTCAATGAGTTCTCCCATAGACCGATTCAAGCCGCCGACATTGTCGCATACTCTATCCACTTTTCTCGACATTCTATCAACTTCTGCCGATGTTTTATCAACTTGAGCTTGTGTTCTCTCAATTTGTGCATCAAGTGCTTTCGATCTTTTCTCAGATTCTGCTTGTCTTTTTTCGTATTCTGCCTGTCTTTTTTCATATTCTACCTGCCTTTTCTCATATTCTTTTTTATATTCTGCCTGTCTTTTTTCATATTCTACCTGCCTTTTCTCAGTTTCTGCCTGCCTTTTTTCAGTTTCTGCCCGCATCTTCTCAGTTTCTACCTGCATCTTCATGATTGCTGCCCACACATCTTCAAAAGTGAACCCGGTCTGAGGGTGTTCTGTTATGGTTGCCATACTTGCGACCTCCTTAATTAGGTTTATGTTAGCGTCAACTACCTATCCCCTAAAGGGGCAGGCTTGTGATTGATTTCACAACTTTTCCTATTAAACACGAAAGCTTATGTTTATTGGCTTTCATAGAAAGGATACAAGTAATGAGAACTATTGTCAATAATTGTTACAACTATTTTCGTTACGGCTTATATCCCAAAGCTGAAGTATTGGGTTGTACGCCGAATTCAGATAAAAGTAGCTATCAAGCAACCGTAAGCATTCACAGAGAATTCCTAAACTACCAAACAAGCTGATCAGGCGATTCCGCGCTGATGACTGTAAACCCTTTTTCAAAACCTTTTCAATCAGCATATCGTCTTTGAGCTAATTACGTTAGGCGAAGCATATACAGTCCTATTATGTGCAGTGGCGGCGTACTCCATTATTTTTTCCAAAAAATATAATTCCTGATATTAGACTTTAGGTTTTTTTATTATTAGAATATCGCCCATGTTTGCCAGTACAGGCATATTATCCTTTTTTAATTCAATCCATTGATTAATATCATCAGTTTCACAATCATTCATTATTCTATACTCTGACCAGCCTGTTTTTAAATCCGGTAATTCAATTATTTCATATCTTTGTACATTCTTTAATTTTAATTCATCAATCCTCTTTAACCAATTTATTGCATTATTAATTTCTTTTAATTCCGGCAATAACTGTTTATTATTTTCGTCTTTTAGCATATTTTTTATGTCAATTATTCTTTGTTCTAAATAGTGTATTACGGTTTTCACAAAATTCATTATCCTAATTCTATTTATTTCTGTCAATGGTTTTCTATAATATTTTTCAAATTATAATTGCTATTTAAGCAGTTTGCCCCTGCCCATTTTGTCAAGCTGTTTTCCATTTTTTAAACGAAATCTGTCACCTGGATTTGGTTCATTGTGTTTCTGGAACCGTCCGGTTCGATCAATCGCGATGGCCGTTACTTTACTGAGATAGGACTGCCAATTTACACTGGAAAGCGAACTATTATCTGCGGACACCGGTCAGTTGTTCATGGACAATAAACCATAGTCCACGGACTTTTTACTATCAGCTACGGACGGATATATATTGTTTACGGACTATAAATTATTAGTTATAGACAAAAATCGGTTGACTCTGGACAGAGTATAAAGTATATTCATCTATAAGAAGGAAACAATGACAAATAGGAACGACTGGCTCCCTGGAAAACGGGACGATATTATACTCATGGCAAAGAAATGGCAAAATTGCCTAGCCCACTCTGCCAACGATTGGAATATTCCCGAAGCACAAGTAACGGAATTTAACACTGCTCTGGCTGCTGCCACTACTACACTGGAAGCAGAAACCGCTGACAAAAGTCCCCACAATGTTAAAGCCGCCCGGCTGGCGGTAAATTCTTTGACGACCTTGATGCGTTATATCAAAAGACACTTTTTTCTTATACCGCCGCTCAGCGACCTTGACTTTACAGACTTACTCCTCAAGCAGCCGGACACGGTCCGTACAAGTATTCCCATAGCATCAAACCAGGGAACAGTTGCTGAATTCAAGCCCCAAGGCGCCCATATTGTCAAACTCGTCATGACTATCATCGGCGCTCTTCCCGATGGCTCTAAGAAAAGCTGGTACGGCTATCGCATTTACTTCGCTGTGGTTGACCCCGCCACAGTTCCGGCCCCTAACGATGTCTCATGGCGTCACCTAACCACTGCACCACAAACTGGTGCTGACCTTATCAATTCAATCTACACTAAACACACTTCCTATACATTTGATTTTCCCGAAACTGACCGTGGTAAAACGGTCTGGTTCTGTATACGGCTGGAAAATGCTAAAGGTGGCGCCGGCCCCTGGGGACCCCTATTGTGGACGATTGTACCATAGAAACCGGATTAATTGAGACATAAAACTTGACAAGTCATGAAAAACTGCTTGTTTTTGATGGTTTTTACATCGACAAAACAAAGTTTATTGTTATAATTTTTTTATCTGCTCCGCATGCAACCGGATCAGACTCCTGCTACAGCGACAGGAAGACAGGATAACGTTGGCTTGTAGTGGACCGAGTGAAAGACCCTGGTGAGTCCGCGGAAAGAAAACGTAAAAATCCTGGTGGAATTTTTACAAAATACACTCCGTTGGGGTAGTAGAAGTGAAGTAGGAAAAGTTGTCTCGAATAATCAAGCCCATGCCTTTAGGTGTGGGTGTTGACTCTAGGCTTTGGTCCAATTTATGGAGGTTATTTTGTGAAAAAATTTTATGTTGTGTTTGTTGCCGTGTTTTTGCTTCCGGCGGCACTACCCGCGCAGCAGAAGTATGCGTTGGTGATTGGGAATAGTGCGTATAACAGTAATATTGGCCGGCTCAACAACCCGGAGAATGATGCCAATGACATGGCGGCCGCGCTAACCGGGTTGGGTTTTCAGGTGGATAAGATACTAAACGGCAGTCTTAACCAGATGGAAAGTGCGGTTCTTCGGTTGACAAGACAGCTCAGTACGAATGCCAATGCCTATGGATTTTTCTTTTATGCTGGCCATGGGGTGCAATCCGGTGGCGATAACTATCTCATTCCAGTAGATGCGGATATCCAAAGCGAATCGCTTTTGAAAGAACGGGCAATGGTGCTGCGATTTATACTTGATAACTTGAATGAGGCAGAGGATGCGTTCAACATCGTAGTACTTGATGCGTGTCGTAACAATCCCTTTACCGACATCTGGGTGGCGAATAGTGGTGCGCAGCGTGGTATGATCCGCGGCGGGCTTTCTCCCGTGACTAGTCAACCAAGTGGTACTATTATCGCCTATGGGGCAGGTTCCGGAGAACAAGCGTCTGACGGCAGTGGGCGCAACGGACTGTATACGAGTCAACTCCTCAAAAACCTTGCAACACCGAACCTTTCGGTACGTGATATTTTTGACATCACTAGCGAAGCTGTTCAACAGATAAGTAATAAGAAGCAAAACCCTGTGATATTCAATAGCGCTCCCGGAGCCAGAAACATTTACTTTAACCGCGGCTCCACACCGGCGCCTGCACCGGCTGTAGCGGCACTGCAAGTCCCTCGGAATGTCCGTGCCGGGACGCCGGGGACTGATTCTGTACAGCTAACTTGGGATAGCGCCGGAGTCGGCATCAGTTACAAGGTGTACTATAATACTCAAAATAATGCATCCAGCGCGAATGCTCTGGGCGATTCAACTACCGGTACCTCTTTCAATGTAAACGGCATGGCGCAAAATTCGACCTACTATTTCTGGGTAAGTTCCCTACAAAACGGCCGGGAAAGTGAAAAGTCGCCGGTGGTGACGGTGCGTACTGCTTCAGCTCCGGTACCGGTTCAACCGTCTATCCCGGCAAACTTCGTACGGATACCGGGTGGAACTTTCACGATGGGGAGTCCTTTGTCAGAGGTAGACAGGGATAGTAGTGAAGTCCAGCATCGAGTGACGATAACCGGATTTTCAATGAGTAAATATGAAGTGACGCAGGAGGAGTGGTCTAATGTGATGGAGATGAATCCAAGTGATTTTAAGGGTTATAATTTGCCGGTGGAGCGAGTGAGTTGGTATGATGCGATAGACTACTGCAATGCGAGGAGCCGGAAAGAAGGGCTAACGCCGGCGTACACGATAGATAAAAGCCGGGAAGATCCGAATAATAATGCGCCAACAAATAGTGAATATGACTGGGATAATGATACTGTCCGATGGGTAGTAACATGGAATCGGAGTGCGAATGGGTACCGGCTGCCAACCGAGGCAGAGTGGGAGTATGCCTGCCGGGCGGGAACGACAACACCGTTTAGTACCGGAACTAATATCACGACGAATCAAGCGAATTATAATGGGGATTCTCCGTACAATGGAAATGCGAAGGGAGCGTATAGGGGCAGGACGTGGGCAGTGGGTAGCGGTACAGCGAATTCGTGGGGCTTGTATGATATGCATGGGAACGTATATGAGTGGTGCTGGGATTGGTATGGTGACTATAGTACTGCTTCGCAGGCTGATCCCGCTGGTGCCGCTTCTGGGTCTGAGCGCGCTCTTCGTGGCGGGTGCTGGCTCGATAGCGCCCGGTTCCTGCGTTCCGCGGAGCGGGGCGGCAGCACCCCTATGGACCGTCTCAGTATCTCCGGTCTCCTCGGCTTCCGGGTCGTGCTTCCCGCCGGGATGGATGCCAGTGGTGATCGGGTTGTGCAGAATGGGACCTTGACTGCATCAACAGTAACAGCCGGAACCTTGAGAGTCAGTGGAACTGATGTGAATCAGAGTGCGAATGTGTCTGCTGGAGGGACTTTTAGCGGGAACTTTGCGGCTGGGACTTACAGCGTCAGTATGACGTACAGTGATGGGTACGTAGAAACGCGGTCGGTAACGATAACCGGGAATGTTCCGAGTACTGAAAACTTTAGCTATCGGCCTACGCCGGTAACTGGGACCTTGACTGCATCAGCGATAACAGCCGGAACATGGCGGGTGACCGGAGCCGGTGTGAATCAGAGTGGGTATGTGTCTGCTGGAGGGACCTTTAGTGAGACTCTTGCGGCTGGGACTTACAGCGTCACTATAACGTACAGCGATGGGAAAACCGAGACACAGTCGCTGACAATAACCGGTAATCAGACGAGCAGATTATCATTTAGCTACCGGGCTGCGCCAACGATGCCGGCGAACTTCGTGCGGATACCGGGCGGGACTTTCACGATGGGGAGTCCTTCGTCAGAGGTAAACCGGGATAGTGATGAAATTCAGCATCGGGTGACAATAACCGGATTTTCAATGAGTAAATATGAAGTGACACAGGAGGAGTGGTCTAATGTGATGGGGACGAATCCAAGTAATTTTAAGGGTTATAATTTGCCGGTGGAGAACGTGAGTTGGTATGATGCGATAGAGTACTGCAATGCGAGGAGCCGGAAAGAAGGGCTGACGCCGGCCTATAGCCGGAGCGGGGATAGTGTAACATGGAATCGGAGTGCGAATGGGTACCGGCTGCCGACCGAGGCAGAGTGGGAGTATGCATGCCGGGCGGGAACGACAACACCGTTTAGTACCGGAACTAATATCACGACGAATCAAGCGAATTATGATGGGAATTATCCGTACAATGGAAATGCGAAGGGTAGCTACCGGCGACAGACATGGGCAGTGGGTAGCGGTACAGCGAATACGTGGGGCTTGTATGATATGCATGGGAACGTGTGGGAGTGGTGCTGGGATGGGTATGGTGACTATAGTACTGCTTCGCAGGCTGATCCCACTGGTGCCGCTTCGGGGGCGCTCCGCGTCAGGCGCGGCGGGGGCTGGTACAATGGCGCCCGGGGCCTGCGGTCCGCTCTCCGGGGCAACTACTCCCCTACGAGCCGTGACAATTACCTCGGCTTCCGGGTTGTGCTTCCCTGAGTTCTGCTTCTGTCATTTCGACAGGCTCAATGACCGGTTTGGCAGGCTCAATGACCGGTTCGGCAGGCTCAATGACCGGGAATGAGTCCCTGAGCCTGTCGAGTGGAGTAGATAAAAGGAGAATATTATGAAAAAATTTTATGTTGTGTTTGTTGCCGTGTTTTTGCTTCCGGCAGGAGCATTCGCGCAGCAGAAGTATGCGCTCGTGATTGGGAACGCAGCCTATACGAATACTACCCGGCTCAACAACCCGGTGAATGATGCCAATGATATGACGGCCGCTCTAACCGGGTTGGGTTTTCAGG
Source organism: Spirochaetia bacterium (assembly GCA_026002265.1). Taxonomy (GTDB): domain Bacteria; phylum Spirochaetota; class Spirochaetia; order Treponematales; family Breznakiellaceae; genus BOBG01. The sequence goes on from BOBG01000034.1 coordinate 8,870, forward strand.
TGGATAAGATACTAAACGGCACTCTTGACCAGATGGAACAGGCGGTTGTTCGGTTGACAAGACAGCTCAGTACGAATGCCAATGCCTACGGCTTTTTCTTCTACGCCGGGCATGGGGTGCAGTCCAACGGAGAAAATTATTTAATACCGGTTGATGCGTCTATAGCGAGCGAATCCTTTCTCCGCTCGAGGGCGCTTCAGGTGCAAGCTGTACTCGATGAGTTGAACACGGCGTCAAATACGCTGAATATTGTGGTATTGGATGCGTGCCGGGATAATCCTTTTTCCTGGGCGCGGAGCGGTACGCGCGGTTTGAATGTGGTGACGGGTCAGCCTACGGACAGCATCATCGTGTATGCAACCAGTGCCGGCGCGACTGCATTGGACGGAACGGGTCGGAATGGATTGTTTACCGGCGAGTTGCTGAAGCATCTGTCCACGCCGGGCATAGATGTCGAGGAGGTGTTTAAGCGAACCGGTCAGGGAGTTAGCAGTACGACTGGAAACGCACAGCGGCCGGCGATTTATTCACAATTCTATAATCGGGCCTATCTAGGTGGGAGTGCGCCGCCTGCACCACAACCGGTAGTGACGCCACAAGCCCCTCGGAATGTCCGGGCCGGGACGCCGGGGACTGACTCGGTAACATTGAACTGGGATAGTGCCGGAGTCGGCATCAGTTACAGGGTGTACTATAATACTCAAAATAATGCATCCGGTGCGAATGCTCTTGGCGATTCAACTACCGGTACCTCTTTCAATGTAAACGGCATGGCAACCAATTCAACCTACTATTTCTGGGTAAGTTCCTTACAAAACGGCCGGGAAAGTGCAAAATCGCCGGCGGTGACGGTGCGTACTGCTTCTGCTCCGGTACCGGTCCAACCATCTATCCCGGCGAACTTCGTGCGGATACCGGCAGGGTCTTTTATGATGGGAAGTCCGGTATCGGAGCCGGATCGATATGATGATGAAGTCCAGCATCGAGTGACGATAACCGGACTTTCAATGAGTAAATATGAAGTGACGCAGGAGGAGTGGTCTAATGTGATGGGGACTAATCCTAGTAATTTTAAGGGTTATAATTTGCCGGTTGAGGACGTGAGTTGGTACGATGCGATAGAGTATTGCAATGCGAGGAGCCGGAAAGAAGGGCTGACGCCTGCGTATAGCCGGAGTGGGGATAGTGTAACATGGAATCGGAGTGCGAATGGGTACCGGCTGCCGACCGAGGCAGAGTGGGAGTATGCCTGCCGGGCGGGAACGACAACACCGTTTAGTACCGGAACTAATATCACGACCAATCAAGCGAATTATAATGGGAATTATCCGTACAATGGAAATGCGAAAGGAACGTATAGGGAAAGGACGTGGGCAGTGGGTAGCGGTACAGCGAATTCGTGGGGCTTGTATGATATGCATGGGAACGTGTGGGAGTGGTGCTGGGATTGGTATGGTGATTATACTACTTCGTCTCAGGCTGATCCTACTGGTGCCGCTTCTGGGACGGGCCGCGTCCTACGTGGCGGGGGCTGGGGCGGTGGCGCCCAGCTCCTGTGTTCCGCCTACCGGGGCGGTGGCACCCCTACGTACCGTTTCAATAACCTCGGCTTCCGGGTCGTGCTTCCCTGAGTTCTGCTTCTGTCATTTCGGCAGGCTCAATGACCGGTTTGGCAGGCTCAATGACCGGTTCGGCAGGCTAATGACCGGTTCGACAGGTTCAATGACCGGGAATGAGTCCCTGAGCCTGTTGAGTGGAGTAAATAAGGAGAATATTATGAGAAAGTTTTATGTTGTGTTTGTTGCCGTGTTTTTGCTTCACTCAATAATCCGGTGAATGATGTGGCAACGGTACTGACGAACTTGGGTTTTCAAGTAGAAACGGTACTAAACGGCAGCCTTATTCCGGTTGATGCCGATATTGCCAGCGCGCTTTATCTCCCCATAAGGGCACTAAAGATGCAGACTGTGATCGATGAGTTGAGCGGGGCAGAGAACACTGTCAATATCATGGTACTTGATAGTGACCGGATCAATCCTTTTGCATTTGCATCATTTTCCTATAATTGCAGCTATGACAGTCTCGGCAACAGCCTTGAGTACGCCCGGCTCAAGGCTTTTTTATTCATGTGCGGAATTGTTTTGTACTTTTTTTCATCATAATTACTGACAAAGACATGGCAAAATTGCCTAGCCCACTCTGCCAACGATTGGAATATACTCGAAGCACAAGTAACGGAATTTAACACTGCTCTGACTGCTGCCACTACGGTACTTGAAACAGAAACCGGATTAATTGAGACAAAAAACTTGACAAATAGTCAAACACCGGGCATCATTAACACAAGATCTGCCTAAAGCATGGGGCTTCTCTTTTTCGCTGTACTATGCATCTTTTATATAAGGTTGAGTTTTGTACCATAATTATATGTACAAGATACTGATTCTGTCAATTTTTCTCCTCTGTACTGCCCGTTTTCTGCACGCACGGGATGTACGATTCATTGTTCTGGATGCGGATTTGGATATTCCGCTGGAGGGTGCTGTTCTTCATGCATGGGATGGACAGACTTATGAATGTGATGTGGACGGCATAGTAACTATTCCTGCGCCTGATGATCGGGCAGTTCAGGTACAATTCTCATATCCGGGCTACGAAAGTATCCGACTGTCCGTTGTCCGCGGTCAAGATTCATTTACGGTGAATATGCGGCTCGGCGGCGGAATCATGGAACGCGAAGAATTGGTATTCGAAGCTGCCCGGGCGGGCGGAGGCGAGGAGACAAAAACCGGCCGTTCCGTGTCCATCGGCGGTGCAGAACTTGCCCGGACCGCACAGATTGGTATCATTGAAGATGTGATGACATCGATTAAACTCCTCCCCGGTGTGGGTTATGCCGGAATGTTTAATGCGATGCCTTCGATCCGAGGCGGTGAACCAGGTGATTTGATGGCTGTTTTTGATGGATTCTATGTCGATAATCCCTATCATTTAGGCGGCTCTGTTTCCATTTTTGACCCCCGGATGGTGCAGAGCGCAAAACTCTCACATGGGGTTTTCTCTGCTCGGTATGGACATACAACATCCGGACTCCTTGAGATCACGTCACGGAAACCGGATCCTACAGAAACGGAACTAGAAGTTGGTTTTTCGAGTTCCGCGGCTAATGTTAATATTTCGCTGCCTTTGGGAGGAAAAGGCGGGCTGATGATCATGGGCAAGGTGACGTACTGGGATCCTTTTGTCTGGCTGGTTAAGGCTTTAGTACCAGTTTTGAAACCATTAGTCGAGGAAATTGATGCAATTAACGCGGTGAATGTCGCTCCATATATCCGGGCCGGAGCTTTTTCCGGACATTACCGGTTTAACCCTGACCTTGAATTAACTGCGAATGGCTATATCGGCGGGGACGGAGTCGGCGGGGATTATCAAAACCCAAACAGCCGGATCATCGGCAATTGGAACAACTTGATCGGATTTGCGACAGCCGGAATTGCTTATTCACCACGGTCAGATATGTCGTTCCGGGCAACAGTCGGTGCCGGTTTTCACAATGCAAAAGTACTGGTTAATTTTAACAATTGGGTGGAACAAGCGTACACCAATGAATTTCTTCATAGCGATCCGCCGACAACACACATAAAACCCGGCTCAACTGTTCAGCCTCCGGAAAATTGGAACGATGTTCTTGCCGGTATTGTAGGTGATACCAGTAAACCGTATAGTTATGCTAATAAAATAAATTTCGGCTTTGAAACTGAGAGTGGTAATTTTCAGACGCGGGCCGATTTTGACTGGGCTATCGCTAAAAACTTTCTTTTTTCGGCCGGCATCCACGAAATGTTTACTTCGTGGACTCAGAGTATAGATCAAACATTCTATACAAATGTATATGGCTATTACACCAACACCGGGGAATTTTTCCCGCCCCCGAGTGATATAACTCAAGCCGAACAGCTTCCGTTTTTGATGGACATCCTCAATAAACCGGAGGTTGAATATGTCCACCTTATCCGGAAACAGATGGCTATGCCGTGGAATCAGCCGGATATACGGAATACCGGACTTTTTAGTTCCGGCTATACAGCGCTTGAATGGACACACCCAGAATTAGGGCTGGGAGCGGAAATTGGACTCCGGCTCGATCATTTTTATTTTAAGGGAAAAGATTTTTCGATTCAAACCTATCCGGTATTTAATCCCCGGTTTAATGTTGATTACAATGTATTTTCCGGTAAGGGAATGTTCGATTCACTCGATTTAACCGTTGGTACCGGACTTTTTTCATCAATGAACGACAGCAGCATAACGTATCTCGAAGCACAAAGCGGCATCAGTGATTACGCTCTGAAACAGGCAAAAACGTGGACCAGCATCGCTGGTGCAAAACTCGATTTTTTTGAAAAGTATAGTTTTAATTTTGAAATGTACTATAAATATGGTTTTGATAGATCCTATAATTACCAGCATTATGAGTACGATCCGCCGTCCGAAACTATCGTTTTTAAGTTTAACGGTGAGTCGCATATTTTTGGTTTTGACTTTATGCTGCAAAAAAAAACGTCCCGGTTTTTTGACGGCTGGATCTCATATTCATTTAATTTTGCACAATACCGTGATCCGGATAATACAGCTTCCGGTAAAAATGACGGTTGGTATTATCCATCGTTTCACCGGTTTTCTAATTTGAATGTGGTCCTGAATATAAAGCCGGTAAATAATTTTAACATCGCTGCTAGGATCAGTTATTCATCAGGAGCTTTACGGAATTTCAGCTCCGGAGGTCAGATCATCAGCGTGCCGGTGTTGGTTGAAAAAGATGACGGCACCACCACGGTTATTCAGCGTTATGCCAAAAGTGATGTTGATACTGCTTTGGAGCGCGACGGTTTTGCTCTGCCGATTGACTTGAAATTTTCATGGTTTTTCCACAATCCGGCCGGAAAAACTCAGACTGAAATCTATTTGGCGATTGAAAATCTTCTTGCATTTATTCAGACCCGGAAAACAAATAACACGACTTTTAATAGTTACACCGGCGTTGACGAGCCGGGAAGTACTACTGCCAGTTATAGTTTACCGGTACCTATGCTTTCATTTGGATTTAAATGGAGTTATTAAACATGAATTATCTTGATATTGCACCAGAAATTAGTGAATCTTTAGCCGCGGGAAAACCGGTTGTTGCATTGGAATCGACAATTATATCCCATGGAATGCCGTATCCTAAAAATATGGAAACCGCGCTGAAAGTCGAACACATTATCCGCACGCATGGAGCGGTACCGGCTACAATTGCAATTATACAGGGACAATTAAAAGTCGGTCTGTCGGCCGGTGAAATTGACTACCTTGCTAAAAAGGGCCATGCGGTACAGAAAGCGAGCCGGCGGGATATTCCGGTGATTATTTCCCGGAAAGATGATGGAAGTACGACAGTTGCAGGGACAATGATCATCGCAAAAATGGCCGGTATTAAGGTATTTTGTACCGGAGGCATTGGCGGAGTGCACCGGGGTGCATCTCGCACGATGGATATTTCGGCTGATTTATTGGAATTATCCCGGACAAATGTTTTGGTTGTATGCGCGGGTGCAAAATCGATTTTGGATTTAGGATTAACCCTGGAATATCTTGAAACAAACGGCGTTCCGGTTATTGGTTATCAGACTTCAGAATTACCGGCCTTTTTTACCCGGAAAAGCGGTTTTTCTCTGCCCTACCGGGTTGAATCTGCTGAAGATGCTGCCCGTTTATTTTTTAGCATGCAAGAACTTGGCTACCCCGGAGGTGCAGTTATCGCGAATCCGATTCCGGAGCAATATTCATTGGATGAATCATTTATTTCCGGAAAAATCGAAAAAGCTTTAATGGAAGCAGAGAAATCCGGGATTTACGGTAAGGAATTAACCCCCTATCTGCTTGCAAAAATTGATGCAATTACCGGCGGTACAAGTTTGGAGGCAAATATTCAGCTTGTTTATAATAATGCACTGGTTGCGGCTGGCATTGCCCAAGCATTTTCCGGAATGAATAGGAAAATATAAAAACCACAATTAACACAAGATACGCTGATCATCATGTGTATTTTCTGGCTCGTTGAATGATCATCAGAGATGTGCTATCCTTTTACGTAAGCGTCAGTACGGCTTGCACCCCACTCCTAAAGAGTGGGTTTTGCGCCGAATTTGGATAAACAATAAAAATATGAAGGAGCTACTATGCCAGAACACGAAAAAACACATCACCACCATGAAGTACATGTCTTGACCGCAGCGGAAACCGAGGCATTGATCGCACAATTTGACCGGGAATCGAATGTCCGCCGGTTTACCGGAGTAAAAGATATTATTATCAAGGGACTCCTCCTTTTATTTACGGTATATATCTTTTGGGTGACGTTAATAGTAAGTCTTCCGGAACAAGTGCGCCGATGGGCATTTCTTGGAATTCTGATATTCATTGGTTATTTACTCTATCCGGTTCGCTCGAAAGGAACAAAAAAAATCAATTATGTTTCATGGTATGATATTGTACTAGGTACACTTGGAGCGTTTTCATTTTTTTATTCTGTGGTTAATTTTCAAGCAATTATTGGCCGGGCAACGCTGTTACAGCCCTTTGATATTGCAGTGGGAATCGTTGGAACGCTTATTCTTGCGGAATTATGCCGCCGGGTCGTTGGTTTGCCGATTCTCTTTGTTGCCGGCGCTTTTATCATTTATGCATTTGCGGACGGTTTTTCTCTTAGGCGGATTGTGCACCAACTTTTCTATACAACTGATGGAATTATTGGTACTCCCATTGGAGTCTGCTCGACGTTTATTGTTCTTTTTATTTTTTTGGCATCGTTTTTGGAAAAATCCGGAATTGCCACTTTTTTCATTGATTTAGCCAATTCAGTTGCCGGCTTCGCCGCTGGAGGCCCCGCGAAAGTTGCGGTTATCGCCAGCGCGCTCGAAGGAATGTACTCTGGCTCTTCAGTGGCAAACACAGTCGGCAGCGGAAGTGTCACCATTCCGATCATGAAAAAAACCGGCTATAAGCCCGAATTTGCTGCCGCAGTCGAGGCTGCCGCTTCAACCGGAGGACAGATTATGCCCCCGATTATGGGTGCCGCCGCATTTTTAATGGCTGAATTAACGGATATTCCCTATGCACAAATTGCAGTGTCGGCGATTTTGCCGGCTGTACTTTATTTTACTGGAATCTTTTTAATGGTTCATTTTGAAGCAAAAAAACTTGGTCTCAAAGGTTTACCAAAAGAAGATATTCCCCATTTTGGAAAATTATTTTTAACAAAAGGCTACCTTTTTTTACCGGTTATCGTGCTTGTTGTGTTGATGGGCCGCGGTTTTACACCGGCTTATGCAGCTTGTTTTGCGATTGTTACTGCGATTGTGGTGAGTATGTTCCGGAAAGAGACTCGTTTTAACCCGGGAACTTTTGTTGAAGCTCTCACCGGCGGTTCGAGAAACACCATCGGTGTTGCGATTGCCTGTGCGATGGCCGGAATTGTGGTGGGAATCGTGTCGCTCACTGGACTTGGCCAAACTCTTATCGGGCTGCTTACCCAGGTTGTCAACATTCCTTTTTTCACGATGACTCATACCAATCTTTTTGTCGCGCTCATCATAACAATGATTGCATGTTTGATCCTCGGCATGGGCATTCCGACAACTGCAAATTACATTATCATGGCGACAATTACTGCACCGATGGTGATCAGGGCCGGGCAGGAAGCGGGTGTCGTGGTACCGCTGATGGCCGCGCATATGTTTGTGTTTTACTTTGGTATTCTCGCCGATATTACTCCACCGGTTGCACTTGCTGCGTATGCAGGAGCCGCGATTGCAAAATCGAATCCAATTAAAACCGGTGTGACTGCGACTCGGCTTGCCCTCACCGCATTTATCATTCCCTATATTTTTATCTTTAGTCCGGGAATGTTATTGATAAATACGACTCCGACTGCGGTTATACAGATCATCGTGACTTCGGTCATTGGTATGTTCGGACTTGCGGCCGGATTGGAAGGATATATGTTCAAACCGGCGCTACCCTTTGAGCGGATTATGGCAATAGCTGGCGGATTATTGTTAATATATCCGGGTCTTGTGAGTGACCTCATTGGTCTTGTACTGATTGCAATTGTGGTACTGCTGCAAATCTTTTTGAAGAGAACTATAAAGCCCGGTAACTATCTTAATGATCCGGAACATAGATGATGCACTGGGACGTACAATTTATATACAAACCGCTGAGGTGATGATATAATTCCGGTATGCATATAGTATGTCTTGATCTTGAGGGAGTACTTGTCCCGGAAATTTGGATCGCATTTGCAGAAGCTACCGGAATTAGTGCATTCCGCCGGACGACTCGCGACGAGCCGGATTATGATGCGTTGATGCATTTTCGGCTCGATCTGCTCAACAAGAATCGTTTGAAACTGCCGGACATTCAGCGGGTCATTGCTGCAATCGATCCGCTTCCGGGCGCGGTTGAATTTGTCAACAGCCTCCGCAGCCGGACGCAGGTTGTTATATTTTCCGATACATACACTGAATTTGCGGCGCCGCTTATGGCAAAACTCGGCTATCCTACCCTTTTTTGCAACACGTTGGTCGTGGGGGAGGATGGTACAATCACCGGCTACCGGCTCCGGCAAACAAATGGGAAGAGAGAAGCGGTTCGGGCTTTAAAATCTTTGAATATAAGTGTTTTTGCGGCTGGCGACTCATTTAATGACCTTGGAATGATCCACGAAGCCCATGCCGGCTGTCTGTTCCGGGCGCCCAACACGATCCGGGAATCTGAACAAAGTATTCCGTGTGTTGACGAGTACGACGCATTTTTGGGAGTCATCGATCAATTTTTGTCCAGAGAATTTGCCTGACCTTAGAGAACGAACAAACTTGCAAAACGATATATTTTCGGTTATTATTCTCCTATGCCCGATTTTGTACATTTGCATGTTCATACTGATTTTTCTCTGTTGGATGGTGCGGCGTCTGTCGACGCACTCGCTGCAAAAGCAGCTTCGCTCGGAATGAAACACCTCGCAATCACCGATCATGGCAACCTTTTTGGTGCGATTAAATTCCGGGACGCGTGCGAAAAAAAAGAGATTCACCCGATTATCGGCAGTGAATTTTATATGGCGCCCGGTTCCCGGTTTGAAAAAGCCGGTTCCGATTATACCAATAAATATTATCACTTGATTTTATTGTCAACAAACGAAGAAGGTTACCGGAATTTAATGAAACTTTCTTCCTATTCTTTTATCGAGGGTTTTTATAGTAAACCACGGATAGATAAAGAATTACTCACTAAATATCATGCCGGTTTAATTTGCCTTTCAGCGTGTGTGGCCGGGGAAATTCCTTCTTTAATTTTAGATGGAAAAGAAGCTGAAGCAGAGCAGAGCGCGCTGTGGTTTGCCTCCCTTTTTGGCGAGGGAAATTTTTATATTGAATTACAAGATCATGGTTTAGCGTTGCAAAAAACGTTAAATCCGGTGTTAATCGATATTGCTAAACGAAATAATATACCCCTTGTAGTGACTAATGATATTCATTATTTAGAAGAAGAAGATTGGGAAGCCCAGGACATTCTCCTTTGCATTTCCACCGGAAAAAAACGAAGTGACAAAAAACGTCTCCGGTTTGATTCAAAAGAATTTTA
>BOBG01000035.1 GCA_026002265.1 Spirochaetia bacterium
CGGATAGTTATGATAGCAAGTTCCGCGCTGTTGGGATTGGGGCAAGGTTTTCAGCCGGTATGCGGTTTTAATTATGGGGCAAAACGTTACGACCGGGTAAAACGTGCATTTTTCTTTTGTTTAAAGCTTACAACCGGTGTATTGATTATTTTATCAATTATTTGTTTTATATTCGCGCCGAATATTATCGCACTTTTCCGGAAAGATGATCCGGAAGTTATTGCAATCGGGGCTTTTGCGCTCCGGCTCCAATGTTTTACGTTGCCGCTTTCCGGCTGGATAATTCTCAACAATATGATGATGCAAACGATGGGCAAAGCGATTCCGGCAAGCATTTTGGCCTTTTCCCGGCAGGGGCTTTTTCTTATTCCGTTATTATTTACGATTGTACCGTTGTACGGAGTTGCAGGAATTCAATTCTGTACTCCGGTGGCTGATCTGCTTACGTTTATTTTGGCATTGCCACTGGGGATCCATGTTCTGCATAAGGATTTAAAATCTTGAAATTTAGAAATTAGGTATAGCTATTGATAATTTCTGGTGAAAAAAATCACCCTAGTGTATAAGCACCAACCGGTGTCAGCTTATAAATTATATTTGATATTCAACCAAGACATTGAATCATTCAGCAAAGACGTCTGATATTCAAACAAAGACGTTGCATATTACAACCAAGACATTGAGTCATTCAGCCAAGTCGTTGCACATTACATCAAAGACGTTGAATCATTCAGCAAAGGCGTTTGATATTCAAACCAAGGCATTGCACATTATAACCAAGACGTTGCGTCAGTCAGCAAAGACGTCTGATATTCAAGCCAAGACATTGAAATTAAGAGCATTTTATACTGATCTCTATGAGCATTTTGGCATTTCCCCGGCAGGGGCTTTTTCTTATCTCGTTGTTATTTGCGACAGAAATTCAATTCTGTACAATGGTGGATGATCTGCTTACATTTATAAAGATTTAAAATCTTGAAATCTTTGAATCCAGAGCGCACTCCGGATTCAAAAAATTACAAATCCGCTTTGTGCGAATCCGGGTCAGCAAGCACTTTTTTAATTTTTTCCCGGTTGTCGTCATCAGTTTTAATGTTAATCTCAACACCGAGCTGATCAACTGCATCGGTAAATGCGTAAGTACCGCCGGGCCAATAACCAATATGGTAAGCTGCCGGCGCACCCAATTCCGTAAGCGCATCTTGGGCTTTCCGGCGATCCGGTACGATGAAACTCAAATGCTGCAAGCCTTCACCGTCCCTGTCAAGTTTGTCTTTCCACGGACCGGCATTTTTACCCGGCTGGGCAAGCTCAATGACCACATTGTCAAGCTGGAAAGCCGCAAGTTTAACATCCGAGTAATCACTCGACTCGCCATCGGTAAAAGCCGGAACCTCACTATGCGGCGGAATGGTCCGGATTCCCGGCGGAATAGGCGCAATTCCCAAAAATTTCGACCAATTTTCAACCGCCTTTTCAATATCCTTCACCAGAATAGCGGCATGGCAGAGTTTTGTGGTTCCAAGCGACATTATTCTTTTCCCTCGATCACCTTATAGTGCGGGGATTTAGGATCGATCTGCATGAGTTCAACGCGGATACCGTCCGGATCCGTCATCCACGCCTGCCAGTTAAAGTCGCAGCCCTGATTCGGAAGTACGTCTGTCGGTCCCTCAAATTTATAGCCGGCAGCGAGAACTTTTTTTGTAAATTCCTGAATATCGTCAACCTCAAGGCAAATGTGGTTAAATCCCCGTTTTTCGTCAGTAAATGGGTTATCCGTTGTACCGCCGTAAAATAGCTCAATAAACTGCCGACCGCCGACATGAAGGTACACGATCCACGGCGACCCATCTTGTGGCTTCGGAATTTCAAAAACTTTCCGGAATCCCAAAATACGAGTATAAAAATCAAGCGATTTTTCCATGTCTTTTACAGTAATAGCTAAATGTGCAAGTCCAGTCATAAAAATCTCCTAAAAATTAATCCGCAGAAAAGCGGTTCAAACCCTTAAACAGAAAGAAAATAATTGCCAGTGCAATAACGAGTAAGATCCACGCCATTGCCGAAGCATAACCCATTTTGAAAAATTGAAACGCATTTTGGTACAAATTTAACGAATAAAACATGGTTGCATTATTCGGTCCGCCCTCGGTCATAACGAAAGGCTCAGCAAACCATTGAAAGGCATTTATCACCAAAGTGACGGCATTGTAAAGAATTATTGGAGCGAGCATTGGAAGAGTAATGTGGACAGTTTTTTGTACAAAATTGGCGCCATCCAGCGAGGCTGATTCGTACAGTGTATCCGGAATATCTTGAAGACCGGCCAGAAAAATAATAATTGTTCCACCGCAACCCCATACCATCATTAAAATTAAAGCCGGCTTTGCCCATACGGGAGATCCAAGCCACGGCACTTTTGGAATCCTAAACACACCGAGGAGCGCATTTATTAAACCGGTCTCCGGCTGTAAAAGCCACAGCCATAAAATACAATTTATGATAAGCGGTACGAGAGTCGGAATAAAAAATATTACACGGAATACTGACAAACCTTTAAGTTGTTTAGTGTTAAGCAGAATCGATGCAACAAGCGCGCAGAACAGTGTAATTGGTACACCGACAAGGACAATATATCCGGTATTATACAAAGACGTCAGAAATATTTTATCTTTAAATAAATTAATGTAATTCATTCCGCCGATAAATTCCGGATCTGAAAGAACTCTATACTCTGTAAGCGAATACCAGAACGATTGACAGATAGGGTAAAGAGTAAACGCAAGAAATCCTATCACCCATGGAGAAATAAACAACATCGCGGCAATAAATTCCTGCCGTTCCATCCGGCTTGCTTTAATATGTTCTGCCATATTGTTACCCTTTTATACCGGACATTGCGATTCCCTGAATAAAATACTTCTGCATAAAAAAGAATATCAGAAGTACCGGGAGTACCATAATAACTCCAAGCGGCATAAGTAATTCCCAGTTTGGTTGGAGCCGTGATCGGATCATCTGTGCGCCGATTGAAAGCGTATACAATTTATCGCTTGCAAGGAAAATTAACGGACCAATAAAATCATTCCAGCTCCGCAAAAATGCGAAAATAGCAACCGTAGCAAGTACAGGCCGGGAAAGAGGAAGTGCGATCTGCCAGAATATCCGGAATTCATTTGCACCATCAATTTTTGCAGCTTGATTTAACTCTTTTGGTAAACCTAAAAAGAATTGGCGCATAAGAAAAATATAAAAAGGATTACCGAAAAAACAGGTAACTGTCAACGGTAAAAAGGTTCCAATCCACCTTATTTTTTGGAAAAGCAGAAAAAGCGGTACCATAATCACTTGAAACGGCAAGATCATGGTAATTAATACAATAATAAATACCTTATCACGGCCCTTCCAATTAAGACACGCAAAACCATACGATATAAGGGCTCCTGATAGGACAGATCCAAGGATATTAAAAAACACAATGATCAGCGTATTTCTCAAATACCGTACAAATGGAAAATATGTGAACATCCGGACATAATTTGCAAATTGAATTTTCCGGGGAAACCATTTAATCGGTACTTCAAATAATTCACTCGGCTGTTTGAATGAACAGGAAAGTAACCAAAAAAAAGGAACAATAAAACTGAATGAAAGTACTATCAATATAAAATAAAGAACTCCTAATCCAAAGCGGCTGGCTACATTACCATGGTTGGTGGTCAGCGGCGCTATTGCTGTATCGCTCATAAATCCTCCGTAGCGCGTTTATGTACGGAAATTAAACCGGTGTACCGGAAGATTTCCCGGTACACTGCCCGAATACTTATTTGCTCCTATCGAGTTCCGGCTGCAATTTATTTTGTACTTCTCGTAGGAGCGGTTCCGGATCCCGGTTATTGTAAATAATATCGTCACGCACTGCACGTAATTCCGAGACAAGTTGAGCAGAAACTGCACAAAGCGCCGGATGTGCGGATTTTGGAGAATTTGCTAATTCACGCTCCAGTAGATAGATCGGATCCTGCTGCCGTGTCCACGACACATTATCGAATACCGCATCAACGGTTGGAATCGAGCGCCACTGATCAAAATTATCGGCATTAATTCTCGCATCCTGGGTAAATTTAAAGAATTTGGCTGCCAGCTCTTTATTCTTTGCACCCCTAGGAATTGCAAACACATTGGATCCTAGCGGAGTCGAGCGTTCACGTCCGCCGGCCGGAACCGGAATCGGTACGCACGTATAATTTATATTGGGAGCATAGGTCCGTAGTGCGTTAGTCGCCCAGTTTCCAATCACCGTCATAGCGACTTTTCCGGTAAAGAAGGGGTGGTCAGGCGAAAAAAGCCCACCCGCAGATTGTGTAAAGCCTCTAATTTGAGAAGGATTAAAACGTTGTGCAAATTCACGCTGCCAATTAAATGCGGCGACTACACGAGGATCTGTTAAATCAAGTTTATTGGTATCTTTTATATACATTTCCGCACCGAACATAAAGGGCCAAAATGTCGGATCCTCGGTTGAATCCAGCCACGGAATATAACCGTAACGTTCAACCGCACCGTTCGCACCCAGGACTGTCAGCCGCGTTGTCCAATCGTTTAATTCATCAATAGTTTTTGGATAATTATTGATATCGAGTCCGGCCGCGGCAGCCATATCTGTATTGATATACAGCATAATGACATTTGAATCCTGCGGCAGGAGATAAATGTGTCCATTATACTCCATCAGATCCCGGAAACCGGGCATAAAACTGTCAAGCGAAAGTCCTATAGACTCAAGGTAAGGATCCCAGGGTTCAAACGCACCCTGCCCTACAAAACCAAATGTTGGAATATAATCATCCGCTACAATAAGATCCGGTCCCGTTCCACCGGCAATTGCCGCGAGCAATTTTCCATTCCGGACACCTGCACTCTCCGGTACAGATTGCATCTCCACTTTAACAGTCGGATTTTCCTTGAGAAATTCGTTCACTCGCCACTGATCCCATGTCATAGAATCACCGGTAAAAGCCGACCAATAGTACAAGGTTCCGCCCGATTGCTGTTGCGCGGTGCCGGTTTGGGACTGCTGTCCGGTACCGGAACTTGAATTATTAGTTTTGTTGCACCCGACAAACACACTAAATACCACCATTGATACTAGTAGTATACGTTTCATTAAATACCCCTTTAATGATTTTTGCTATAGAAAGAACATGAGAAGAATAAATCGCTCTATGCCAGCTGTCAATATATTTTTTTAGCTAAGAGCGGCTGAAGGGAGTCGAACCCTCGTCACGAGCTTGGGAAGCTCGGGTAATACCGTTATACGACAGCCGCACAAACAATCTCAATCAGATTATTAGTATACCGGAAATTTGTCAAGTGTCAAAAAAAAAATGAAAACATATTTGAATCATTTTATCTATGTTGAGCCGTACTTCTCTGGTATGAAAACATTTATTTTTGTTATTGGAGCTATGGTAGTGTCGTGCAGTAATCCGGCGGACACTTCGTACCGGATTGTCTTTCCGGAGATTCCGGATTCATGGCACACTGTACTGGGGACTCCGGAATGGTATGTTGAATGGGTGGATTCCGTGGGAATATTGCAGTCTGCGGCCGGAATTTCGTCAATTAATGCTATGCCTGAGTGGACCACTCCGGTACTTGCCTATCCATATTGGCCGGAACGAGGCGTTGCACCAAAAACGATGAAGCCGGCCGGCGGACTTTTTCCTTTTGATCGTTCCGGCGATCGGATTGTTCTGAGTTGGCGCGGCGGAGTTGATGCGGTATTTTACCAGGAAGTGTCCCGCGCTGCCGGTAGTGAAAAATCACCCCCATCAACGCCCCGGATTGCTGCGTATTTCAACTGGCCCATGTTCCGGGAATTATGCGCCGAGGAGACTCTCAACCCGGAGATTCAAAATGATCCATGGCGGGTGAATTGGAACACAGTTGCGGCTCGCACGGTTCAGTCCGGCTTCAGCCGGCGGGCGCTGTCCGCGGAACCGGTCAGGGAAGTAGCCATTCCAGTCGAATATGACGGACTGTGGATCGCTACCTCTCCCTTCTCAGATCCGGTAGTACAAAATGCTGGAAATCCTCTCAGCATCAGAGTCACCGGCGGAATCACCACCTTTGTTTCAGGTGCCGGAATCCTCCGGTATTCGGCCGGTAACTGGATTCTGATTCCGGCTGGTTAATTACTGCATGACGGCTGCTGTTGCTTGCAGTGTATCAATAAAATCCTGTGCGGCTTTGCGTACCGTGGAGATGCCGGTTGATCCGTTTGCAGTCACCGCGGTACTATTATCGAGAATGAGATAGATAAGCGCGGAATTTTTCTTCGTTTGCACTACTTTCAAGCGGCTGGCTACGGTTTTAAACCGGGCAGAGAGATTTGTCAACATTGTACTCCGGTACACGCGGCTCGTTTGCCGGCCTGTGACCAGGTTGGATAGCGTTGTAGTAAACTGTGTCCGGTCAGCACCGCTCATATTTGCCCGGTCGAGTCCAATCGAGTATGCATCAATCGTTTTATTGTTTACCCTCTGCCTGCCAAGCTGCTGCTGGATATATGCGGCATAATCTCCGGATGAAGTAATCCTTTGACCGTCAATGGCCGGTAATTTTGTACCGGCAGAACCTTGGTCATTCGTAGCGGCAAAGCTGACGATACTCACTGAATCCAGATCATCCGGAAGAGAATTCTTTATTGTGTTGATAGTTGCCAATGCTTTGTGCATAGCGTAGTACACAGGAGAACCGGATGCTGTTGATGCTGTGTAATTACGCGTCAGCAAATTTTTAAGCCGAGTGCTGCCGGAACCTTGAGGATCGAGATACACAGGCTGTCCATTGGTGAGATCAACGACCGTATCTCCATACTGGATAATACTAACATAGATACCGGATTGGCTGTTAAAACTTATAACTCCGGAAAGATCAGGAGGATTAACAACCCGCAGATTCATCGCAGTTATCGTAGGAGGATTCATAACCCGAATCTCCCCTATACCGGCTGTGGGAGGATTTACCACCTGAATTCCGCCGCACGCACTGAACAAACATCCAACGATAATTGCAATTATACAATTTTTGTACATAATTCCCCACATTACAATATTCCTGATTTTGACATTAAGCAAAATTTAGGCCGCTTATAGCTTTTAAAACCATTACCCGTGACGGCGGTTCCGCGTCAGAATATTCAACTGCACTTTTTAACAAAGGAAGCACGGAACGCAGACCGGATTCATCACGCGCCCATACAGTCATAACCGGATCTCCAGCCTGAACCGGGTTCCCCCGTTTCCGGTGAAACTGCACGCCGGCCGCAGCATAGACCTCATCCTCAAGCACTGCACGGCCGATACCGAGGGCAATTCCCGCGCGGCCCACTTTTCCGGCATCGATCCGGGCGATAAATCCGGATTTTTCCGCGTGAATCGTTTCAGAAACCGGTGACCGGAAGGTTCTCAACATTTCCAAGAAGCGCCGGGCATCGCCGCCCTGGTGATCGATATTCTGCAAAAAAAGCTCCCGCGGTTTTCCGGTTGCCAATACTTTTTCACACATTTCCCGGCCGACGGCCGGATTTTCAGCTTTTTGTGCCAACATGAGCATCCGGGCAGCTAATTCCAGACTAATGTCCATCAAATCTTCCGGACCGTTGCCCTCCAAACAATCAAAAGCTTCTTCCATTTCCAAAAAATTTCCGGTCATTGCACCCAGGGGTTCGTCCATATCGGTCAACAATGCACATATCTTCATCTTCAAAGCAGTTCCGGTAGAAACAAGGGACCGGGCAAGGGCTTCTGCATCTTCAATTTTTTGCATGAACGCACCGGATCCATACTTTACATCAAGCACCAATGCGTCAGTTCCCTCGGCTTTCTTTTTTGACAAAATACTCGCGGTGATCAGGGGAATGGATTCAACTGTACCGGTGACATCCCGCAACTTATAGAGAAGCCGATCGGCCGGCACCAGATCCGCAGTCTGACCTGTCATTGCAAATCCATCATGGGCAATAAGATCCCGGAATTCATTGACCGAAAGGCTCGTCCGGTAGCCGGGTATGCTTTCCAATTTATCGAGTGTACCGCCCGTGTGACCAAGAGCCCTGCCGGACATCATCGGATCCCGGATCCCCAGAGATGCAACAAGCGGGGCAAGGATCAGACTCGTTTTATCACCGACTCCGCCGGTGGAATGTTTGTCAACAAAAGGACCTGGTATACCGGAAAGATCAACGACCGAACCGGATTCTATCATTATCGTGGTGAGCGCCGCGGTTTCCTCCGGACTCATCCCTTGGAAGAATACAGCCATGGCCCACGCCGCAACTTGATAGTCCGGGATCGTACCGGCCACATAGCTCTTGATCAAAAATTCTAACTCTTCAGGATTCAAGGCTTGTCCGGATCGTTTCTTGACAATAAGATCAACAGCTTCCATAATTCCCCCTCATTTATCTTAAAATGATCCGTAGAATTGGTCAAGTTATAGCTCGGAATCTTTTCCAGAAAGCGATTCGGGCCTGTTCCCAATATACCCCCGGAATTTTCAATTTTTTATCCCTCAACGAAAACCGGTAGAGGTCTGACCCCAAGTATTTCATTATATTGAAAAGAAATACGGAGGTCTGTCCCCAAAGATGCCTATAGTTATCGAGTCTTGACTTTCAGTTTAAAAACTGTTCTAATATATAAAGAGAAGTGATCCAGCCGGAAAAATCATAAGGTTTTATATTAATGCCAACTAAATCATCTACAGCCACTACCCGGTCCCCAGATACAGCGCATAGAATTTCGCTTGTATTGAATGCCCATACTCCATTTATTCCTCGGACTTTTTCTCCGCACTACAATTACGAGGAGATCCGGTTTTTTGAAAGTATTTCCGGAACCTTTCTCCCGTTGCTGATGCTGTTTGATCGGCTTGATGCTGATCATGTTCCGTTCCGGCTGGGTATAGTGCTTTCGCCGGTTCTCTGCTGTGCGCTTCAGGACGAGAAGTTGCTTAGACGTTACCATGAATATACGCAGCGTCAGATAGCATTTGGAGAACAGGAGTCGAGCCGGACCACTGCTTCGCCGGGTCAGCAGAAAGCCGCGCGTCATTTTTATGATGAAGTGATCGAGAAAAGTTTCCTTTTTAACGAGCGTTACGGACGGGATCTGCTCACGGTTTTTCAGCATTACCAGAAAAAAGACTGTATAGAACTGCTCATGACGAGTACCACGCCGGCTTTTTTACCATTTTATGTTGCAAAGCCGGAGGCTATGCAGGCTCAAATTGAGACTGCATACATGATGTACCGGCGAATTTTCGGCAATCCGGGCCGGGGTTTTATGCTTCCGGATTGCGGGTGGACGCCGGCTCTGGATTCGTTCCTCCATGCGTACCATATAACTCACACTATCGTTAGTACCCACGGATTTTTGTTAGGCGCTCCGCGGCCCAATTTTGGGATTTTTTTCCCGGTGAAGACTCCGGAGGGAATCAGCGTTTTTGGGCAGGATCCCTATTCGTATCAAGATATTAGCCGTTTTTCCCGGATAGGCGCCTATTGTAACAATGCCTCTGATATTGGATTCGAGATGCCAGCTGAACAGATTCCGGAATTTTATGATGAGGCAGGCGGGCGTATTGCAACCGGTTACCGGTATTTTTCGCATGATCAATCCCTGTATAATCCGGAAAAAGCAGTGCGTCAGGCAGAGACCCATGCGGATCAATTTCTTAACGCACGTATATCCCATTTCAAGGAAGTAGAACAATTTACTGATGAATCCGCGCTCAGTTTGTGTACTATTACTGCTGATAGTGTGGGCCGGGATTGGTATGAAGGGCCGGTTTTTTTGGAGGCTCTGTTTCGGAAAGCGCCGGCTAAACGGAGTATCCGGTTTGTCTGCCCGTCTGAAGCTTCAGTTACTCCGCATAAAACGAGAAGTATTCCCACCTTTTCTTCTTCCGGTGAGAATGGTTACGCTGAAACGTGGCTGGATAATGCAAATGATTGGATATACCGGCACCTTATGCATTCTCTTGACCGGATGGCGGATCTTGCCGAGCGTTTTCCCAATGAAACCGGTATCCGTGAACGTGCGTTAAATCAAGCAGTCTGGGAACTTCTGCTCGCACAGAGTACCGATTGGGCCACAATGTTGTACCGGAATGAACGTTTTGACTATGCTCATGAACAAATCGAGCAGAATCTCCGTAATTTTACAACCATTTACGAAGCATTCGGCGGCACCCGCATCAACACGGAATGGCTCACGAAATTAGAGCGCCGGCACCCGATTGTTCCGGAGATCAATTACCGGGTATTCCGGAAAAAAATCTAAGGTTCCTGTCAGGTATGCGTGTCTTTATTGTATATGCACATCCAAGTGAAAATTCATTTACCCACCATGTAAAAGATTCATTTATTACAGGACTCGAATACTCCGGACATAATGTTGTCGTTTCTGATCTGTACCGGATGCATTTTCAAACTGATATGAGCGAGTCGGAATATCTACGGGAAGCTATGTACCGTAAAGACCTGCCGCTACCTCCTGATGTTCAGGCTGAACAAAAAAAGATCATTGAATCTGATGCTATTACCTTTATTTATCCGGTTTTTTGGAGTGACGCTCCTGCAAAATTGGTCGGGTGGTTTGACAGAGTCTGGACTTTTGGTTTTGCGTATGGAAAGGACCGGATAATGACTCCTTTGTACAAAGGACTTGTTCTCTGTGTGGCTGGAAACACCATGCAGTATTTTAAAGAAACCGGTCTGCTTGACAGTATGCAGCGGGTTATGCTTGAGGATCGGCTTTTTGATCGAGTCAAGACAAAAGAAATGATCATTTTTGACGCTACGTCGCGTGAATATCCGGATCGTGAAAGTAATTGGGAACGTCATTTACAACGGGCTTTTGATACGGGGAGAAATTTTTAAAAAATAGCTCATTAAGAGTGAGGGGTTGAGAGTTAAAAGTAAAGAGCGGCTGGTTCAAATATGAGAAAAGCTAGTTCATAACTATAAAAAAATACTTCTCAAGGAGAAATAAATACTTCTTAAGTATAAAAAGATATTTTTTAAGGAGAAAAAATAGATTAATAGCTTGAAAAGGAGAGTTCCTAACTAAGTGTACTATTTTTATAGTCTTATGGAAAAGAAATAAAAGGGTCTGCACTGAGTTACAGAACAGACCCATGCTCTTAGCGGGTGAAACTTATATTATCGTAATATACTAAACCGGTATAATTGGAACCTTGACTCTGCAATGCAAGAACCAGATTCCGGATTGGAACGCTGAAGGGGTATGTACCATCCGGGCTGAGCGGTACCGAGACTCGATATTTGAGTAGTGCAATGCCCTCCGGAGATTGTACGGGAGTCCCCGCGCCCGCAGTGATTGCAAAAGACCCCGCCTGATACCAATAGCCGTCACCATTGGGAATCGGACATACGTTGAGGAGCAGGTTTCCTGTTGTCATTTTTCCAGCTTCGATATACAGATCCAAGGCAACACCTTTAATTGCTTGGTAATCCGGAAGTTGAGAGGCATTCAAATGGCTCGAAGAGAGTCGTGCGCCGTCTTCCCACTCATTGTTGGTCGTGTCAAAAGCAACCGGGAAGACTAGGGCTTTGCTCTCGGCTTGTGCAATCCGGATATCCAGATAGTTGACCGCGGAAACGCCTTCCTTTGCCCACCCTTCGCGCTGGCCGGATTCAAAATCGTAAGGCACCTTGACAAAGGTCCCCGGTTCATCAGGAATTGCCGGCTGGTAGAGAATGTCTCCATTGTGTTTCGAGCCGAAGCCGACAGTATCGAGGTACACAACCGAGCCGGCAGAAGCGTCTGACAGAGACACGAGCAGAATTAAATGTTCCAACGTATCCCGTGCGGCCGGCGTTAAGGGCTGAAGCGGAATGGCAGCCGTTGCCTTGCACACATTAGTGCCGGAAACTTGGCTAAAATCCTGAGCGGTGAGGGAAATTTCCGGAATCGTGTCGGCCCACCAGTTTATATCGTCCGGATTTCCATTCTTTGCATACTGAAAAACCGGCTTGACCGAAAAAACCGCAGCATTGGCATCTTTAAATACAGCAGCCGGCAGGTAGACATCAAACATCAGGTTCTGATAAATGCCGTAGAGGAAGTGCTGTGAAGAAAATTGGAGCCGGTTATCCCAGACGCCGTTGCTGTTGATTCCGGTAATGGCAGCAACTTCTTCAGTACCGATTTTTTGAGCTGCAATGGTTATAGTTGTATTGGGATTATCCCCATTTAATCCGAGATTCCCCAGATTTCCACCGGTGAAATCCTGCATCACAGCAAAATCTTCGTAAATCGGTGCGGCATCGCCCCGGATCTTCGCCCGGACAAACCGGCCGGTTGTGGAAAGTTCCGTGGTCCAATCCCAATTCGGGATGCCATCACCAGTGGTGTCGTGGGGGTGAGCGGATGTGTTGCCCAAAGTTGATGAAGAAACTTCAGCTTTACGTGCCAATGACCAGGAAGTCCAACTGATTTTGTTTTCATCAAGGAAGTTAAGCCACCGTTCAGCAAAGTCGATGAAGGGCCCGCCGTCACCGGTCGAAAGGCTTGTTCCCCACTCGGTACAAAAAACTGCAAGTCCGCCATCGAGTGCATCGAGAACCTTCTGCCGAAGCCAAAATTGTCCGCCGTTTTCATAGCCCGCATCGTGTGTACCTGCATAGAAATGCATCGCATACATAATCTGGCCGTTTTTATCCTGCACCGGGTTCTTTGCCGGCGCATCAACGAACTGACTCCAGTTATCAGTCCCGCAAATGACGATGTTATCGTTGGTATCAGCATCATATTCCCGGATCGCATCAGTAACACTCTGCATATACGGGAGGAGCTTGTCCTTCCAAACCGCGGCCGCCTCGTCCTCACCGCCGTTCCGGTTCGGTTCATTGGCAATTTCCCACAAAATGTTGGGAAGTTTTCCATATTTTTGTGAAAGGTAGGCAAAAAAGAGCTGGGGACCGGTGTATTCCGGATGCTGCGCCCGAATGGCAGCATACTCCGGCAGATTTTTTCCGGCTTCACTGTACTGCGGCGCACTCGGATCGCCGGGCGAAAGGATATGCCAATCAACCAAAACATACAAACCGTACTTGTTAGCGAGCCGGATTCCCTTTTCAACCTTGGCCAGCAGTTCGGCCGGCTTGGAAGCATAGCCATCTTCTGTAACGTACATTGCCAGCCGGATCACATCGATTTTCCAATCCCACGCAAGAGTTTGAAAGACTTCATCAGTGAGAATCCATTCGCCATCCGCCCACTGAAGGCCAAAAGAACTCATTCCGCGTAATTGAACCGGATTGCCTTGAGCATCACAAAGCTGCCGCCGGACCTTCCCGTTCCACTCAACATCTGCCACGCGGATCCGGCCGTATCTTTCGGTCTGTGTGATAAATCCGGCTGGTCTATTCGGATCAAAACGAGCCATTGCCTCTACTCCTCCTGCAACAATCAGCATAAAAAATAGTATTCCCAACATTCCTTTCTTCATGCGGTACTCCTTCCATTGATTTTATATATAATATGTTTTGACTGCCATCATGAAAAGAGTATTTTTTCGGATCAATGCGGCGATTCCGGACTGAATTCTTCCCTCTTCCTTCACCCCGGATTTTGTGCTATAGTACTTCAGGTGAAAAAATGCGTATAGCAATAGCTCAAATAAATTCGACTATCGGCGATTTTTCTGCAAACCGGGAAAAGATTCTCACATACAGCCGCAAAGCCAAGGAATCCGGTGCAGATATAGTGCTTTTTCCGGAACTTGTTGTGTGCGGTTATCCGCCTATGGACCTGCTCGATCAAGATCATTTTACCGAGATGAATGTCCAGTCTGTCCGGCTCCTCCAGCAGACTCTGCCGGAAGAAATTGCAGTCGGAATCGGTTTTGTGAACCGGAGTCCTTATGCTGATGGAAAATCCCTTGTCAACGAGTATGCGGTACTTTTTAACCGGGGAGTCGTATTTCAGCAGATTAAAACCCTTTTGCCGACCTATGATGTCTTTGATGAAGCCCGGAATTTTGAAGCGGCCCGTGAATGGAATGTGTTTGAATACCGCGGAAAACGCATTGCTTTTGCAATTTGTGAAGATGTGTGGCGTGAAACAGACATTCCCGGCACCACCTACCAGCGCGATCCGGTCAAAGAATTGCTCAACCGGGGTCTTGATCTGCTCTGTGTTCCCTCTGCATCTCCTTTTGTTGCCAATAAACAGCAGATCCGGCGTAAACTTGCCGCACGTATCGCCAGACGGGGTAATATTCCCCTTGTTTACATAAATGCAGTCGGTGCAAACGATTCCATCATTTTTGACGGGCGCTCCTTTGTTATGCAGCCTGACCAGAACAGTGCGCTCGAATGTGCTGTCTGTAAAGAGGATTTTGCGATCTGGGATTCAGAAGTTGTCCTTAAAAATTCCCTTCCAGAAGAGCCGCAGCCGGATCCTGTTGAGACTGATTCATGGGTAATGCTGGAAGAAATGCGCCGTATGCTTCCTTCGCTCCAGCCGTCTTTGATGACTTCTGCTACTCTGCTGTCCCGCGCCGAAGTCCAACATGCTTCACCGGAATTTGATGTGATCGAAGCTGCGCTTGTCATGGGGATCCGGGACTATATGGCAAAGTGCAATTTTACCCGGGCCCACCTCGGATTGTCCGGTGGGATCGATTCCGCACTCGTTGCCTACCTCGGTGTGCAGGCAGTAGGTCCGGAGAATATCATCTGTTTTAGTATGCCGTCCCGGTTTTCCTCGCGAGGATCCAAAGATGATGCCGCAGAGTTGGCAAAAAATCTCGGATGCCGTTACGAGACGCTCTCCATCGAACCGGTTTTCAGCAGTTTTTTATCCACGTTGGATCCGGTTTTTCAGGATCGTCCTTTTGACATCGCGGAAGAGAATTTGCAAGCCCGGATTCGGGGAACCCTTTTAATGGCCTTTTCCAATAAATTTAACTCTATGCTCCTCACAACCGGTAACAAAAGTGAGTTGGCTATGGGGTACTGCACGCTCTACGGTGATATGAATGGTGCGCTTTCTCCAATCGGCGATCTCTTCAAAACAGAAGTCTTCGCATTGTGCCGGAAGATCAACAGCTCTGCTCGGGTTATTCCGGAGGCAATTCTCACAAAGCCGCCTTCAGCGGAGCTGCGTCCGGATCAAAGGGATCAGGATAGTCTGCCGCCTTACGAAATTTTAGACGAAATTCTCAGATTGTATCTTTTTGAAAATTTGTCAAAACAAGCCATTTGCGACTATGGTTTTGAGCCGGAGTTGATCAGCCGGATCATTAGCACAGTTGCCCGGGCTGAATTCAAACGCCGCCAGGCGCCGCCGGTTCTCAAGGTGTCGCAACGCGCCTTCGGTATGGGCCGCCGGATGCCTATAGCCCGGAATGTGTACGAGCTTTAGTTTTAAGGAAAGATCATGCGAATTCTTGCAAAAGATATTGAAAAAAATGTTGACTCCGAGGTTGAAGTGGCCGGCTGGGTGCACCGGATTCGGGAATTGGGGGGAATCACGTTCATTATCCTCCGGGACCGATCCGGTGTTGTGCAGTTAGTGCTGGAGCATGCGCCGGATCTGAGTGTAGAATCGGTCATTCGGGTGCGAGGTATTCCGGTCCGCAATGAAAAAGCCCCGGGCGCGGTTGAAATTCCGGTAAAAACATGGGAATGTCTCAGCCGGGCATCCGCGGATCTTCCTTTCCAAGTCAACGGACGGCTGAACCGTACCCGGCTCGATGCACTTCTCGAAAACCGGGTGCTTTCGCTCCGGAATCTTCAGATCCGGGCAATTTTTAAGATTCAAGCGACTATTATTGAAAGTTTTTCTGCGTATCTGCGTGCACAAGATTTTACTGAGATCAAAACATCAAAAATCGTGAGCGGCGGCACAGAAGGCGGTACGAATCTCTTTCAAGTTGAATACTTTGGGAAAAAGGTCTATCTCGCGCAGTCCCCGCAATTTTACAAGCAGATCATGGTAGCGAGCGGCCTGGAGCGGGTTTTTGAAATTGCCCCTGCGTACCGGGCTGAAAAGCATGATACGCCCCGGCACCTCAATGAGTATGTGTCCATGGACGTGGAGATGGGATTTATTGACTCAGAAAAAGAATTGATCGAACTGGAAAAGAATCTCCTCGCGGCTGTTTTTGAGGCAGTTGCCCGGAACAATGCGCCGGAACTGGCATTGTGGCAAGCTCATGTGCCGGATCCGGATGCAATCCTTAAATCTCCAATCATTCCTTATGAAGAAGCTCGCCAGATTGCCCAGGCCGGAACCAGCAACCGGCTTTTTGACATAAATCCGGAAGCAGAACGTCTCATCTGTGAATGGTCAGTCCGGGAAAACGGATCCGATCTTGTTTTTGTCAATGAATTTCCCCGCCGGCACCGGCCTTTTTACACCTATCCGTTGGATGCGTCCCTTACCATGAGTTTTGATACGTTGTTCCGGGGACTCGAAATAAGCACCGGCGGGAGACGGCAGCATGACTATCAAGCTCTTCTCGATACACTGCCGAAATTCGGACTCAAACCGGATGATCTCAAAGATTATCTGGAAATATTCCAGTACGGCTGTCCTCCCCATGGCGGTTTCGCGGTCGGGTGCGAACGGCTGACTGCCCGGATTTTGGGACTCGCGAACGTAAAAGAAGCCAGTCTTTTCCCCCGGGACCGGAAACGAGTGACTCCTTAATGTCCAGCTTGTATCATTTGACAATTCCAAAATGATTTGTTATCATACTGTTATGAAACAAATTGCATTGCTTGTAGCGGTTGCTCTGTTGAGCGTCAGTTGTAGTGATTCCGGAACCCTGAAAAAGGCGATGATGGGAGATGATACAGTAGAGACGACTTTTAATACTATAGCCGGAGCAAATGGTTCAGTGTCCTACTACCGCCCGTCTGGCAGTCCTTCCAACAAAAATTTCAAATTGCTTGGTGTTAAGGTGAAAAACAAAACAGGGGCTGCTGATTATATCCTTCAAATTGATCTGTCAAAGATGACGGCGACACGTCAAAAAGTAACATTCGGCAACCAAATAGTTTCATTTAACCAGCTTGGTTTACCGGATAATTTAGCCAATTTTTTAACCATAAGTACTTGGGAAGTAACAAGTACCCTTGGGCTGTAATCTACAATAATTTTCCTTTTTCTCAAGAATCAACTTTGGAGAATCGGTTTTTGAGTCTACCGGATTATTTTTTTGAAAATTTTCACCGGAATGTATGAATTTTGTCGGTATAATACCGGAAGTGGCTGGGGGATTAGGGACGGGGGTCTGTCCCCAGTTGCCGGTGCCACGGCAGCCGCTCCAGTACCCACTCCGGTGCCGGCTTTACTATCCGGGTATCTCCGACTTGGTGATGATGCAGCCCACCCCACTTCCAATCCTCTGGATTCTCCACGATACCAGCTTTTACCGGATTCTGATCGATATAGTTGTACACTGTTATAAAATCTTCATCATCAATAATTTCCCGTGAAAAAAACCGATCTCCCCACAAGTGACCCGTTTTTCCATACTTATGGTTCCACCGAATAGCGAGAACCATTTTAATCCATTTCATTATGATAGAAAGACTTTGTCCAAGCTCCGGTGTGATTAAAAAGTGAAAGTGATTGTCCATGATGCAGAAGTTATGGAGCTCAAATTTATAATTCTTTTTGGTTTTTGCTTCCTCAATAACTTTCAGGAACATTTTTTTGTCCTCATCGTCCTGCAAATCAAAAGCTTTCCGGTTAATTTCCGAGGCAACATGATACGTTTTTCCCTTGCTAGTATCTCCCCGTTCTGGGCGCGCCATAAATTCCTCCCTTCGATCGCCGTCATGCAGCGATCAAAGAAAGTACGGATCGAACTAATAGTTTTGATTCAGTTTGCCGGAATTTTTTTTGAATTTTTTTGAATTTTGGGGACAGACCTCCGGTATTCTTTTTCCTATATACATTTATATGGGGACAGACCTCCATCGCTTAACTTGAAGCTAGATCGCCGGTTATTTTTTCTCGTAGGTTTCTTTGATAATTGTTTCCATACTTTTTGCATAATAAAGGTAGGCATATACGCCAGCCGCCGCAGTCGTACTTTTGCCATATTCACGAGTCTCGGTAAGATCGACCGTTTCAACAAATAAATCCGGCACCAGCTTTGAATCCGCATTCCGCC
>BOBG01000036.1 GCA_026002265.1 Spirochaetia bacterium
TCATCTTGTCAAATGTATCCGGTTTTACCCCGTACAGCCGCTTAAATACTACCGCCTTGGCGTCAGACGCCTGTTTCCCTCTTCCCATGCCTTGTTATATCATTTTTTGAGTTAGAGAACAAGTCTACTGTTATAAAATCTTCATCGTCAATGATCTCTCGCGAGAAAAACCGATCTCCCCACAAGTGTCCTGTTTTTCCATATTTATGATTCCACCGGATTGCAAGGACCATTTTGATCCATTTCATTATAACGGATAGGCTTTGCCCAAGTTCCGGTGTGATCAAAAAGTGGAAATGATTATCCATGATGCAGAAGTTGTGAAGCTCGAACTTATAATTTTTTTTCGTTTTCGCCTCCTCAATAACTGTTAAAAACAGTTCCTTGTCTTTATCATCCTGTAAATCAAATGCTTTCCGGTTGATCTCCGAAGCGACATGGTACGTTTTTCCCTTGCTTATATCCCCACGTTCTGGACGCGCCATAAATTCCTCCTCGACCGCCAGCAAGTACGAAGTACACGGCGATCAAAGAAAGTACGGGGCGAAGTGATACTTTTGATTCAGTTTTTCGGAATTTTTTTTGAATTTTGGGGACAGACCTCCGGTATCTATTTTCAATATATATAATTAATAGATAGACAAGCAATTTTTATATCTTGACAACCGGTAACATTGTATCTAAAATATTCGATAGATACTTTATAACTGAGATTGATGCGGCTTGTTTTTACTGGAGGGCAGGTATGCGGAAGGTTGTTTTTACTATCGTGTTTTTTGCAATTGTTTTTCCGGTGTTTTCACAAACATTTTTTGGAACAACATTAACGTATGCAATAACTCATAATTATAATCGTTATCAAGTGGATATTGAAAATATTTATACTAAATTTAAAGTACGATTCTATATAGCACATAATATGGAAACAATATATGATATCCGTGCAAGTTCGCCTAATTCATCAGTAAAAAGAATAGGAACAGCCGATATTTACGCGGATCAATTTAAACAAATAATTTCCGGATTTTTAGATTCTGAGGGATCAAGCGATGATAGGGTATGGACTAATCAAAGTGTAGCATTGGCTGCGATCATTTCCGGATATATACAGGAAAGGCTAGTGCCTCACCCCGTTATTCAGGTTAAACCAGAAAAAATCCCGGTAAAAACGTCATGGTCAAAATCAGATTTGCAGAATATGTACCTTAATTATTTACAGGAAGAAGGGTACCGGCCGAATATTGATGAAGATGGCGATGTACATTTTAAATCGGAAGGCGATAATTACTATATCATTGTCAATGATGATGATCCGGAATTTTTCCAATTATTGTATCCCAATTTCTGGGAAATTGAGTCAGAGGACGAGAGAATAGATGTGGCGCTTGCGGCATCCTATGCAACGATGCAGACTAAAGTTGCAAAAATATATCTCACCGATTATGATGACACATCAGTTTCTGTTGAAATTTATTTGAATAATCCGGAAGATTTTAAAACAATGTTCCCCCGGATGCTTAGTGCGATTGATACTGCACTCAATGCTTTTTACGAATGGATGGATTAAGGATTTTTTGTGAGTGAAGGACTGATCCGGATTTTGCCGCCGGAAGAAGCTAGGAACATTGCGGCCGGAGAAGTGGTTGACCGGCCTGCCGCGCTCGTGCGGGAATTTTTGGATAATGCAATCGATGCGGGCGCGACTCTGATCGAAATTGCTATAACGGGCGGCGGTTCAAAGTGTATTGAAATTCGTGATAACGGTACCGGTATGGAAAAAGAGGATCTGGAACTCTGCTACCTCGACCATGCAACGAGTAAAATACGTTCGATGGCGGATCTTGGCAGGGCCCGGACTCTTGGTTTTCGCGGCGAGGCATTGTCCGCGGCCACTGCGGTTTCGCGCCTTTCAATCGTGAGTAGTACTGACGGCAGCCATGCGTGGAAACTTAATGTCGGATCCGGTGTGCCGGTGTCCATTGAACAAACGAGTCGATCCCAAGGTACTACGGTGACGGCTGCCGGAATTTTTGACGATATACCGGCCCGGAAACGATTTCTTAAACGGGACGGCACTGAAGCTTCAGTATGTAAAAATGCTTTTCTTGAAAAAGCTCTCGCATTTCCGTCTATCAGCTTCCGGTTTTTTCAAGATAATGCGCTTAAAATGTTTCTTCCGGTCCATAGATCTCTTAAAGAACGTTTTGCTTCGATTGAAGTTGAAGCTATGCAGACGAATTTTCTCCATGAGATTGCTGCGGCTGGCGAACATTTTCAACTGCGTATTGTGATCGGTGGATCTGAAATTGCTATGGCAACACGGCGTAAACAGTACATTTTTGCCAACGGCCGGCGGATTGACGATCCTGCCCTGATGCAGGCTTTGGAGTACGGTGTGCAGGGCTGGTTTCCGAATAACACGCACCCGGTTGGAGCTGTGTACTTGAATGTCGATCCGGAATATGCTGATTTTAATATTCATCCGGCCAAGCGGGAGGCACGTTTTGTTGACAGTGCCGCGATTCACCATACTGTTACGGAATCACTCCGGGCTTTGATTCACCCCTATCTCGCGCGTCCGGAACAGATTCCGGTCATAAAGGGATTCGACGAATATGAAATATTGAAAGCAATTCCGGCCATAGTGCAGAATCCGGCAGCGCTTGCAGAACGTGCCCTTCAAAAAGCAATTCCAAAAGATCCGGATTTCACACTTGTTACACGAAACAATCTAGAAACCCTTGAGGTGAAAGAACCAAAAGCTCATTATGATATGCAGTACCGGGGTCACATTTTCGGGCTGTTTTTTCTTATTGAGCAAGATGACCGGCTTTTTATCATCGATCAGCATGCCGCGCATGAACGAATACTCTATGATGAATTTCTTTCCAAAGCAATTCCCCGGCAGGAACTCCTTGTAGCACTTCCATTTGAAACCGGTAGTGCTGAAGATGATGCTTTTTTGAAAAAACATCAACCGGATTTTGAGCGCTTGGGTATTGTGATTGTACCGGCCGGCGGGGCATGGCGTATCGAGTCGCTTCCGGAACAGTGGCGTAAGAGTGACCATGAAACGATTCAGGCGATTCTCGATCTCAAAAATGCCCCGGAAAATATGGCGGAACGCTGGGCAGCGACCCTTGCCTGTCACCGGGCAGTCAAAGATGGAGATAGAATCGGTGAGGGTTTTGCTCTATCTCTCGCTAAATCGGTACTTTCAATGCCGGATCCTCGGTGCCCCCATGGACGTCCGCTGTGGTTTGAGCTGACAAAAGATGCATTGTGTAAACTAGTGCAGCGACAGTGATAGTCCCTTCAACAGCTTTTCACCGGAATTGATATTCAGGACATCTTGCATAAAATAAAAAAATAAGTAATTATGAATCTGTATCCGGGATGTAGCCTAGTGGCTAAGGCGCTTGCTTTGGGAGCAAGAGATCGGCGGTTCAAATCCGCCCATCCCGAAATGAAAAAAATTGTGCTTACCGGCATCAAACCGACGGGAACACTGCATATCGGCAATTATTTTGGAGCCATTACGCAGGCAATTTCGCTCGCACAGGACTATGATGCCCGGTATTTTATTGCTGATTACCATGCGCTCAACATAATGAAAGATCCGAAAGTGCTTTCCGCAGCGATCCGGGGAGTTGCCGCGGGGTGGCTGGCGGCCGGTTTAGATCCGGAAAAGATTATTTTTTACCGGCAGAGTTCGATTCCGGAAACATTTGAACTGACAACGATGCTGATGGCCTTTACTGCAAAAGGTTTAATGAACCGCGCTCATGCATATAAAGCATCAGTACAAGAAAATATTGAAAAAAATGTGGATCCGGATGCCGGTGTCAATATGGGATTATTTACCTATCCGGTGTTAATGGCCGCGGACATTCTCCTGTTTGATTCTGATCTTGTACCGGTCGGCAAGGACCAGGCGCAGCATATCGAGATGGCACAAGACATTGCACAAGCTGTTAATTTTTGTTATCAGCAGGAAGTCCTTCATATTCCGCAGCCTTTTTTCCGTGACGATGCAGCGGTTGTGCCGGGGCTTGATGGCCGGAAAATGAGTAAAAGCTATAACAATACCATTCCGATTTTTGCGCCGGAACAGGATCTCCGGAAACTGATTATGCGGATGCCGACTAATTCTCAAACTGTTGACGAGCCGAAGGATCCGGATTCTTCTTCCATTTATCAACTGTACCGGCTGTGTGCTACGGCTGGTGAGCAGCAGACTCTGGCAACTCGTTACCGGGCCGGTGGAATGGGTTGGGGTGCAGCTAAAGAGGAGTTGTTCATGGCGCTTAACCGGACTCTGAGCCCGCTCCGGAATACATTCAACGATCTGATCAAAGATCCGGAATATCTTGACCGGATTCTGTCGGACGGTGCAGAAAGGGCCCGACCTATTGCGGCTGCGACTGTTGCCCGGTTTAGAAAAGCTGCCGGTATTGATTAACGGTTTCAATCAATCTAACCAATGATTTTCAAAATTTTCCCGTAATTGTATATATACAAAAGAGATATGGAGGTCTGTCCCCAAATTTTTTTTACTTTGAAAGAATCAAAATGAGTGCTATACTTAATGTAAGGGAGCAAAATATGCGGCGTGTTTTTTTAATTTGTATGGTGGCGGTGGCGGCTAATGGATATGCAGATTTCGCCTGGTCCTTAGGTGAAATTGGATTTGATGTTGCATCAAATGCCGCACACATTTTTAATGGGAATAGTGATTCTACTGTTGCCTTCAACTTGTCAGTGGTAAAATTTAATTTTTTTGATTCAAAAACTGGGTTTGGAATCGGAACGAGTGTTTTTGATATGCGGGAATACAGGGATTATGTGTATGTAATGTCTTTTTTACCGGTTGAAGTTTTTTGGACGCCTTTTGTGTGGGGGAAAAATGTTTTTATCACTGCCGGAATCTATGCCCGCGGTGGGTGGTATTTCGGAGATGATATGATTGTAAAAGATGGATTTTACGGCGCGGCCGGCGCAAAGTTTTCTCTTGCATCAAGAGCAATTGGCCTCACAAAATCAAAAGAATCTGGGCATTATTATATGAGCGGTTCGGTATTTATTGAGTGGACAACCGCGGGAAAGTACCGGATCGGTTTAACACTTGATAATGCAATCTGGTTGCTTACTACCTTGCTAGCCTGGTGGCACTAGGTGTACCATGAAAACTTATTCTTACTCATATAAAAATACAGCATTGGTGCTTATTGGAATAACAATTGCTGCATTTATCATGCAGCAGATGGTGCCTATTTCAAGTTATTTTCTTGCACTCAATACCACTTTGGTAATGAGTGGTTGGGTCTGGCAGTTTGTGACGTATATGTTTGCACACGGCGGGATAACTCATTTACTCTGCAATATGCTGGCACTTTTTATCTTTGGAGTACCGGTTGAACGCGAGATCGGAAGTAAAGAATTTCTCCTTTATTATTTTACAACCGGTATTCTGGCCGGCATCTTTTCCTTTATTATATATTTTTTAACCGGAGCGGATAATGTGTTTCTTTTAGGCGCCTCCGGTGCAATTTTTGCTGTACAACTTGCCTACGCAATATTATTTCCGAATTCTGTGATCCATATTTGGGGAATCCTGCCCCTCCGGGCGCCGGTTATGGTACTCGGTTATACTGCGCTCGAAATTTTTTTATCGTTTACCGGCACTCAAAGCGGCGTTGCACACTTGACCCATTTAGCCGGTTTCGGCGTTGGGTGGATGTATTTTATAACCAGGTTACATCGTAACCCATGGCACTCGTTCCGGTAATTTTTCTAAATAAGGAATAAAACAGGATACGGATTTCTATGAATTAAAGTATAAACCCGCGGACGCATTCTCATGCAGTCGGTTAACTACTTTCATACAAAAAAAGTTGCGCGGTCCGGAATTCCATGGAATACTCTTAAATATGAAGACAACAATAACAATTTTGACGCTACTACTTTTTGCAGCATGTGCAAAGCCGAGTGTTTCGATATCCGGTCCGGCGATTCGGTATCTCGATGTCACTAGTCCGGAAAACCCGGATTCACTTACTGTGCATTATCACCGCTATGATGGGGATTATGCAGGGTGGAATCTGTGGGTGTGGCCCACGGATCCGAATGGTGACGGAAAGGGTTATCCGTTCGGTGCGCCGGATTCTGAGGGTTTTGTCACCGCGCATATTGTTGTACCTGATAGTATTAAGGAGTTTGGTGTGATTGTCCGAAAAAGCGAAGACGGTAACGAGTGGGCAGAAAAAGATGTTGATACTGACCGGTTTACAAGAGAAAAGGAAATATGGCTCGTGCAGAATGATCCGGTTGTGTACGCTCATAAACCGGAAGAAACAACAGAATCTATTATTTTATTTGCGGCGGCAGATTCTGCGCAAAGTGTGAATCTTAGTCTCATTACTCCGCCGGCTGATTACAGTACCTTTGCCTTGTATCAAGGCGATAGGAACATTGTCGGAACCTCTGAAAGAGGCAAAGATGCGTTGCATGTTACGGTGCATGTCAATGAAACTATTGATGTCACAAAGGGATATAAAATCGTGGACCAGAGTGGAACATTTGGAGAAAAATCGGTTACTATGCGCGAAATTCTCAATGCTTTTTATTACTCTGGAAACGATTTAGGCCTTAATTACGGGAGGTCTGGAAGTACCTTTAAACTGTGGTCGCCAACCGCGGTACAGGTTTCAGTTGTACTGTACGATGATGCCGGATCCTACAATGCAGCCGGAAGAGTAACAGACACTACTAGTACGCAACTATATGCAATGCAAAAAGATTCGTCAACAGGTTTATGGTCGGCAACGGTTCCGGGGAATCTTGACGGGAAGTTTTACCTGTACCGGGTTGCATTTGCCGATGGACAGGTCAATTTTGCAGCGGATCCTTACGCGAAAGCTGTTTCTGCAAACGGCCAGCGGATGGCAATTATTGATTTAGAGCAGACAAATCCGGCCGGCTTTACTCATACTAAACCTCCTTTTTCCGGATTCCCGCAGGACGCGGTTATTTACGAAATTCATGCGCGTGATTTTTCTGTGGATCCTGATTCCGGCATTACACATAAAGGAAAATTTCTTGCATTCACTGAAACCGGAACCAAGACGAGCGCGGGACTTTCTACCGGAATTGATTATTTAAATAATCTCGGTATTAGCCATGTACATCTCCTTCCCAGTTTTGATTTTGCATCAGTAAATGAACGCGATAATTCGCCGCAGTTTAACTGGGGTTACGATCCCCAGCATTACAATGTGCCGGAAGGTTCCTACGCAACTGATCCGAATGATCCGGCTGTCCGGATTCGGGAATTTAAACAAATGGTGCAGAGTTTACATGATGCGAAGATCCGGGTCGTAATGGATGTCGTGTACAATCATACCTTTGCAACCGGCGGTGCGCCTTTTGATGCGGTCGTTCCCGGTTACTATTACCGGACCACTGACACTGGCTCCTATTCCAACGGCTCGGCCTGCGGCAATGAAACGGCATCGGAACGCCCGATGGTGCGTAAATTTATCGTTGACAGTGTACTTTACTGGGCGCGGGAGTACGGCGTTGACGGATTCCGGTTTGATCTTATGGGGCTGCACGATATTGAAACGATGAACGCGGTCCGGGCGGCATTGGATTCGGTTGATCCGTCAATTATTGTTTACGGTGAAGGGTGGACTGCCGGAACTTCGCCGCTTCCGGAAGCGGACCGGGCAGTAAAAGCAAATGCTGCAAAGATGAACGAGCGTATCGCTGTATTTTCTGACGATATACGCGATGGCATTAAGGGGAGTGTTTTTGCATCTGATGACCGCGGCTTTGTGAACGCCGGTACAAAAGTTGAATCGGTAAAATTCGGCATTACTGCTTCGGTGCAGCATCCGGATACTACTATTAAACCATGGGCAGCATCTCCTTCACAGACTGTTACTTATGCGTCCGCACATGACAATTTGAGTCTGTGGGATAAATTAAAAGCAGCCAGTCCGGCCGCATCTGACGCTGAATTGATTCAGATGAATAAACTTTCCGCGGCTATTGTACTTAGCAGTCAAGGGATTCCCTTCTTCCAAGCCGGTGAAGAACTTGCTCGGACAAAACAGGGTAATGAAAATTCGTATAATGCACCCGATTCGATCAACCGGATTGAATGGGCGCGCCAAGGTCAATTTCCGGAATTAGTAGCTTATTATCAGGGTTTAATCAGTCTCCGGAATAGATACCCGGCTTTCCGGCTCAAAAGTGCACAAGCAATCCAGGCACGTTTGCATTTCTTGACAACAAAAGCAGATGATGCACTTATCGTGTATACTTTAGAATCGGATCCGGACTCTGATTACCGGTCATTTGTTGTTATTTTCAACGCAAATCCGGAAGCTAAAACAGTCACAATTCCCGCAGGTTCGTGGGATATTTTGGTAAATGGTGACCGGGCTGGTACGAATGTACTGTCACAATATTCCGGTTCTGAAATAAAGGTAGACGGAAAAACGGCTATGGTGTTGGCCGGGCGTTAAACCTTTTTGATATAAAATGACTTTAAAGAATTCAGGAGGAGTTATGAAAAAAATAGCATTCGCGACCGCTCTGTTGACGGCCGCGCTGGCGATGGTCCCGGCAGCGGGAAGAACTGCGGATGGCGGTCAAAATGTTACGCTGACAGGTTATATTCAAGCTGACTTGGCCGATGCACAGTACGAGTATTGGAGGGTGACTCTGGACGCTTTTCAGAAAGCCTATCCTTCAATCAAGCTTGACTTTGAATATGCTTCCGGCGAAGCCTTCCACGACAAATTTCAAACGATGGCTGCTACCGGAGACATTCCGGATCTGTTCACAACCTACGCGGGTGCGCGCTCAAGTTATCTGCTTGATCGTGGGCTGGTCAAGGATCTCCGGCCCCTGTTGACCGATTCGTTCAAAGCCAACTACGCATCTGCCATCTGGGAACCGCAGGGAAAAAATGGAGAAATTTACATTATTTCCCCGAATATGGCTGTTTGTACAGTTGTATATATCAACACCAAACTCCAAAAACAGTTGGGACTCTCCAACCCCAGAACCCTCAACGAGATGATTGCCCAGGTCCCGACCATCCGCGCAGCCGGACTCACACC
The DNA here is from genome assembly GCA_026002265.1 of Spirochaetia bacterium. Lineage (GTDB taxonomy): Bacteria > Spirochaetota > Spirochaetia > Treponematales > Breznakiellaceae > BOBG01. The sequence continues at coordinate 9,132 of BOBG01000036.1, forward strand.
TCTTATGTTTGGGAACAAGGGCGTGTGGCAGGCCCAGTCACTATTGCTCTCCTGTCTTGTGGACCGGCTGGCCGGAAAGGCCTGGTTTGATAGAGCGCGCTCAGGTCAGGCAAAATTCACTGATAAAGCATTTGTGGACGCGCTTGCGGTCATAAAACAAATGGTTGATACGCAGCTCTTCCCGGCCGGCGTCAATCAACTTGAGGGGCCGGAAGCGTGGGGTGCTTTTGTCCGGGGTGAAGCTGTGTACCTGCTGGATGCAGGCTGGCGGGTTTCCGCGCTCAAAAGTGCAGCGACTGCGGAGGATTATGCCGGTTATTCGATCATGGCATTTCCGGCGCTAACCGGCGAAGTTACCCGGGGATCTAGCGCAGCGACACTCGGTGAGGCTCTTGGTATGAACGCCAAATTGACCGGTGCGAAGGCAGATGCAGCGTGGACTTTCCTCAGCTATATTTACGGACAGACCGGTTCGGAAATCCTTATGCAGTATGGCACAGCACCCACTTATAAAATTGATTATTCCAAATTTGAGAAAGATACTCTCAACGAACAGTACATTGCCCTGACCAACGCGCAAACCATGGGCTATGTTATTGATGCGGTAATGGATGGCGAAGGCGTGAACAATATTCTCAACCCCGGCATTCAAGCGGTAATGATTGGTGACAAAACTCCGGCGCAACTTGCGGCAGAATATGAAGCATGGGTTGCTGCTAACGATTCCAACCGGAAAAAATAACAGTAATCGAGGGGGGGTATGCGTTACCGGACAACAAAATTACTGAGCCATTATTTATTTATTCTTCCGGCTTTTCTTATTTTTGCCGGTATTATGGTTTTCCCCCTGTTTTACAGTGTTTATTTGAGCTTTTTTAACTGGAAAGGTTTTGGTCCCAAAGATTTTGTCGGACTTGGAAATTATACGAGAATGTTCCAAGATCCGATTTTTCATATCGGGATGCGGAACAATATTATGATTGTGCTTGTATCGGTGTTCGGCCAAATTCCTCTAGGAATGTTGCTTGCCTATATGCTCCACCGGAAAATGGTAAAAAAGGCCAATCTTTTTGAAGTGCTGATTTTCCTTCCTATTACTATTTCGTCAGTCATTATTGCCCAACTTTGGAACCGTATTTTTTCCCCGGTCGGCATTTTCACCGCGCTTATGCGGACCATTACCGGAAACTCCGACTATATTATGACTATTGTTGAAGACAAAAACTTAGCGATTGTTCCCATTATGTTCGTACTTCTCTGGCAGCACACCAGCCTGTATATGGTCATTTTTTTGGCAAATCTTCAGCGTATTCCTAATTCGCTCATTGAGTCCGCGCAGCTTGAAGGCGCAGGAGAGGGCAAGATTTTTTTGAATATTGTTATGCCGATGCTCGGTTATGTTATTTTCATTGATTCGATTCTTGCAGTTTCCGGAAGCTTTAAAAGTTTTGATTTGATTTATTCTATGACGGCCGGAGGTCCGGCACATTACACTGAAGTCATTGCTGTATATATGTATAACTCTACTTTTGTACATCAAAATTACGGATACGGAAGCGCTCTGTCTATCATTATTATCGTCTTTATTGTTCTTTCAATACTTTTAACACGCGGAGTTTCAAAGCTTTTCAAAGTTGAATAGGAGTAAAAGGTGACAATCGAGTCCCAATCAAAACTGAACCGAGCGTCGCTGAACTGGCGGATTAGTGCATATATATTGATGTTTGCATTTGCACTCCTCACGTTATTTCCGCTGCTATGGCTCTTTTATTCTTCGTTAAAACCCCATGCAGAAATTATGCGTCACCCTCTGGGACTGCCGCAGCACCCGTCATTTGCAAATTATGTCCGGGCGTGGACCATGGGGAATCTCGGTACTGCTTTAATGAACAGTTTTATTTACACTATAACTGCCACGATTGCAACGCTCTTTCTTGCCCTTGCTGCGGCTTTTGGCATTAGCAAACTCCCGTCCAAAAGCTCCGGTTTTTTTACCGGTGCATTTGCAGTCGGCCTTATGCTGACGGTACATGCGGTCATTATTCCCCTTTTTTTGGTGGAGGTAAAAGTTGGTATCATCAACCGGCGTATCGGGGTAATATTGCCCTACATTGCCTTTGATCTGCCTATGTCAGTTATGATAGCTATTTCTTATATTCGAGGTATTCCGGACGCACTCATTGAATCCGCGGAAATTGATGGCGCAAAGTACCGGGCCATTTTTTGGCAGCTGATTATACCGCTTTCCACGCCGGTTATTGCCACGATGGTTATTCTTTCATTTTTGAGTCATTGGAACGAATTTCTCTTTGTATTTGTATTCACCACAAAGGCCGTACTCAAAAGTCTGCCGGTTGCCATAACCCAATTTGCGGGCCGTTACAACACCGAGTTTGGACTCCAGTACGCCTCGCTGGTCATAGGTATTTTTCCCATGATTATTTTTTACATATTTTTCCACACTAAACTCATTGAGGGATTTGGTGAAGGCGCGCTAAAGGAGTAATAATGCGTATTATAATTGGCGGAATGAACCACGAATCAAATACTTTTAACCCGATTATTACCGGCGAAGAGGATTTTATTGTTTTTTATGGAAAAGAGATATTGCATGAAGGACTCTCTCCTCATTACTCATCGACCGGTATTATTCAAGCGTTGACGGAAGCCGGCTGCGAACTAGTGCCGACAGTGCTGGCGCGGGCCGTGCCTAACGGGGTGGTTTCCGCTGCTTTATACCAAAAAATAAAGAATGAATTCATCAGCCGGATACAAAAAGCTCTTGAAACTGGCCCCATTGATGGAATCTGCCTCGCGCTGCACGGATCCATGAAAGTCGATGGCCTGGGCTGCGCGGAAGGTGACTTGGTGCAGGCGATCCGGAATCTGCTGCCGGATATTCCATTCACAGCAGCTCTTGATATGCATGCCACGATCACACCTCAGCTTATGGCCGGAGTTGACGGCTTTGTCGGTTACAAGACCGCTCCCCACATTGATTGCGCGCAAACCGGTTTTCATGCAGCTCATATTTTGCTCACATCACTCAAAACCGGAAAAAAACCATTGAGCGCGTATCGGAGAATCCCAATGCTCATTGCGGGTGAAAAGTCCGAGTCTGAAGCAGAACCCATGCGCTCTCTTATCGAACAGTGCCGGATCGCGGAACAGATACCGGGAATTGAGGCTGCGTCTTTTCTGCTCGGTTTTCCCTGGGCCGATGATGAGTACAACGCGGTTTCCTGTCTGGTTACAACGCTGGAAGATGAGCAACTAGCAAGTGCCAAAGCCGCGGAACTTGCTGCGGAATTTTGGAATCACCGCGAGGAATTTGCGTTCCGGAGCGAGTATTACGATTCACAGCTCGCCATAGCAACAGCCTACCGAGCGGTACTGGAACAAAAAGAATCCCCGGTGTTTGTGTCCGATTCTGGCGACAATCCCACTGCGGGTGCAACTGGGGACGCAACCGAACTTTTGGAGCAGATACTCGGTACTATTGCTACTGTGGATAAACTCCCGACTCCGCTGCTTTACACCGGATTCTTTGACGCGCCCGCGGCCGCTGCGTGTATTGATGCCGGCGTAGGCAACGAACTTGACATACATCTCGGCGGCAACTGGGACACGGTGAACGGCCGGCCTATTCCGCTGCATGTCACAGTAAAAAGTATTGCCCCTAACTTCGGTCCCTATCACGCTGATCTGGTTCTCGTCCAGTACCGGAATCTACTCATCAGCATTACCTCAAAACACATTGGATTCGGAGACGAAGAACTGCTCCCCCGGCTGGGAATAAATGCCGCGGATTTTTGCATGGTCGTGGTTAAACTCGGTTACCTTGAGCCATGTTTTAGAACCATTGCAAAACGGGCAATTATGGCAACTTCCAAAGGTTGCTCCAACGAAGTGCTTGAAAGCATAGCTTACAAAAAAGTAAAGCGGCCCCTCTATCCTCTGGACCGGAATATTTAAACAGTCTCTTTGAAAATTCAGATTGAGGTCTGACCCCATAGATCTTCTTTACTGTAAAGGAGTACCGGAGGTCTGACCCCTAGATCGGAACATTTTTCAAGCTATAATAAGAATTATGGTGATTCTGCCCCCCTTGACAAAAGCATTTAGTTTCTCATAGACTTGGAATGTCTAAAAATTGCTAAGGGCGGATGCATGCGGTTTAACCCTCGGAAGAGAGATTCCCTTTTTGATTCACTCGAAGGTGTGGTGAAGGCATTAGGAATGCGGCTTATCGAGCTAAACTCCTCTTCAGGTAAACGGGAGGTACACGTCCGGATTATCGTTGATAGGGTGCCGGTTATAGGAATAGATGATTGTGCGCGGGTGCATCGGGCGCTGATTCCCCGGTTAGATATAGCTTTTCCGGGAAAGGATATAACTATTGAGGTGTCTTCACCGGGAGCCAACCGCCGGATCAAAGATGCGTCTGAATTTGAGTCGTATATCGGCCGGAATGTCCGGTGTTTTAGGACAGATATACAGGATTGGGTGAGTGGAATTATAGAATCAGCATCCGGAATATCTTTGTGTTTGAATATAAAAACCGGAATCGTTGAAATTCCGTACGAAATTATTGCTAATGCACAGTTGTGTCAGTCAGATTCAACTGATAAAGGAGACTCAAACATTGTTTGAGAACATTATTATTTAAGGATCAAGCTTATGGCAACAGATGTGTCAGAAGCGATTCTCCAACTGATTCAGGATCGTGGTATGTCGGAGGATCTTGCGTTCCGCACGATTGAGGAAACGCTCTTGGCGGCCTATAAGCGCTATTTTGGGACGGCGAATAATGCAGTTGTTCGTTTTACCGAAGATAAAGAAGTTTCGCTCTTTGCACGAAAAATAATTGTTGATGGTGTGTACGATCCGGTTGCGGAAATCGATCTCGAAAATGCTCAGAAAATCAATCCGGAGTCAGAGGAAGGGGACGAGCTTCTCATCGAGGTAAACCCCCGGGATTTTAGCCGTGATTCGGTCAAGGAAGCCAAGGTCACTGCCACCAGGTCAGTAAAGGATATTCAAAAAGATAGTCTTTATTCTGAATTTAAAAGTAAAGAAGGGGAATTGATTATCGGCTATTACCGGCGTCAACGTGATGGAAATATTTATGTTGATTTAGGAAAAGAAGTTGAAGGGAAATTTCCCAAGGAATATCAATCACCCCGGGAGGAATTCCATGTAAATGACCGGATCCGGGCCCTTATTTACGAAGTGTCGAAGGATTCATCGGGTTTGCATATTATTTTATCCCGGTTTCACACTGATTTTGTCAAAGCTATTTTTGAGCTTGAAGTTCCGGAAATCTATGATAAAACCGTTGGAATTCATAAAATAGTCCGGAAAGCTGGATATCGTACTAAATTGGCTGTGTATTCAAACCGGGACGATGTTGATCCGGTCGGTGCGTGCGTGGGTCAAAAAGGCGCCCGGATTCAGGCGGTTGTCAAGGAGCTTGAGGGCGAAAAAATTGATGTATTCCGGTACGATCCGGATCCGAAACGTTATATTGAGAATGCACTTTCGCCGGCCAAGATTCAAGATGTATTTATTCTTGATGAGGGAAAGCATCAAGCTTTGGCTGTGGTTGAGGAGAATCAACTTTCTCTTGCCATCGGCAAGCAGGGACTCAATGTACAGCTCGCAAACCGTCTCGTTGATTGGAGTATCGATGTAAAAACCGAAAAACAGTTCCGGGAAATGGGTATTGTTTCTGAATCAAGCCGGGCCGCCACGGAATTGTTTAACGATGATTACGAAGAGCAGCCGGGTGAAGAAATGTCGCGTCTTGTGGAACTGCCTGGGGCGGATCCTCATGTTGTACGTGCCTTTCTTGAGCATGATATTGATTTTATTGAGGATTTCCTTGGGCTTTCTGAGCAGGATTTAGCTGAATTTAAGGATATTACACCGGAACAGCAGCAAAAGATCCGGAATATTATTGAAGAATATGTAGAAATTGTCGAAGAAGAGGAAGAATCTCCGGAATTAGCCGATAATGAAATTGAGGTTGAGTCAGATGAAGCGGAAGAAGTGTATGAGTGTCCGGATTGCGGCGCCCCAATAACAGTTGATATGACCGTATGCCCTCAATGTGGAATCGGGTTAAGCTTTGAAGATGAGGACGAATCCGCGCAGCAGCTGTAAGTTGCAGACAATTTGATACATAAAGGAATATCGTTAAAAGGGAAATTATGGCTGAGGAATTAGAAAATGCTCAAAAACCAAAGGCAGAACTCATCAAGCATTCACCGAATGCACCCGAACACGCGAAGGCACCCACCGGGGAAATTCCAAAGAATGCTCCTCCAGAACGCCGGAAGGTGATTGTCGTCAAGAAAAAAACGACGGCTCCACCCGTACCGGAATCATCTACAAAAAAACCTCAGCACCGGGTTGTGGTTGCGACCCGATCCCCAGCTCCGGAAACGGAGCCTAAAATCCCTGAGCTTCCTCCCAGGGAAGCAGTTGCGGTTAAAACTCCAGAGCCACCGGTACCTCAAAGGCCGGTAGAAGGTCCTAAAAAACCGGAAGCTCCTCTCATTGAAAAGAAAAATGGGGTCACTTCTTTTGTCGGTACGCAGCGTCCGGCCGTTGTTGTCGGCAGAGTCGGCGGGCGTTCTATGGAACCTCGATTCCCGCGAGAGGAGCGGCAACCTTTTAACAACCGTCCCGGCGGGCGTCCTCCTTTTAGTCCGAACCGTCCCGGCGCTCCGACCGGTCCCCGTGAAGGCTCACCAGGACCCAATCGTCCGCCAAATTCCGGGCAACCTTTTAATAACAACCGTCCCGGCGGGCGTCCTCCTTTTAGTCCAAACCGTCCCGGCGGTCCGACCGGCCCTCGTCCCGGTGGTCCTGGAAGACCAAATGGTCCCCGTCCCGGTCCTTCCAACCAGCCTGCCACGACTGCTACTCCTGAAGGAAAGACTCCGGCTAAAAAAACCTACAAGGCAAAGAAGCCGGTGTACGTCCGGAAGGAACGAGAAAAGGAACGTACTGACAAGCTTCACTTTACCAACAAAAAAAAGACTTTCCACACGACTAACGTAATACCAAAGTCTATTGATATTTTGGAAGTTATTTCTATTTCTGAACTCGCCCGGAAGATGAATATCCGGGCAACTGATCTGATTCAAAAACTGATGTCCATGGGAATGATGGTCACCATCAACCAGCAGATCGATGCTGATACCGCGGCGCTTCTTGCGTCAGAGTATGGTGCAGAAGTTAAAGTCATTAGTTTGTACGATGAAACGCTTATTGAAACCGCGGCTGACATCGAAACGGATCTTCAGACTCGCCCGCCGGTGATAACGGTTATGGGCCATGTCGATCATGGCAAGACCAAACTGCTCGATGCAATCCGGAGTGCTGATGTTGTTTCCGGTGAATTCGGAGGCATTACTCAACATATTGGTGCATATACTGTTGACATGCCGCAGGGCCGGATTACCTTTCTGGATACGCCAGGTCATGAGGCTTTTACCCGGATGCGGAGCCGGGGAGCGCAGGTCACTGATATTGTCGTTCTCGTTGTCGCGGCTGATGATGGTGTGATGCCGCAAACCATTGAAGCGATTAACCATGCCAAAGAAGCGAAGGTTCCCATCGTTGTAGCGATCAACAAAATCGATAAACCGGATGCAAATCCGGAGCGTGTCATGAATCAGTTGTCCGAGCTTGGGTTGATGCCGGAGGAATGGGGCGGACAGACGATGTTTGTGAAAATATCCGCGCTTAAAAAGCAGGGAATCGATAACCTTATTGAGACTCTCATTTTACAATCTGAAGTTCTCGATCTCAAGGCGAGTTACAACCGGCCGGCTGATGGAAAAATTCTTGAATCCCGGATCGATCCGGGGCGAGGAACGGTTGCCACGGTTATTGTGGAGCGGGGAACTTTGAAAGTCGGAGATTCTTTTGTGGCCGGTATTTGGCCCGGCCGGGTTCGGGCTCTTTTTAACGATAAGGGTCAAAAAGTTGATGCTGCCTCGCCGTCTATGCCGATAGAAGTCACCGGTTTGGAGGGCATTCCCAATGCGGGCGATCCGATTCAGGTGGTCGATGACGAAAGAACTGCACGGAGCATTGCTGCAAAACGGCAGGAATTGAAGCGTTTCGAAGATGCAAAATCTTTCACAAAAATTACGCTTGATAATCTGCACGATAAAATTAGTAATGAATCCACAGCAGAACTCAAGGTGATCATCAAATCGGATGTTCAGGGTTCGGCCGAAGCGCTCCGGAGTTCGCTGGAAGCTTTGTCCACCAAAGAGGTTCGGCTCACGGTGATTCAGGCTCTGCCCGGTGCGATCAACGAAGGCGACGTAGAACTCGCGGTTGCATCGAATGCGATTGTCATCGGTTTCAACGTGCGCCCGGTTCCCAAAGCAAAAATGCTCGCGGATCAGGAAAAAATCGAAATCCGTAAGTACAATGTCATTTTCAAGGCTGTTGACGAAATCCGGCAG
>BOBG01000037.1 GCA_026002265.1 Spirochaetia bacterium
AGCTTTCTATGAAGTTGAAATTCAAATTAACATTGGTAATGATTGCTATAATGGTTGTTGTTATTTTTACTATTTCTATTATTCTTTTGGAATATGCGTCGCAGTTACAGCAAATTGCAGCAGAAGAAAATATGCTTGCTGATACAGAAAAATATGCGGCTCAGGTAGCTTCGCATTATCAACACTATCTTGATTCAGCGTCTACTCTAGCAGATATGATGGGCGAATATGAATTAATCGAGGCAGAGGAGCGGCGCAGTCGATTCAGAGATATGCTTCTGAGTATTTTTAATGCTAATCCAGATTGGGTAGGTATTTATGCGATTTGGATGCCGGATACTATTGACGACATGGATCGAGAGCATAGAACCGATGAGGACACTGATCAATCGGGAGCTTTTATTCCGTGGTTTACCCGGAATAACGGGCAGGTTCTTCTACAGCCTTATAATAATGCAATAATTGAACTTGGAAGAATGGCTACAGATCGCCGCAACCGGATAAGCGATCCTACTGTCTTTACGGAAAACGGCGTAAAACAATTTGCAGTAAATTTTAGTACTCATATTCGCCGGCACCGGGATAATGCTGCCGTTGGTATTGTCGGAATTCAGGTTAATCTTGAATATATCAATACTATTATTAATTCCATAAAACCTTATGGTGTAGGTGCAGCCGGGATTGTATCGGCAAACGGCACCATCGTCGCTCATCATAATTACTCGTTAGTCGGTACGACCCTGCGACAAAATCTTAACCTGTATGGTAATGAGGAAGTTGCTCAAATGGAAGATGCGCTTAAAACCGCTGAGCCGGCGAGAATGTTAGCTGAGGAGACGTTGCGGCAATTTTATCCCTTTTATATAGGTGAAGCTGCACGTCCGTGGGCTATTGTGACTTCAGTACCTGAAGCTGTGATAATGTCCAGAGTGTATACCATGCGGAATTTTGTGATCATAATAGCCGTGATTGCTATTGGTATTGCGGGTGCTATCATTCTTATTTTTATATCCCATATTGTTACACCTATTATCTATGTGAGTAATACCCTGAAAGATATATCTGAGGGCGAAGGGGACCTGACCAAGACTATCACCGAGCATGGAAATGACGAAATTGCCGATATGGCAAAGTATTTTAATCATACACTCGCAAAGATAAAACATTTAGTTATTACCATAAAAGAACATTCAGCGACTCTGCTTAATATTGGCAATGAGCTGTCGGCTGATATGACCGAGACTGCGGCCGCGGTAAATCAAATAACTGCCAATATTCAAAGTACCAAAAATCAGGTGATAAATCAGTCAGCATCTGTAACGGAAACCAACGCCACTATGGAGCAGATCACCATTAATATTGATAAGCTCAATGATCAGATTGAACATCAAAGCGCCAGTGTTTCCCGGTCATCTTCAGCTATCGAAGAAATGCTTGCCAATATTGAATCGGTTACCCAGACTCTGATTCGTAATGGTGGCAATGTGCAAGACCTTGCTAAAGCTTCCGATGCCGGCCGGAACGGTTTACACATAGTGGCTGCGGATATTCAGAAAATAGCACGGGAATCTGAAGGGCTTTCTAAAATTAATGTGGTCATGGAAAATATAGCGAGTCAAACGAATCTCCTTTCCATGAATGCGGCAATTGAGGCAGCGCACGCGGGCGAGTATGGAAAAGGCTTTGCAGTGGTTGCCAGTGAAATCCGGAAACTAGCTCAATCTTCCAGTCAGCAATCCCGTACTATTTCCACAGTTTTGAAAAAAATCCAGGAGTCTATTGACCGTATTTCTGAATCAACAAATAATGTATTGCATAAATTTGAAGCTATAGACAGCGGTGTTAAAACCGTATCGATTCAAGAAGAAAATATCCGCAATGCTATGGAGGAACAGAGTGCGGGATCGAAACAGATCTTGGAATCTATAAGCCAGTTAAATGATGCGACTATAACAGTAAAAAGCAGTTCAGAGGAAATGCTGGAAGGTTCTCAGCAAGTAATCCACGAGAGTAAACATGTGGGAGCTGTAACTGAGGAGATAAGCAACAGTATGCATGAAATGGCGGCCGGCGCAGATCAAATAAATATAGCGATTCACCAAATTAATACTATAAGCAGCCAGAATAAAGATAATATAAACGATCTGGTAAGGGAAGTTGCTAAATTTAAAGTAGAATAGCGTATTTAATATTGTACTTAGATTAGGTGAGATCCGTCACCTGTATTGAATATGATTCATCACGCATACTAGGTGTTGTTTAGCATATAGTCTAGTATTGAAATGTGGTGCATCTTTAATGGGCATCATCTATAAAATCTAATAAATATAGGATTAGGTGAGCATGAAAGGTTTAAAGTTACGGTTTTTTCTCTATTTCATCGTATTCGGAGTGCTTATTGCCCTTGGTGTCGGCCTTAGCATGTATATTCAGTACGAGCGATATATTACCCATACCTACGAGACTACCATCGCCCAGGTAATCCAAGTGGTAGAGAGCGAGTTTCCTGAGTTTCAGGACCCACAGCGCTTACTAGATGCCGGAACAACGGGAGAACAGTGGTACTGGGATATTATAGCCAGGCTGGACAAGATGACCGAAACCTTTGGTTTTGTCTATATCTATTATTCCAGAAGATATGAGCAGACTTTTCAGTTTGTTGCAGCCAACGGCTACACCCCGGATAGGGCTTTGGATGATATATTTTATGTATATAAACAGGAGGATATTACACCGGAGGTGGAGATTGCCTATAGTACCGGAAAAATCTTTGTGTCTGATACTCCTGTTACTACTGAGCACTGGGGAACCCTTGTCTCCGGATGTATTCCGGTGTATAAAGGCGGCAAGATAATGGGGATTATCGGTGCGGACGTTGACATATCATCAATACTCGCTACAAAACGGCAGGCGATTACGGCATTCCTTATCGCTATAGTGTTTGCAATTATCGTGGGTGGAATCGCAGCTTTGGTTGTGGCTTCATCTCTGGTTAACCCCATTAAAAAAATGACTGACACTCTCAAGGACATATCCGAAGGAGCGGGAGATCTTAGCAAGTCGGTCATTGTCAAATCTAAAGATGAACTGGGCGATATGGCGCATTATGTTAACGCCACTCTGGGAAAAATAAAGAATCTGGTAATAATTATCAAAAAGCAGGCCGCTGCTCTTTTTGAAATTGGCAGCGAGTTGGCCACTAACATGACCGAAACTGCCGCGGCAGTAAACCAAATAACTGCCAATATTCAAAGTGCCAAGGACCGGGTACTGCATCAGTCAGCATCGGTAACAGAAACTAACGCTATTATGGAGCAAATCACCGTTAATATTGACAGGCTTAACGGTCATGTAAACATTCAAAGTTCCAGCGTTACCAAGTCCTCATCGGCTATCGAGGAAATGTTTGCCAATATTCAGTCGGTTGTTCAAACTTTGATTCATAATACCGAAAATGTACAGCGACTTGCCGAGGCTTCTGATGTTGGCCGTACCGGTCTACAGGAAGTGTCAACCGATATTCAGGAAATAGCACGGGAATCCGAGGGGCTATTGGAAATTAACGCGGTGATGGAGAATATTGCAAGCCAGACTAACCTCCTGTCGATGAATGCTGCCATCGAAGCGGCCCATGCCGGGGAATCGGGCAAGGGTTTTGCGGTAGTAGCCGATGAAATCCGGAAGCTTGCCGAGAATTCCAGCGAACAATCCAAGACTATTTCTGCAGTGCTAAAAAAGATACATGGCTCTATCGAAAAAATTACCAAGTCTACCGATAGTGTGCTGAACAAGTTTGAAGCCATAGATGGCGGCGTTAAGACGGTAGCAAGTCAGGAAGAAAACATCCGTGATGCCATGGAAGATCAGGGTGCCGGAAGCAAGCAGATTTTGGAATCCATAAGCCAGTTGAATGATGCAACAGAAAAGGTAAAGAGCAGCTCTGAGGGGATGCTCAAGGGTTCCCATCAAGTGATCCAAGAGAGCAGAAATCTGGAAGCTGTAACGGCTGAGATAAGCAACAGCATGAACGAGATGGCTTCCGGTGCGGCGCAGATAAACATGGCGGTAACAAGAGTTAATACCATAAGCACGCTGAACAAGGAAAATATTGATGTTCTTATGAAGGAAGTTGCTAGATTCAAAGTGGAATAGCTTTTCCACTTATATAGTTGTAGTAAAAAAAAATACGGAGGTCTGACCCCATTTTTCCACCGGAATTGTTATGAATTGTTCTAACAGTGCCAAAAATAACTCCTCACTATACACACTTCATTTGAAATAGATTTCGCTTTTCTATCTATATCGTTGTAGTAAAAAGAAATACGGAGGTCTGACCCCATTTTTCACCGGAATTGCTACAAATTGTTCTAACAGTGCCAAAAATAACTCCACTATACACACTTCATTTGAAATAGGTTTTGCTTTTCCACTTATATCATTGTAATAAAAAGAAATACAGAGGTCTGACCCCATTTTTTGTCAGACTCCGGTAAGGAATCTCGAAGTCCATCTTGAGAATGGTTGCACATAGAGCCGAGTGAAAGGGAGAATTTATTTCTTTTTTTTCAACATGTTCCGGATAAAAGTTCCGGTATAGGATTTTTCACATAGTGCAACTTGTTCCGGTGTGCCGGTTACGATAATTTCCCCGCCTTGATCCCCGCCCTCCGGACCAAGATCGATGATATGATCAGATTGCAGGAGAACATCAAGGTTATGCTCGATCATAACTACGGTATTTCCTTGATCAGTCAAGCGTTGAATCACTTCCATTAATTGTTTTACATCGACAAAGTGCAAGCCGGTTGTCGGCTCGTCAAAAACGTACAAGGTCTGTCCTGTAGATCGTTTCGACAATTCAAGCGCCAGTTTCACCCGCTGGGCTTCGCCGCCGGAAAGGGTAAGTGCGGACTGCCCTAACTGTATATAACCAAGTCCGACCGACAGAAGCGTTTCCATTTTCCGGGCAATCGAGGGAATGTATTCAAAAAAATCAGCAGCCTCCGCGATGGGCATTTCCAAAACATCTGCAATATTTTTACCCTTGTACCGGATTTCTAGAGTTTCTTGGTTAAATCGTTTACCAAGACACTGATCGCAGGTAATATACACATCCGGCAGGAAATTCATTTCAATTTTTAAAGTGCCGTCTCCGGAACATTGTTCACAGCGTCCGCCCTTGACATTAAAGGAAAAGCGTCCCGGTTTGTAGCCGCGCGCCCGTGCATCCGGTAAATCGGCGAATAAATCCCTGATTGCGGTAAAGACTTCAACGTATGTGGCTGGGTTAGATCGGGGAGTCCGTCCGATAGGACTTTGGTCAATATTGATCACTTTATCAATATATTTAAAGCCGGTAATGCTCCGGTAAGCACCTTCATTATATGCACTATGGGAAATTCGGTTCGAGATAGCCGGTACAAGGACATCAGAGAGAAGGGTCGATTTACCGGAACCGGAAACTCCGGTGATGCACGTAAATATTCCAACCGGAATTTCCACATCAATATTTTTCAAATTGTGTTCTGTTACACTGGTGAGCCGGATATACTCTCCGGTTCCTGTACGCCGCTGCGCCGGAATTTCCATGGTGAGCGTTCCGGCAAGGTACTGACCAGTAAGACTGTCCGGTGTTTTCATCACTTCTTCCGGAGTCCCTTGTGCGACAATAGTTCCGCCATGGATCCCCGCGCCGGGTCCAAGGTCAACGAGGTAATCAGCGGTCCGTAGCGTTTGTTCATCATGCTCGACCACGATCAGTGTGTTTCCTAAATCACGTAAATACCGAAGCGTATCGATCAAGCGTTGATTATCGCGCTGGTGGAGGCCGATGCTCGGCTCATCCAGAATATAGAGTACGCCGACCAAACTGGAACCGATCTGCGTGGCAAGCCGGATCCGTTGAGCCTCACCGCCGGAAAGAGTTGCAGCCATGCGTTCCAACGAAAGATAATCAAGTCCGACATTCTGCATAAAATGCAGCCGCGCATTAATTTCTTTTATAATTTGCACCGCGATCTGCTGCTCGCTTGGGTTTAGAGTGAGATTCCGGAAAAAATCCAGCGAATCATTGACGGACAGACTTGATAGTTCATAGATATTTTTACCCCCGACTTGTACCCCAAGGGATTCCGGCTTGAGCCGTTTTCCGCCGCAGGCTTCGCAGGGACGCTGAGTCATAAATCGTTCCAGCCAATCCTTTACGCTGTCTGATTGCGTTTCCCGGTACCGGCGGTTGAGATCCTCGATGACACCCGGAAATTTCGATTGATAGGCAAAATGATTCGTGCCTTCCCGGTTTTCGTAATGCATGTGAACTTTTTCATCACCGCCGTATAAAATAATATCGAGTATACCCGGCGGCAGGTCCTTGAGCGGCGTGTCAAGCCGGAAATGATAATGGTCGGCAATACTTTCAAACCGGCTCCGGTACCACTGAGCATCCGGATTGTACGGCACAATTCCCCCATCATCAAACGAAAGCCGCATATCCGGCATAATGAGCGCAGGATCAAATTCCAATTTCATCCCAAGCCCGGCGCAACTCGAACACGCACCGGCCGGATTGTTAAAGGAAAAAAGCCGGGGCTGTAGTTCCGGGATCGAAATACCGCACTCCGGACAAGCATTTTTTTGAGAAAAGAGTTCTTCGGTCGAATTTTCTCCCGCGGTCAGCACGAACACGAGTCCGTCTGCCGTATGCAGTGCAGTTTCCACGGATTCCGCGAGCCGGGGCCGGATCTCGCTGTTGATGATCAGGCGGTCAACCACGATTTCAATGCTATGTTTTTTTTGTTTATCCAGCTTTATCGAATCCTCAAGATCAACCATTAATCCATCGATCCGTGCCCTGGCAAAGCCCGCTTTCCGGGCATCATTCAAAATCTTCTGATGTTCACCTTTTTTTCCCCGGATCACCGGTGCGAGAATCTGTACTTTGGAGCCGTCACCCATCGCCAAAATCGTAGCAATAATCTGGTCAACCGGCTGTTCACGGATAATCCGGCCGCACCGCGGGCAGTGGGGAATCCCAATCCGGGCGAAGAGGAGCCGGTAGTAATCATGAATTTCCGTAACGGTACCGACTGTCGACCGTGGATTCCGGTGCGTTGTCTTTTGCTCAATAGCAATTGCTGGGGACAGACCTGCTATGTAGTCAATATCCGGTTTGTCCATTCGTCCGAGAAACTGCCGGGCATACGAGGAAAGACTTTCCATATACCGGCGCTGACCTTCCGCAAAAATCGTATCAAAGGCAAGGGAACTTTTTCCGGAACCAGAGAGTCCAGAGATGACGATGAGTTTGTCCCGAGGCAATTCAAGATCGATATTTTTGAGGTTGTGTTCCCGGGCGCCCTTGATGATGAGCTTGTCCATATAAAAAACATACCAATCCGGTGGAAAAAAAGAAAGGGCTAAATCCGGAATCATGAGGGAGTGTCCCCCATTTAAAAAGAAGCCCAGAAATAGCATGAATGAAACGAATAAGAAATATTAAGAAAACAATATCATTTGTGTACACACCGGATCTCGTCAATAATCCGGTTCATATTCCGGCTTTTTGAGAAAAAATTTTCATTGACAGAAGGCGATTCCGGGTTTATTGTAATTTTATCGTTATAGGGGATTGATAAGCCCAAAACTAATTTAGTGAGGAAAAAAATGAAAAAACTTGTTATGTTGATGACAGCGCTCGTTATGATAAGCACTATGGTGCTCGCTAGCGGACAGGGTGCCGCGGGGAGCGCCCGGATCGCACTTTTAATGAGGAATATGGATGAGCAATTTCTCAAGGATTATTCCGAGAATGTACGGAAATTAGCGACAGAGAAAGGAGTTGCACTCAACGTACAGGACGCGCGGAGTGACGGAGCTACCCAGTTGACTCAGTTGCAGACACTGCTCAACCAGGGATACAAATATTTTATTATCGTACCATGCGTTTCAGAATTGTCAGAGCAGATGAATCAGTGGATTCAGGAAAAAGGCGGGGCAGCGGCCTATTCCAATATCCAGCCGACACCAGCATCGCTCAAAGTCGGCAAGAATTTTTTCTTTGCCTCATCGCCTGAATTCGTAGGCGGACGCTATCAAGGTCAGCTTATCGCCGATTATTTTGACAAAAACCCGGCAAAGGCACCTGGTAAAGTACTGAATATGCTGCTGATCCTCGGTCAACTCGGTCACCCTGCACAGATCAACCGTGAAGCCGGACTTATGGCTGAACTGAAAACTCGCGGTTATACGGTAAACGTGATCGCCCGTGATACAGCTAACTGGACGCCCGACCAGAGTCAGCAGAAAATGGATGCATGGATCGGCGCATACCGCGGTCAATTTAACGTAGTTGCGGCGCAGAATGACGGCATGGCACTCGGCGCGGTTGAATCCCTCATTCAGAATGGCTACACCAAAAATGATGCCTCTGACGGCACTATTCTCACCGTTCCGGTACTCGGCATTGATGCCACCGGTGAAGCGCTCAACTCTATGAAAGAAAACAAGTTGTACGCAACTGTGTTGCAGGATGCTGTGGGACAGTCTGCTGCGGCTTTTGATGTCGTTTACCAAGTTGCCACCGGTACCTATAAATCCGGTAATCCGGCCGGCGGAACTCCTGCTGCTACAGTGCCCATTGACGAGTCTCCGGCAAATGATCCCGCTACCATTAGTCAGTGTTATCTCGTTCCCTTTGTTCCGGTTGACAAAAATTCGGATTACTATAAACAGAATGTAAAATAAAAAAATTACTCTATGAGCGGCCGTGGCGCCGCTCAAAAGGCTTTTCGTATGGAAGAAATGACAAGCAAGTACGCGCTTGAAATGATTGGTATATCTAAATCGTTCCCCGGTGTGCGTGCATTAAATAATGTAACGTTGAGGGTAAGACCCGGTACTGTTCATGCTCTGATGGGTGAAAACGGTGCGGGAAAATCCACATTGATGAAATGTCTGTTCGGTATATACAAAATGGATGAAGGCACGATCATCCTGAATAATAAAGAACGGCAGTTTGCAAGTACCGCTGATGCAATGAACGCCGGTGTTTCGATGATACACCAAGAACTTTCTAATGTGCCGAAGCGTTCCGTGGCTCAAAATCTGTGGCTTGGAAGGGAACCGCTCAACCATCTTCATTTAATTGATCATAAGAAAATGCTTGAAGATACCCGTAAACTTCTTGAGGGACTTAATTTTAATATTAATCCTACGGCTACCATGGGAAACCTTTCGATCAGTCAGCAGCAGGGCTGTGAAATTGCGCGGGCCGTTTCTTACGATGCCACTATTATAGTGATGGACGAGCCGACTAGTTCACTGACCGAAAACGAAGTTGATCATCTCTTTTCTATAGTAAATAATTTGCGTGAAACCGGCGTTGCCATTATCTATATTTCTCACAAAATGGAAGAGATTTTTCAAATTGCTGACGAAGTAACAGTAATGCGTGACGGTAATTATATTGGAACATATCCTATCACTGAAATTGATAATAATAAATTGATCGCATTGATGGTGGGGCGGGATAATACGGAACGCTTTCCGCAGGTACATTCCCATATTGGGGAAGTAGTTTTGGACGTCCAAAACCTCACAGCTTCTAATCCGCGTTCTTTTAAAAATATTAGTTTTAAGCTCCATAAAGGTGAAATTTTAGGAATAGGCGGGCTTGTGGGAGCGCAGCGTACCGAATTGGTCGAGGCGGTTTTCGGTATACGGGGTATTTCCGAAGGTGCAATAACCGTAAAAGGCAAACAGCTCAATAAACTCACGCCGCAAAATGCCATTAAAGCCGGTATCGGGCTTATAACCGAGGACCGGCGCGGATCCGGAATCTTTCCACTGCTTAATGTTACGACTAATACTACCATTGCTTCACTCGGTAATTATCTCAATCAAATCGGACTTTTACGCCATGGCGATTTATATGCCAATGCTGAAAAATATAATAAACAGCTCCGTACAAAAACGCCGACCATGCAAACCCTTACCCAGAATCTCTCCGGCGGTAATCAGCAAAAAGTGATTTTAAGCCGGTGGCTTATGACATTGCCGGATATCCTGATCATGGATGAACCTACGCGCGGCATTGATGTAGGGGCTAAATTTGAAATTTATACAATTATGGCGGAATTAGCTGCCGAGGGAAAAGCCATCATTATGGTATCAAGCGAAATGCCGGAACTTATGGGTATGAGTCACCGCGTCATAGTACTCTGCAACGGCCGTTTAACCGGTGTTCTTGAAAAAGACAAAATCGAACAAGAAGCAATAATGCGCCTTGCGACACAATTTTGATTATACTTAAGGATATTATAGTAGTTTTGTGTGGTCCGTCTGGGGGCGTTGAAATTATTGAAAATCAGTAGTACTTGACATTTTTTCATTCTGTGATAAAATATTTTAAATTAAAAACAAATTTTTTTAACAGGAGGTGCGATTATGATTGCGTATACAAATAAAGAGGTTATTTCCATTTAGGATCGCATACTTTCTGTTTCCTGAACACAAAATATGCGGTATATTCTTAAACCTTAACAAGGGATCGCATGTTTAATCTTACTCAATATGGTTTTGCCCGCGGTACTACCGAAGACATGGCAAAATTCCAGAATAGCGCGGACGCTGAAAAGCTAATCCCCGGACGGGTGATAGAAATGCAGCGTGAATTATACAAACTTGTCTCCGAATATGGCGAAGTTCCGGCAAAATTGCCGGGGGCCTTTTATCACGGAGCGCAGGCACGGGAAGACTTCCCTGCAGTGGGGGATTTTGTGCTGTTTTCGTACAACAGTACAGGTAATTCGCTTATTTCGCAGGTTTTGCCGCGGCGATCAAAGTTCTCGCGGGCCGATTTTTCGGGCCATAAAGTGGGCTATGCAAAAAATATCGTTGAACAGATCGTCGCCTCCAATTTCGATTATGTGTTTATTTTATGTTCGCTGAACTATGACTTTAGCCCGGCGCGTATCGGCCGTTATCTGTCGGCGTCATGGCAAAGCGGAGGTTTTCCGGTAGTTGTACTGACCAAGGCCGATCTTGTACCGGACTATACGGAACAGGTAGAGACAGTACAGGCTATGGCGCACGAAATACCGGTAATTGCGGTAAGCAGTAAAACTACTCTGGGCCTCATGGAGCTTGCACCGTTTCTGGAACCGGGAAAAACCATCGTGTTTCTCGGTTCTTCAGGCGTGGGTAAGTCGTCGCTTTTAAATGCGCTGGCCGGAGAAACCGTTATGGAAGTTAAAGGCATACGCGAAGACGACAGCAAAGGACGGCATACCACAACGCACCGTCAGCTTGTCATGCTGAACACCGGCGCAATGGTTATTGATACGCCGGGAATGAGGGAACTGGGCCTCTGGAATGCCGAAGAAGGTATACATCTTTCGTTTGCCGGAGTTGAAGAACTGATAGAGCGCTGCCGTTTTTCAAACTGCACGCACCAGAGCGAGCTGGGCTGTGCGGTACAAGCTGCGCTGGAAGACGGCTCGCTGTTACCGGAACAGTGGAAACGCTATAATCAGCAAAAAAACGAAGCGGCCTATGTTGAAAGCAAGTCTGCTTTTTTGCGGGAAAAAGCCCTGCGGCAAAAATCCATAGCACGCTACAACCGGAGTAAAATGCAAAACTAAACGGACAGATTGAAGGTATGGAACAGGCGGGTAACAGGCGATACCTGTGTTGTATATTTTGCTCATGTATAGGGAGGTGATCTACAAAGTACGATGGTCCACAGATTACACGGAAAATCAGCGTAATCAGCGGACTTTTTTATATATCATACTATCTGGATCACCCCCAAAAATAAATTATGAAAAGGATTATTTAATGGAAGGAAAAAAAACGTTAATAACTGCTAAAGGATTACTGAGCAAGTACACAACTTTTGCCACATTTGTCGCGCTGGTATTTGTATTAGGTGTATTAACTAAGGGCAGTGCCTTGAGCTGGTCATCGATTAAAACGCTTATTATTGCCGAATCAGTGCGGGCATTTGCCTCACTCGGCGTGGGTATGATCATTATCACATGGGGTATAGATCTTTCCATAGGTTATGTAGTGTGTTTGTGTTCATCTGTTGCCGCATCCTTTGCCCAAGTCCCCACCTATGAATCCGCATTATTTTTTGGTCACGACTTCCCGTTCTTTATGCCAATACTCGCCGGGGTTGCAGCAGGCGGCATTTTCGGCTGTCTCAACGGTGTACTAGTCGCTTACGGCAGGCTTCCGCCCTTTATTGCCACACTCGGCACCATGTCGCTCGCACGCGGCGTTCAGCTCATCTACACAAAAGCGCAGATTGTCGGCAGTCTAAAGCAGAGTTTCAAAAATATAGCCCAAAAATCCATCGGTCCGTCATTCTTTCAATTCCCATTATTGGGTATCTATGTGATAGTTGCTGCCGTGCTGGTGTGGGTACTCCTCAAGCACACACGGAAAGGTACGAATTTTTATGCCATTGGAGGCAATCCCCAGGCAGCGCGTGTCTCCGGTATCAATGTTGAACGGGAGCTGGTCTCGGTGTATTTTATCGCCGGACTGCTCTACGGGGTTGCCGGTGTACTGCAAGCAAGCCGGCTTGGACTTGCTAACGCATTGACTGCAAATGGTATGGAGCTTGACGCTATTGCTGCGGTTACCGTGGGAGGTATTTCCCAAACCGGTGGCGTGGGAACAGTCGGCGGCATGATAATCGGTGTATTTACTATGGGGCTTATCAATTACGGTATGAGCTTCCTTTCCATTGATTCGTATTACCAGCTACTGGTCAAAGGCGCCATTATTATCGTAGCAGTATTCTTTGATATGAAGAAATATGCTCGGCGTGCCTAAGAGAGAAGTGAGGAAATAGAGTAGGGATTGGTTATTTTGACAGGCTCAATAGCCGGATATTTTCAGGGATTGTATCAGAATTTCTGGGAATCTTGATTAGATTTTCAGGGATTGTATCAGAATTTTCAGGAATTTTGGTTAGATTTTCAGGGATATAGATTAGATTCACGGGAACCGGAGTCATATTTCCAGGAATATGGGTTACATTTCCGGGGATATACATGAAATTTCCGGGAATTTTGATTACATTTTCAGGAATATAGATTAGATTTTCAGGGATTGGTTATTTCAACAGGCTCAAAAACCGGATATTTCCGGGAATTAACTATAATAAGGAAAAAAATATGGAAGGAACAATGAAAGCGGCCTATTTACCCGGTAACAGTACGGTTTTATATAAAGATGTACCAATTCCAACGCCGGGTCATGGACAGGTGCT
Organism: Spirochaetia bacterium; assembly: GCA_026002265.1. Taxonomy (GTDB): domain Bacteria; phylum Spirochaetota; class Spirochaetia; order Treponematales; family Breznakiellaceae; genus BOBG01. The sequence continues at coordinate 13,280 of BOBG01000037.1, forward strand.
TGTTAGAATGAAGGCATCAACAATTTGCGGCAGTGACATTCGCGCCATTTACCGTGAGCATGTGGGTAAAGGACCGGAGGGCTATCAGGGTGTAATCGCCGGACACGAACCATGTGGGCAAGTGGTGGAAGAAGGCCCCGGCATCAGACGCTTCAAAAAAGATTCACGCGTGATTGTATACCACATCTCCGGGTGCGGCGTATGTCACGACTGTAGAATGGGTTACATGATCTCTTGTTCATCTCCCCTGCGTGCAGCTTATGGCTGGCAGAGAGACGGGGGTATGGCCGAATATGTGCTGTGCGATGAAAAGGACTTGGTGGAACTTCCTGATGAATTGACCTATGCAGACGGCGCGCAGGTTGCCTGCGGTTTTGGTACGGTCTACGAAGCCATAAAAAAAGTGGGTGTATCCGGTGAACATTCAGTATTAGTCGTGGGTTTGGGCCCTGTGGGACTGGCAACACTTATGCTGTGCCGGGCAATGGGTGCTCAAAAATGTTACGGGATCGAAGGGAATCCGGTCCGGCTTGAATTGTCACAGAAGCTGGGACTTGCCGATAAGGTCTTCATTCCAAGCAAGGATACTGTACAGGAAATATTGAATTTAACCGGAGGACATGGCGTTGAACGTGCATTTGATACTTCCGGAAGCGATAAAGGACGCCTGAGTGCAATTCGCGCCACGAGGCAATGGGGAAAAATTGCTTTTGTAGGTGAAGGCGGCACGGTGGGTTTCAGCCCAAGTCCTGAGATAATACACCCGCAAAAGACTATATACGGCAGTTGGGTTACGAGTATCTGGCTCATGGAAGACCTCGTGGAAGAGCTGGTCCGCTGGAATTTGCACCCGGAAACATTGATCACCCATAGATTTCCGCTCGAAAAGGCCGATGAAGCGTACAAGCTCATGTCGGAAGGAAACTGTGGTAAAGTGGCTGTGTGCTTTGACGAAGAGCTAAAATAGGGGGTGTGCGGTGATACAAATTGATCCAGATCCGGTACCGACCTTCAGATTGGCATCCGGTGAAAAAATACCTTGCATTGGTATGGGGACTTTCGGCTCTGACAAGTATGCGCCGGATGAAGTATCCAAAGCTGTTGCCGGCGCCATCCAGTGGGGTTACCGGCTTTTTGATTGCGCTTCAGTGTACGGTAACGAGGTGCGTATAGGTGAAGTGTTTGCTAAAGCTTTCAAAGAAAAGATCGTACGGCGCGATGAGCTTTTTATCATTTCAAAAGTATGGAACGATATGCATGGGCGCGGCGATGTGCTGCTCTCGCTTGCAAAAACCTTAAAGGATTTACAGTTAGACTATGTCGATGCGTATCTTGTGCATTGGCCCTTTCCCAATTACCATGAACCGGGGTGTGCAGGCGATGCCCGTAATCCCAATTCTGTACCTTTTTCACCGGAACGTTTTCTTGAAACATGGGCGCAAATGGAACGCGCCAAGGATGCCGGGCTGGTCCGCTCTATCGGTATGTCGAATATGACGGTCCATAAATTGGAAACGCTACTGCCGCATTGCCGTATTGCACCAGCATTAGTGGAAATGGAATTGCACCCGAGTTTTCAACAGCCGGAGTTGTTTAATTATTGTGTCAAGCGCGGTATTCAGCCCATAGGCTATTGTCCCATAGGTTCGCCGAACCGGCCGGAACGGGATAAGGCGCCGGAAGATGTGATTGATACTGAAATGCCGGAAGTGCTTTCGATTGCACAGTCCCACGGGATTCATCCGGCTCTCGTATGCATTAAATGGGCAGTACAGCGTGGGCATATTCCGATTCCGTTTTCTGTACATGAAAAAAACTATCAGGCTAATCTTCAGGCTGTTCTCGAAGATCCGCTCACTGACGGGGAAATGCAAGCTCTTGCACAGGCTGATAAAAAGTGCCGACTCATCAAGGGGCAAGTCTTTTTGTGGGAAGGGGCGGCCGGCTGGCAGGCATTGTGGGACTAGGTTGAATCGGTTCACGATATGCTTCTTCACTACAGCGACCGTGAACCTCCCAAGTCTAAAGGTCTGAATGATGTTGTCAATATTTTCGGCATCTCCATTAATTGCTTACTTTATTCTGGATAACGCTGAAGGATAATTATTATTTACGGAAGTTTTGGGCGGAAAAGATCGTCAAGTGTCTTTGTATCTTCATCAAGCTGGAATTTCCGGTATTCGATTTCCCTTGTTTCCCGGACCTTGTCGAGAACCTTCCGGTCACAGGACGCGTCTTGCAATTCGTCACGGGCCTCTTCTACTTTTTCCTCTGCACCAGTTATTTCTTTTAGCAGCCGAGTTTTGGTATAGGCAAGGCGCTGCTGGTAACGGTCGTAGGTGAGAATATCAGCGGCTTCAAAACCAGAGGAAAAGTGATCGGCAATCCGGGTGCGTTCCTGTTCAAGCGCTTCAACCTGATGTTCAAGCAAGGATAACGCTCCAATCGCTTGACCCAGTGCAATTTTACACTCCTGCTCCCGGTGCACACGAATATCTAAAGCTTTTTGCAGATTAAAGCTGAATTTTTTCATTTTGATCCTGCACGGATAAGCACACACACATACCGGTCCATGAGAATCTCTTCAAGCGCACCGCCGGCAGCACGAGTCTCGATGTCGTATTGCGCGGTCAGTGCGAGGCATTGATTCACACCTGCAAACGTATAACGCCGGCCGGCAGACTCATAATCTTTGCGGGCTTTTGGCGCGGCGAGTCCAATTTTTCGCATCTCAAAATCATTCGGCGTTCCGGATTCACACAATAAAACATAATCGCGTAATTTCCGGAAGCACCACGCAAGCCCCGCGAGAATGGCCGGTGGCGATTCCTTTGCACCGAGCAGAGTCCGGAGAGATTCAAGACTCTTTGCAAGATCGCCAGCAGCGATCCGTGAAAAAAGGCTGAACGCGGATTCTTCACGAGTATGAGCGAGCAGCTTCTCCACAGTTTCACCGGTGATTTTTTCATTTTTGTCAAAAAATAACAACAGACGCGAACATTCTTGACGGAGACTCTCGGTATTATTTTCAACTAACTCAAGAATGGTTTCGGCAACATCTGGAGTAATGTCCCGGTTCTGCCGCCGGAAAAAAGCCTCGACCCATGCTGTCTTCCGCTCCTCGAATAATTCCCAAAATATTTTTTTATTTCCGGCCGGAATTGGCTTTTCAATAACTTTTGAAATAGTCGTTTCATCACTGATCAAAATGAGAGTCGTATCCGGCTCCGGTTTGGAAATATACCCGGCAAACGCATCAGTTTCATCTTTTTTTTTGATCAAATCCGCATTTTTAACGAAAAAAAGCCTTTTTTCTGCAAAAAGCGCCCCATTCTGCAATGCCGAAATCATGTCCGCAACCGGCGTGTCTCCCGCATAAAATGTTGTCGTTTCAGCGCCCGGACAGCGTTTCCGGATCGAATCGATTTCATCCTGCTTTTCCCCTAATTCCGGCCCCAAAAGAAGATAACAATCCCCCACTTTAAACTCCTTTCCGGTACTATATATGTCAATCAAGAATTGGGTCCACGAATGTCACTAATATACACGAATAATACAATATAAAGAAAATATCTATTGTTATCCGTGGATCGATTCGCGTTACAACTCATGCGCTACGGCTAAACTCCTTTCCGGTACTATACATGTCAATCAAGAATTGGGTCCACGAATGTCACTAATATACACGAATAATACAATATAAAGAAAATATCTATTGTTATCCGTGGATCGATTCGCGTTACAACTCATGCGCTACGGCTAAACTCCTTTCCGGTACTATACATATCAATCAAGAATTGGGTCCACGAATGTCACTAATATACACGAATAATACAATATAAAGAAAATATCTATTGTTATCCGTGGATCGATTCGCGTTACAACTCATACGCTACGGCTAAACTCCTTTCCGGTACTATACATGTCAATCAAGAATTGGGTCCACGAATGTCACTAATATACACGAATAATACAATATAAAGAAAATATCTATTGTTATCCGTGGATCGATTCGCGTTACAACTCATGCGCTACGGCTAAACTC
>BOBG01000038.1 GCA_026002265.1 Spirochaetia bacterium
CCGCCGGAATTTATTCAAACATGGTATGTTGGGAGCTTTTTCTTTTCCGACTGCCGCACCACTGGCTGTTGTTTCACGGCCCTTTACAAAGGAAGAGTTAAAGGTCCTCGCCCGGAGTATCCGTACCGCGGCGCCTGAAAAAATCAAAACAGCCGGTTTTTCTTTTGTTATGCTGCATAAAACAATGGCTATCTGCGGTCCTGCGGTGAATCTTCCGGTTTTACCGGATTCAGCGTTTCCGGCCGGTGCGCTGCTGGAAGTGCTGCAGCCGGTGATTGGAGCTGCGGTTGCTGCATCAGTCCCGGATGATATTCCGCCTCTAGATTTTTCGTTCCGGGCAGCGTCTGTGGCAAATCTCGTTCTCCGGCCCCTCGATCAGGATCTGTCCTATGAATGGAGTATTGGAATCAAGGTATGGCTTCCGGGATCACCGGCCAAAAATTCCTAATTTGCTGTACTTGTGCCACTTGCTGTTATTTTTTTTGTTGTTATCTTCGATAATTTTGAAAATAAAATTGCTAAAAGCAGTGTCATCGTTGAGATCCGAGTAAAAACTCATAATTTGAAAGGATTCGCAGAGCGGCGAAGTCAAAAGCCCCTGCGCGAAAGCCCGGAACGAGGCAACAGCCGAAGGGTAGAGCAGATCGATGGAGCCGTTTTTACCATTGCCGGCCGCATTGTCGCCAAGTACCAACGACAGGACTCCGGTTTTCCGTTCTTTAAAAAGAGTAGCTATTTCTTTTACTAGAAAGAACCAGCCTTTGATATAATCGTTGACCATTATTTCAATGTCAGTCGAGGCAAGTTCATCCGGCTGCTTCCGGACAGACGGCGGCGCACAAACGAGGATCGCATAGTTCATTTTTTCGAGCCGGTTTTCAGCGGCAAGCACCAGTGTACGGGCCGAAATGGGACTCCCCGGATTCCATTTGAGTTGGTTTCCGGAGAGTGGAACCGAGATTCCGGCATCTTGACCGGAGAGTCGATTAGGAATGAATGCGACAGCGTAACTAAAACCTCGTTTTGCCGCTTCGGTGCAGACCGCAGTCGATAATGCGGACTCGTTTCCAGCGATGAGTATTCCCCGGGTCATATCATAACCAGTGTACCCGGTGAAAAAGGCTCTGACAAGTACAAAAACATAGATTCCTTTTAATAATCGATGATTTCTTCTAATTCATCAGTCGGTATTATTTCTTCTTCCGGCATCCGAGGCTCCGGTGTTGTATGGAATACTTCAATAAAAGGAGCAATTCCGTTGATAATTTTTGGTACTGAAAGTAAATACATATCGTCCCGCAATCCTACAGTAAACGGGGCGCTAAAATCCGGCGTACCGTCACTGAATTCAATGTCGATCCGGTGCGTGGAACCGGCGATTGTGAACCGGTCCCTGTCCCCTCTAAAAAATTCCAGGGGTTTCCCACCATCGATAGAAACCATGATCATATCCGGCGCCCGTGTTGCCGGCGTCTCAACATTCCGGTTGTCAATGAGTAAAGTGTGTCCCCGGTAACGGACAAAGACAAAAACACCCAATCCGATCCACAGGATAACGCAGAAAATCCGTAGCATCTGTGTAATACCAAATTTCATTTTCATGAAGCTGTAGGTTACTACAAAACCGGTAAAAAGAAAAGTCATATATTTTCCTCTTGACATTGAGATCCGATTTCTTTAAACTACGATCATTCGATAGTTGATTAGCATGCTGGAACTATATGGAATGATATGTTTTTTGTTCAAGATAAATATTCCGAGGAAAATTTTTTTGCACTTACGATCCGGGCGCCAGTCGCGCCGGCCCTTTTTAAGGGCATTGATCATCCGAAGTTACATAATTCCTACGCATTGATTCAGGCTGATGATATTCCGGGAATAAACAGAGTCGGTGAATTACCGGTTCCCATTCTCGCAGGTGATTCTCTTGCGTACATTGGAGAACCGGTTGCATTACTCGTTGGTCCGGACCGCTCGCGTGTGGAAGAATTTGCCACACAGTGTATCGTTCAAACAGAGCCGCTGCTTCCGGACGCCGATCTTTTTTTTGCGGAATATTTTTTTGAATCCGGAACTACTATCGGCAGCGAAACCGGAAAGTCATTGACTGGTACCTACCGGAGCGGCATTCAAGAGCATTGGTACCCTGAACCCCATGGGGCCTATGCAGCATGGTCGGACGAGCATCTATGCATTTGTACCGCGACTCAGTGGCCTGCATTGGTGCAGCGTGCAGTTGCGAGGATGTTGGCAATTGCGCCGGAACTTGTCCATGTGGAATCGGCCGGACTCGGAACGACACTTGACGGGAAAATTTGGTATCCGGCCCTCATTTCCTGCCATGCCGCACTCTGCGCGGACTGGGTACAGAGACCGGTAAGGGTAATGCTCACGCGAGAAGAGGATTTCCGGTTTTCTCCAAAGCGGAACTCTTCGCTGATACGGATTGACAGCATCTATCACGCGACTGGGGAAGTAAGCAAAACGACTGTAGATGTTGCTGTGGATCTTGGTTCGTCCGGAGTATTTGCACAAGAAATTCTCGACTATGTCTGTTTGGGAAGTACCGGGCTTTACGATCTTGGAGCATTGCACATCACCGGAAAAGCCTGCGCGGGTCCTTCGGCACCCCATGGTCCCTGTGCGGGATTTGGTTTGTCACAGGGATTTTTCGCGTTGGAATGTCATGTTTCCCGGCTCGCGGACAGATGCGGACAGGATCCGGCTGAATGGCGGAAGCAGCATTTTGGGAAAAATCTCCCTATTGGAGTGCAGATTCCGGATCATCCTCTTGAACAGTTGATCGATTCTGCGGCTCAGAGAAGCGATTATTACCGGAAATGGACTTCGTACAATATGCTCCGGACTCTTCCAGAGTACAGCCCGCACCGGGGTATTGGTGTGGCTGTTGCGTTTCAGTGCAATGGTTTTCTTTACGAGCAAAACACGTATGAAATCGAACTCACTCTCAAAAAAGACGGCTGTCTGGACATAAAAACGGGCGGCATCAGCGAAAATATTAGCGCAGTCTGGCGGAACTACGCAATGGAAATTCTTTCGATTGAGCCGGATAAAATCCGGATTTTCAATGATCCGACCATCGATTCCGGCCCCATGACATTATCGCGCTCAAGCACTGTACTGACTCCACTTATACAACACGCCTGTGTGGAGATCAAAAAGCAGCTCTTCCGGGATCCCCTCCCAATCACGGTCCGCTATTCCATGAATCCGGAGGAAATTCCCAGTTGGAATGGCCGAAGTTTAGACCGGCACGCAGTTGAATCCCTCAGTTTTGGCGCCGCGGTTGTGGAAGTTGAACTGGACAACGGTATTCCCCGGATCCGGACTATCGCACTGAGTGTTGAGGCCGGACACATTCTCAACAAAGCACGGGCCGAGCGGATCCTTAAAACTAACGCGCTGCACGCACTTTCATGGGCGAGCCGTGAACGGCTTTCCTACCGGGAGGGACTCATTCCGGAAGAACAGTTCTATGCATATAGCCCGTTGCCGCTGCTCGATGCACCGGAAATTACTATTAGCTTTCTCGAAAACGCCAGCCCGCCGAAAGGCATTGGAGAACTGCCCTTCAGCACCATTCCGGCTGCATACATCCAGGCACTTTCTCAAGCGTTGAATCACCCTTTTGGAACTATTCCCCTCACGATGCAGGATATAGCTGATTAAATTTTACCGGGATTCTTTTGCAATCGCACAAATCCGTGACGCCATTCTGTCGAGCGGTACTTGTTCCATCACATGACCGAGTTCAAACGCAACCCGGGGCATTCCATACACAACTGATGATGCTTCATCCTGACCAATGGTTATTCCGCCTTCCCGGTAAATGTGTCCAAGGTTTTCCGCACCGTCCCGTCCCATACCGGTCATAATCACACCTAATGCCCGGTTCCCATAGGCCTGAGCGACCGATTCAAAGAGTACATCAGCCGAGGGCCGGTGCCCGCTTACTTGCGGAGCATCGGAAAGGTGAACCGTAACTGCCAAGGCTCTCTTTTCAACTTCAAGGTGTTTGTTGCCTTGGGCAATGAGAATCCTGCCCGGTTTTACCACATCGCCCTCTTCTGCTTCTTTTACTTCGAGAGGACAGACCCGGTCAAGACTCCGGGCAAATTCTAAGGTGAATCCGGGCGGCATATGTTGAACCACGAGAATCGGCACCTGCAAATCCGGATCCAAAGCCGAAAAAACCAGCCGTAATGAATCCGGACCGCCGGTCGAAATACCAATTGCTATGACCTCGGTACGGGCCGACCGCCGCAACGGCGTGATCGGTTTTCGTGTGGAAGGAGGTTCCCATTTTAGTTTTGTTACCGGAGCGCTATAGCCCGGAGACGCCGGACGGGACACAGATGGAACCGGGCGGGACTCCGGTAAATCAGTGTAATCAGCCGGTAAAACTTTTAACCCTTTGTTCCGCCGGTACTTACCACCATAACCAAGGATCATTGTCATAAGAGAATTCTTGATTGTATGGAGATCGGCTGTTTCCTCATCGGAGGGTTTTTGGATAAAATCACAGGCGCCCAGGGTAAGAGCTTCCATCGTTATTCCGGCACTCCGGTCGGCCACCGCAGAGAGAATGATCACCGGAATATCAATACCCCGTCTTTTCCGCTCCTTAAGAAATTCTAAACCGTTCATTTGCGGCATTTCAAGATCCAGAATAATAATATCCGGATTGGTACGCGGTATTTTGTCAAATGCAAATTTACCATTCATCGCCCGTTCAGCCACTTTGAGGCCGGGCGTTGCCTCAATCATCTTGCTGAGCAACCCGCGCATGAGTGCAGAATCGTCAACCACAAGGACGGAAATTTCATCAGCCACAAAAAACTCCCCTTTTATCTACACAAATTTCCGGTACAAAGTCGCCCATTGGGTTTTTACAAATTCAAATTTAGTATCCATGCCAAAAAGAGATTCGCTATGCCCAATAAAAAGGAACGATTTGGAAGACATCGTATCCCAAAATTTATTGATAACAGCTGCTTGAGCCGCTTCATCAAAATAAATGATAACATTCCGGCAGAACACTAAATCAAGACTGTGAAAACCGGAAACATTCTTTAAATTGTGGTAATCAAACCGGATCTTCGATGCAATATCGCTATGTATTTTATAACCGCCGTCAACTTTATCAAAATATTTTCTGAGGTATTCCATAGGAATGCCCTCGATCCGGTTATCCGGATAAAAGCCTTCTTTTCCGGCCACAAGACACTTTAAACTCAAATCGCTTGCCACTATTTCAAATTTCCATGTCGGCGGCAGTACTTCAGTCATCACCATTGCAATGCTGTAAGGCTCTTCACCTGTAGAGCAACCGGCGCTCCATACTTTTATCAGGTGATTATCTTTTTTTATTTTCATAAGTTCCGGCAAGATATAGTGTTCCAACGTATCAAAGTGAGCCTGATTCCGGAAAAACCGGGTTAAATTGGTGGTCACCGAATCAAGAAAATCTTGCAACGCATTTTTGTTGCTGGTAATCAGAGAATAATATTCCTGTACCGAATCAATATGCTTTTCCCGTAATTGTTCCCGAAGCCGGCTCTCCAATATGGAGCGGTTGGTCGGCGTAAAATGGATACCGCTCTCATTGTACACAAGAGTGCGATATTGAACAAAATTGGCATCAGTGAAGAAGTTAGCCTCTAACATTATAATATAATCATAAAAAAGGAATCGATTAGTGTCAATTGGTATTAACGGAGGCTCCACTTGTAAAACTTTTAGGGTTTTTAACCATGCATTTCCGTGAATCCGTGTGGAAATGCCCGGATCGAGGTCTGACCCCGTGATCTACAGCCCTTGTCAATCCGGACCACATAGCATAAAATGCTAAACAATTTTAAGGAGGATTTATGAAAAAATTGATCGGTGCCGGATTGTTGATCTGTGCACTTACAGTGCCGGTTTTCGGCTCGGGGCAACGTGTCAGCGGACAGCAGGTGCTGAAGGTTGGTGCCACGCCGGTTCCCCATGCGGAATTGCTCGCACTGATTAAGCCGGACCTCGCAGCGGCTGGAATCACTTTGCAGGTCATTGAATTTAATGACTATGTGACACCGAATACAGCGCTGATCACCGGCGATCTGGATGCAAATTTTTTCCAGCATATTCCGTATCTCGGATCCAATGATGAATGGGTTCAGAAACTCACATCAGCCTTTGGAGTTCACATCGAACCTCTTGGTTTGTATTCGTCACGGGTGGCAAATGTGGCGGCATTGCGTAACGGCGCCTCCATCGCGATTCCCAACGATCCGACTAACGAGGGGCGGGCGCTGCTCTTGCTCCAATCAAATGGACTCCTTACCCTGTCTCAAAATGCCGGATTAACCGCAACCCCTCGCGATATTGTCAGCAATCCTAATAATTTCCGGTTTCAGGAACTGGAAGCCGCGCAATTACCCCGTTCGCTCGATGATGTGGATGCCGCGGTGATCAATGGGAATTATGCGCTTGAGGCTGGACTCAACCCGACAACGGATTCGCTCCTGCTGGAAGGTGCGGATTCTCCGTATGTTAATATCATTGTGGTCCGGAAAGGTTTTGAATCAGATCCGAGAATTCAAGCTCTCGCAACCGCGCTCCGGTCCCAAAAAGTTAAAGATTATATCAACGCAACCTGGCCGGGGAGTGTTGTAGCAGTTTTTTAGGTAGAAAAAGCCGGGTTTACACCCGGCCGTACATTACAATTTAAGGTTGAACAAATTTTTCCCGGCGTTCATCTATGATAGCTTGTGCGCCTGATGCCAGCCAATTCCGGACCGCCGTATCGTAGGTGCTATCAAAAGCCGCCACCGGACAGGTGATTGACGAGGCATATATGCTCCGGCCCATATCGCTCAGAGTCTGGACCAGCGGACCAGCCACAATAAGCGGTGAACTCGTTTTGACCACAAGACCCGGCTTTGCATTCGTGAGTGCAGTGTTGTACGCCTGAGTGATGAGATCAGCGGACCACGAATAACCGGCCGCGAGCGCCCGGATGCTTGCCTCTTCAGATTCAAGGAAAAGCCCATTCATCATCATCGTGTAATCAATATTTTGCGAAGAATTCATGATCCAAGTCGGATCTGCCGCCGCACTCGGATCCAATTTTATGACGCCCTCGATAACAGAGTGGCTGATTCCCTCATGACCGGTTTGGATAAAATGATAATTTTCATACTTTGCCATCCAGTTGAGGTAACGCATTGCCGCATCTGCAACGGACGGATCCTTCGCCGCTGAAGCCGGGATAAAAAAGTTGATTCCGGCAGCATCGTACATACTTTTGTGGGTCAGCCCGTCTGGACTTTGAATGGGATCAATCGGGACAATATCAGCGGTCGGGACATTTTTCCGGAGATCCGTGAGGAGTCCATCTGGTTCCCGGTAAATGACATCCCATTCGCCGCAGAATGAACCCACGACACCGCTTTTTATCAAATTGGCAACGTCAGTCGTGGAGGAACTATGAATCGGAAAATCCCGGTCAACCAGATTCTCGTTGTACAATTTATTCATAAACCGGAGACCATCTTTGTAGCCTGCGACTGCAAAGGAACGTTCCGCAACCGTGTTAATCCACCGCTCCCGATCGCTCAACGCTGGATCGATAAAAGCTTCCATGATATTTCCGGCTTCCCAATCCGGCCGATCTCCATTTAACGTAAAGGGAATCACTCGCGCTGAAGTGACTCCGCCCGGATCCTGAGTTTTAAATGCAATCAAGGCGTTTTCAAATTCCTCAGTCGTGGTCGGCAGAGGGAGTCCAAGGATATCGAGCCAATCCTTCCGGATCCAAATATTCCGCTGGGCAACACTCATGCGCCGCGCCGGAATGGAAAAAATGCGCCCGGTATTTGTTTCAATATTCCGCCGGATAAAATCTTTTCCGGCAAGCGCTTTATCCGGACCGAGAAAAGCTTTGAGATCTTTCAGTGTAGTATCAACGTACGGAGCGAGATCAAAAATGCCGCCCTGGTCAGCCCAGTTTTGAATGTTGTCACCGGAATAGGTATAGCAAACATCCGGTTGATCGCCGGCCGCAAAAAGATTCACGAGCGCCTCGGTCTCGGTCCACCGGTTCACCTTAACAAATTCAACGATGATATTTTCGTCCCGCCGTATCTTTTCCTGAATCCATCTGGTCCACTGATTGTTGGCTGCATCTGTTTTTCCGCCGTCAGTTCCCCGGTCAAAAATTTCCACTTTTATCCGGACAAGAGATGATCCGCCGACCTCAGCCACCGGCTCTTTTTTTGTACAGTTAATGAGCATTCCGGCTGTAACCAGAAGCATCAGCATCGATATAATTTTCTTCATAAAACCCCTCTGTGATCAATTATAAAAAAATCGAGGAAATATTACAACCGGCACTAATATTATCCGAGGTCTGTCCCTATAAAAAAAGCCGGAGCGAATCCGGCTTTCAAAAAAATTAGCGGTATTTTGCCCGGCGCTCATTAATAATAGCTTGACCGCCTGATGAGAGCCAATTCCGCAGCAAACTATCGTAGGTCGAATCGAATTGATTCTCCGGACATGTTATACTCTGCGCGTAAATGACTCTGCCCATGGCTACAAGTGTTTCAGAAAGCGGACCAGCCACGGTCAAAGGCGAAGTCGTCTGAACGATGAGCGGCGGACTTGCATTTGTCATAGCGACTTGATAGGCATGAAAAATGAGATCCGATGGCCAGGAATAGCCGGAAGAGAGTGCCCGGACACTTGCATTTTCAGTTTCAAGGAAGAGTCCGTTCATCATCATCGTGTAGTCGATATTTTGCGAAGAATTCATGATCCAGCTCGGATCTCTTACCGCACTCGGATCGAGTTTGATGATTCCATCCGCGCCAATCGTATGGCTGATTCCCTCATGACCGGTTTGGATAAAGTGATAATTTTCGTACTTTGCCATCCAGTTGAGGTAGCGCATTGCCGCATCCGGATTCTGGGAAGCAGACGGGATAAAATAGAAAACTCCCGCGGCATCATAAGAACTTTTGTGAGTAACGCCGTCAGAACTCTGAATCGGATCGATTGGAACAAGATTCGCCCCCGGAATATTTCTCTGCAAATCCGCGAGAAGAGAGACACCTTCCCGGTAGGGATAATCCCACTCAATACAGAACGCACCGACTCGGCCGGTTTTTATGATGTTAGCGTAATCGTTTTCGTCTTTGTACAAGGGGAAATCCCGGTCGACCAGCCCCGCATTGTACATTTTATTAAGGAACCGGACACCTTCTTTATAACCTTCAACTGTAAATGAACGTTCCGCAACCGTGTTGATCCAGCGCTCTTTTGGATCGAGCCTCGGGTTGATAAAAGCTTCCATAATATTTCCGGCCGTCCAATCCACCCGATCTCCATTGAGCGTAAAGGGAATCACCCGGTTTGCACCGACTCCGCCCGGATCCTGATTTCTGAACGCAACCAGCGTATCGTAAAATTCTTGAGTTGTCCGAGGAAGCGGCAGTCCAAGTTTATCGAGCCAATCTTTCCGGATCCATATATTCCGCTGCGCGACATTCATTCGCCGTGCCGGAATGAAATAAATTTTTCCGGTTGAAAGATCGATCTGCCGAGCGATCATATCCTTTCCCGGCAGAGCTTGATCGGGTCCCAGAAATTTTTTGAGATCTTTAAGTGTTGTATCGAGATATGGCGACAGATCAAAAATGCCGCCCTGGTCAGCCCAGTTTTGAATATTGGGTGCGGAGTACGTGTAACAAAGATCCGGCGGGGTGCCGGCCGCAAAAAGATTTACGAGCGCTTCGGTCTCTGTCCACCGGTTCACCTTGACAAATTCAACGATGATATTTTCATCTTTCAGGATTTTTTCCTGAATCCACCTGGTCCACTGATTGTTAGACGGGTCTGTTTTTCCGCCGTCAGTTCCCCGGTCAAAAACCTCAACCTTAATCCGGGCGGGCCCGCCTGACGCGGAGGGGCGTCCCTGAGTTCCTTCGGCAAAAACCAGTGTCCCAACCATTGCGGTCAAAAGGGCCATCACAGCAATTTTTTTCATAAGACCTCCAAAAAAACTACATACCGAAACAAAATCAGCCGGAAAATATCCGGTTTTGAAAATTTATCCTTTTACAGCACCGATAGTAACACCGGAAATAAAATAACGCTGCAACCATGGATACACCACTAAAATCGGCACAGTCGCAAACATAACCGCGGCCGCCTTCATTCCGTCACTCGCTGCCGGCACTCCACCCGCATTTCCTTCCTGTATAGCGACTTCTATTGAAGAAAGGTTGTTGACAATGTTGTACAGTTTAAGCTGAATCGGGTGATATTGGTTGGCTGAAGTCAAGTAGAGCAAGGCATCGGAAAATCCATTCCACCGGCCGACCGCGTAAAAAAGCGCCAATGTTGCCAAAACCGGCGCAGACAGTGGCAGATAAATCCGGACAAGAACTGTAAAAGGATTTGCACCATCAAGCTCTGCCGATTCGCGCAGAGAATCCGGAACTCCATATAAAAAACTCCGGAGAATAATCATGTTAAACACAGAAAGACAATTAGGTAAAATAAGCACCAACGGATTATTAAGTAAATTTAAATTCTTCATTAAAATATAATTCGGAATCGTACCCGCGCTAAAATACATGGTAAAAATAATAAGCGTATTGATGATTCCTTTACCTTTAAGCGAATCATAGGTCAGAGGAAATGCACATAAAATCGTTATACCCAAAGAAACTAATGTACAAATTACTGTTAAAACCGCTGTCCACCACATGGACCGGGAAAAAGACGGGTCCAGAAATACATATTTGTACGAATCAAGCGTCGGATTTACCGGAAGAAATGACACCTGACGGTTGATAATTGCAAGAGGATCGCTGAGAGATCGTGCAAGTATATTGAGCATAGGGAATAAACAAAGAAAAATAACCACAAAACAAACGAATGCAATAACAATATCCCCGATTTTTCTCGATTGTGATTTAATCATACATACTCCTTACCGGTACATTCCGGTTGTATTAATTTTTACCAGATTCCTCTTTCACCGGAACGTTTTGCTATTGTATTTGCTGCAACAAGAAAAATCACACAAATAACCGATTGAAATAGTCCGATAGCAGCGGTATAAGAAAATTGATTTGAGCGGATACCGACTCGGTACACCATTGTACTGATTACATCTGCTACATCCATAACTGTTGGATTTGCCATCGTATAAGGTCTGTCAAATTCACTTCCCAAAATCCGGCCCAGGTTCATAATGAGGAGCACAACAATAGTCGGCAGCAAACCGGGCAGGGTAACATGCCATATTTTTTGCCACCGGCCGGCACCGTCAACTTCCGCTGCCTCATAGATTTCCGGATTGATTCCGGTAATCGCAGCGAGATAAATAATCGTTCCCCAGCCCATTTCCTTCCATACGCCAAGTCCAACGTATGTACCTACCCACAAGGAATTATCCATAAGAAAATTGATCGGTGGAATTCCAATTTTACCTAATGCTATGTTGATAACACCTCCACCAAGTGCAAAGAGTTGATTACAAATTCCACTAATAATAATCCACGAAAGGAAATGCGGTAGATACACAATGGTTTGAGTGACTTTTTTATATTTTTTGAATGGTAATTCATTAAGCAAAATTGCGAGAATAATCGGCGCTGGAAAGCCCAATATCAGATCCAAAAAGTTAAGCCACAACGTATTTTTGACCGCCATATAAAAATTCCGGTCCGTAAATGCCTTAACGAACCAGCCCCAGTAAGGCGTCATTTTTGACGCAACTCCGGCCGCATCTTCAGGAGTAGCTACCCATGGCGAAGCCCACACTCCCCTAAAAAGGCTGTAATTTTTGAACGCAATGACAATATTCGTCATTGGAACATACCGAAATACAATAAAAAATGCTATTGGAAGCGCCAGCATTGCATAAAGCATCCATGTCCGGCCGAAATACTGCCAGCCTTTTTGAAATTTTGATTTTTGTAGTCCGTTTTGAATCATAATGAGTAATGATACTATGTGGGTAAATTTTTGTCAAAAAATTTTTCTCGAAAATCTGTGGACAAAGTGCTGACTTTAGGCACCGCCGGCTATCACCAGTCCACTGTGAAACGCTGCTGGCGATGTTTCTTTTGATTATATTTCTGTATATCTATGTTATAGAGTTGTTCCGCGGAAAGAGAAGAAGGCGGACCATGCCCTGGCAGAATAATGTATTCTCCGGGCATTGTAAATAATTTACTCCGGATCGCAATCATCTGAGTTGTTGCACCGTAAATACTTGTTGTCCGGCCCACCCGTCCCGCAGTCAACACATCGCCGGTAAAAAGCATATGCTGAATTTTATACACAACCGAATCCGGCGAATGTCCCGGTACAGAAATAACTTCACACCGGAATGGCCCTACATCAACTGTGTCGCCGTCCCGGACCATAAATGCTTTATGCTCTGCGATATATTGATTCACTGCATAAATATCCGCGTTATAAATCCGCTTGAGACACCGTAGCCCGCTGCTATGCCTCGAGTGATCATGGGTGATGAGCACGGCCCGGAGTTTGTAAGAATGTTCCTCGATAATATTCAAAAGTGTCAGGTTCATAGCTCCCGGATCGATCACAATAGCTTCGCGGTTTTTTTCTCCTTCGGTACCAAGGACATAGCAATTCGCAAAACCGCCCGGATGACTACAGAAAAACAATTTCATAGCTGTTCCTTTGTGTCAAAAATCGCCTCTGCGGTGTTTGAAAATTTAAAAGAAAGACTTTTTTGCCGGAATCCGGTGAAATCGACACTGGTAAGATTGCAGTCCGTAAAATCCGACAATGCTATACCGGTGTTGATAAACCGGCTGTAATATAAATTTGATTGACTAAATGAGCATGCATAAATCGTTGATCCGGTATAATTAAGGTAGACAAGTTCGGATTTTTCAAATAAACAATCAAATAAGTGCGCGCCGGCAAAGGATAAAAATTGCAGATCGCTTGATTCAAAGATACACGAATCAAATTTCGCAAAATCAAAAAAAGACATCCGCATGACGGTTTGTGAAAAAGTACACCGGGTAAATGATGCCCGGTTAAATCCGCACCCGGAAAAAGATCGGCCGGAAAAATCCTCGTCCTCAAAAGAAAGCCCTTCCGCGTTCAGGTCCTTGATACTTTTTTGCTTACGGATCAGATTCACGATCCGGGCGCTGTCCCTTTCCGGGTTTGCAAGATGGGCAGTACACACCGGCGAACCAGTGATTGCGGACCGGCCGCAGCCGGCTGCACATGGAATAATGTTAAACATCACCTAGTTCCGGATAATCCGCGCCGGCAAGCTCTGGCGTTTCAAGAGCGATCCCGGAACGCGCCCCTTGTCCGTGATGGCCGCGAGTTTCTTGTCGTGCCGTGAGTTGAGGAGCGAGTACACAACCGGTGTCACAAACAGAGTCATAAGTGACGACACTGTCAAGCCGCCGACAAAGGTTTTTCCAATCGGCTGAATCATGTCAACACCCGCGCCGGGAAAAAATGCAATGGGAATCATGCCGAGGATGGTCGTGAGACTAGTCATCAAAATGGGGCGGAGCCGGTTCCTGCCCGCTTCCAGACAGGCATCATGGACATTGAGTCCGCGCGCACGGAGCGTATTGGTATAATCGACCAAAACAATACCGTTGTTGACCACCACCCCGACCAGCGCAACGATGCCAATCGCGGAAAATACCGACATTGCTTCGTTGCCGATTTTATAAATCCAAATGACACCGATAAATAAAAGGGGAATCGAAAAGAAAATGATCAACGGATCCACAAACGATTCAAACTGACTCGCCATCAGACCAAAGACCATAAAAATTGCCACCGCGATGATCATCATAAATTTCCGGTTGTATGAAGAAACTTCCTGCGCTTCACCCAGGTACCTGACCGTCACACCGTCACGGGGAACAAGGTACTGTTTAACTGTATCTTCAAGCCGGGTTTGCATTTCTGTTGCGGCAATGCCTGGCGGCAGGCTTCCGGTGATCCTCACCACCCGTTCCTGATTTTCGTGGCGTATACTCGTCGGAGCCCGCCCTTCAGAAATCGAGGCGATATTTGACAAAGGTACCCGTTGACCGGATCTGCCCGTTACAAAAATGGCGTTGAGATTCGGTAAACCGCTCCGGTCAGCTTTTTGTAACTGTACAATGACGTTGAGAATCCTTTCGCCTTGGGAGATGGTTGTCGCGGTCGTACCGTCCATTGCGGTCCGGATTTCGCTCGCGATGGTTGACGCGGAAATGCCGAGCGCGGTCGCCCGGTCCCGGTCAATGATGATCTCCAACTGCGGCGCACCGTCACTTACATTTATCACCGGGTCCTCAACTTCCGGCAGGTACCGGATCATAATATTTTGAATCTCCGCAGCAACATCCATGATCGCAGCGTTGTCCCGTGAGCTGATCGTCATCTCAACTGCCGAAGAACTGCTCATTGAACGCCCTGCCCGGAATGAGATTTGCACTCCCGGAATCGTGTTTAAAAAGGGTGTGAGTTTTGCTATAATTGTAGTTGGTGTATCAAGTTGTTCAGCCGGAGCTGGAAGTGTAATTTGGATGCTTCCTTGGTTGCTGCCGGTACGGCGCGCGGTGAGGGTGATATTCTTGATCCCCTGTATATTCTGCCGGATCAGTTTTTCCCAATCCCACAACAAATCCTCAGTCGTTTCGATTCCGGTTCCAAGGGGGAGTCCGAAACTGATCGTCACAGAATCGTCAACCCGGGACCGGATAAACATATTCATACCGATTCCGGTAAATTGTATCAGGGAAAAGGCAAGAATCATGAGTACCACGCCGAGGATGAGCAGCCGGTGGCTGAGGCAGTAAGAAATTCCTTTGATGTAGCTCTGTTCCATCCGGACGAAAAATTCTTCCGTTTTATCATCAAGCAGTTTTAAGAACCAGTTTTTCAACGGTTTTTGTCTCCGGGTATCGAGTTTGAGGATCGAGCCGCAGAGCGCCGGCACCAATGTTATTGCAACGACTAAGGAAACGATAAGGGAAATAACAACTGTAAAAATCAAGTCGCTGAACATCTGTCCCATCATCTCTAATTCGTTTTTGTAAATGATCATAGGAATAAAAACGCACAGAGTCGTTGTGGTTGAAGTAATAATTGCCCGCATCATCTCCTGCGAGCCGAGGATCGCAGCGATATCCGGTTTTGCGCCCCGGAGCCGGTAATTGTGTACATTGTCAAGAATTACGATTGATGCGTCAACAGTCATTCCCAAACCGAGCACGAGTCCGGTCATGCTTATCAGATTTAAAGTAAATCCAAAAACCGCCATAAACATAAGAGTCAACACGATGGAAATAGGAATCGACAGGCCGATGATAAATGTTCCTTTAATATTCCGGAGGAAAATAAAAAGGATAATCATCGCGAGCAGTGCGCCTTGTATAGCATTTTTGTAGACTTGATCCAGCGTGGCGCTGATCATCGTGGTGTTGTCGCTGAGAATTTCCAAGGTGATTCCGGTCGGCAGTTGTTGATTGATGCTCTCCAGTGATTCCCGGATCCGCCGGGAAACTTGCACCTGATTGGTGTCGCTCTCGCTGGTTACCTGAATAAAAACGCCACTCTCGCCGTTGACATAGACCCGCGTCGCATTATCGTTGTACGCAATACTGACATCGGCAATGTCCTGGAGCCGAATCGCCTGAGTCCGTCCGCCGGAAACCGTGACCGTTTTGACCACCAGATGTTTGATCTGGTCGATGCTCGTGAGTTCCTGTTTTGTCATCAACTGAAATTCCCGCTCACCCCGGATCAAGGATCCACCGCTCGACAGAACATTTTGCCCCCGGAGCGCGGCGCTAACAGTACTCAAACTGAGATCAAAAGCCGCAAGCCGGTTTTCCGAAACATTTATCTGTACAATTTGACTCGTTCCGCCGGTAACTTCCGCAGCCGCAACCCCATCAATCCGCTCGACGAGCGCCTGCACCTCATCTTGAGCAAAAATCCGCAACTGATCCGGCGAATAATTTCCCCGTACCACAAGCCGCATGATCGGCATTGCCGACATATCAAACCGGCGCACAGTCGGAGAACCAGTGCCCTCCGGCAGTGAATTGGCGATTCTGTTCACCACGGTTTGGGCATCGGTCGCAGCTTTGTCCATGTCAGTACCATAGGCAAAATTCAAGTTAATGTTAGAAGAGCCTTGAGATGAGGTGGACGTTATGTTCGTTAATCCCTTTGATGACGCAAGCGCCCGCTCCAAAGGAGCAGTGACATTCTGCTCAACATCGGCCGGCCCCGCACCGGAAAAACTCGTTGATATAGAGAGAACCGGCGTAGCTGTTGATGGGTACAGATCCATTGCAATTTGCGGCACGACACTGATGGCCACGCCAAGCGCAAGCACATAAAGCACCGCGACAGTAACCGGCCGTTTGACCGAATAACCGGATATATTCATAACAATCACCTTTTTCCCGGATCCACCGGAAAAATATCTATACTGATACACTTAACTAAGTGTACAAACTGTCACATTCCGGATCCACCGGAAAATTTTCGGATCATATATTTTAATTGTCGATTATTTGTTGTATTTCTTCAGAACTTAATCCTGATATTGTAACGATTTGTTTAAGCGGAATATGTGCATCTGCCATCTTCCTGACCATTTCGAGTGTTGCTTTCTCCATACCTTCTTTTAACCCCTGATTTCTTCCATACATCATCCGGGCATATTCGTCCCGGCGCGCTTTTTCCCGGTCGTCTTCAATCATCCGAGTCCGCTCATCTTCACTTAATTCAAGTAGTATTCCAACTGCCTTTGATAAAGCCGGACTCTCTTTGGATAACGACATACATTCCTCCTCGGTTTTAACACGCAAAAAACGCATCCAATTTAACAATTTTGTATTTTCTGAATGTTCCGGCATTTTTGGCAACTCAATAGTATGAATTCCAATAAGATCAGAAAAACATGAACCGGTTTCTTTATCATACAATCTATAGTTATTATGATAGACATTATTTTCCGGTATAAGGATAAAATCTGTAATGACAATATTTATGACCT
>BOBG01000039.1 GCA_026002265.1 Spirochaetia bacterium
ATTATTTGTATATATTCGTGAACCTCTTCCGGTGACTCGCCGACTCTCGTATGGCAGGGGGTGCCGGGAAAATGTGGGTTTGTAGGCAGAGTAAACCGAGCGATTTTGGGGACAGACCTCCGTATTTATTTACAATAAAAAGAATTACACTAATTAAGAAAAATATTCATTCGTATTATTTGTATATATTCGTGAACCTCTTCCGGTGACTCGCCGACTCTCGTATGGCAGGGGGTGCCGGGAAAATGTGGGTTTGTAGGCAGAGTAAACCGAGCGATTTTGGGGACAGACCTCCGTATTTCTTTACAATAAAAAGAATTACATGAGTAAGAAAAATATTCATTCGTGTTATTTGTGTATATTCGTGGACCTCTTCCGGTGACTCGCCGACTCTCGTATGGCAGGCACATCCGTATTATATACGTTTCCCGGAACGTTTCCCAGAAAACGATGTAACGATCAATTTGTAGACTGTTACTTGATTCAACGCATTTTTTTCAAAAGTGTGCTGTATATTTTTTCCGGTTTGATGACGCATTAAAGCATTTAACCCGAATAACTTTTCTTCATCTGTCTGCATAAAATGAATCGTACCAAAACCAATAATACTTGAAAAATTGAATCCAAAACCGCATGGAGAATCTGATTCTATCAAGGAATGATCACGATCCATCTCAAAACAAACATTATTATTCTCTTTCAGCATATCAATTTTTTTCCCGGAATGTGCGCTGTGAAAATACAATGTTAATGCATCATTTTCATACATATAGCCGAAATTTAATGGAACAATATACGGTTGATCATGTACAGATAAAGCGATCCTGCACACCTTACACATGTCAATCACTTTTACTATTTCTGTACTATCAGTGATTTCTCTATCGCTCCTTCTCATTTTTTTTCCCCTTTTTGGAAAATATATCTTCTAATTTAGAAACAATACTGTTAGAGTCCGGTTGCAAAAAAGCGGGACCCTCCGAAGAAGATCCCACCTACCTCCAACGGGGTTATTAGTATAAAAATCCCACTAGATTTTACAAATGGTCGGCGTAAAGCCCTAGACTTTAGCCTTGGGTAGCTCACTTTCTTGATCTACTCTAGCACCGCCCGGATCCGGCGGATTCCTGCACTCGAAGATTGCTCTTTTTGAATCTTAAATTTCCCCAAGATTCCGGTATGAGTCACATGGGGACCGCCGCAGACTTCTTTTGAAAAATCCCCGATGGTGTAGACTTTAACCTGAGATTCGTATTTTTCACCAAAAAGGGCCCGGGCGCCGGAATTCTTTGCACTGTCCAGATCCATAATTTCCATTGTGACAACAAGATCCCGGTCAATCTGCTCATTAACCATCGCCTCGACAGCGGCGACTTCTTCCGAAGTCATCGGTGCCGGATGAGAAAAGTCAAAACGCATCCGCTCGGCTGTGATGTTAGAGCCTTTCTGTGCAACATGATCCCCAAGAACCCGCCGGAGGGATTCTTGTAAAAGGTGCGTTGCAGTGTGATATTTTGTGGCAATTTCACCTTGATCGATTAAACCGCCTTTGAAAAGCTGCTCGGAACCGGACCGGGAAAGTTCCTGATGTTTTTTAAAAGCCTCGTCAAATTCTTTCCGGTCAACAGTTAATCCAGATTCTTCAGCCAATTCCTCGGTTAATTCAATGGGAAAACCGTAGGTATCGTAGAGGGTAAATGCGAGGCGGCCGGACATGATTTTTTTTGGATTTTTCAGCAGATTCGGGAGCAGTTTTTCAAATTCTTTTTCACCTTTTTGAAGCGTTTCCAAGAAGCGCTGCTCTTCATGGTTAAATTCTTCAATGATAAAGGTGCGGTGTTCTGTTAATTCCGGATAAGGACCGGAAAATTGCTTAATAATTATTTCTGCAACCGGCACCAAAACCGTACTGGATATGCCCAATTTACGTCCATGCCGAATCGCCCGCCGGATCAGCCGGCGCAAAACATAGCCGGCGCCGACATTTGAAGGAGTCACAGCTTTCGGATCTCCGAGGATAAAAGCCGCAGCCCGGACATGATCGGCAATGATCCGGACCGAGCGGTCTTGCTCTGGCTCCATTCCATAGGTGTAATCGGCCGCAGATTCAATCGCAGCAATGATCGGGGCGAAAATTTCCGTGTCATACACTGATTTTTTAGCATTGAGAATCGTGACAGTACGCTCGATTCCCATGCCGGTATCAACACATTTCCGGGCGAGCGGTTCATAGACACCCACGGCATTTTTGTTGTACTGCATGAAAACATCGTTCCAAATTTCCAGCCATTTTCCGCAGGAACAGCCCGGCTCACACTCCGGACCGCAAGGCTCTTTACCCATATCGATATACATTTCAGAATCAGGACCGCATGGACCAGTTTCACCAGCCGGCCCCCACCAATTATCCTCCCGGGGCCGGTAGGCAATGGGCGAAATACCCAAACTTTTCCAGACCACAGCCGACTCCTCGTCACGCGGCACCGTGTCGTCACCCGCAAAAACCGTCACGCCGAGTTTTGCCGGATCTATTCCGAGCCATTCCGGTGAGGTGAGAAATTCATAACTCATCCGGATCGCGCCTTCTTTAAAATAATCGCCGAGAGACCAGTTCCCCAGCATTTCAAAAAAAGTCAGGTGACTCGAATCGCCGACCGAATCAATATCCCCGGTCCGGATACATTTTTGATAATCGACTAAACGTGTACCGGCCGGATGTTCCTGTCCAAGTAGATACGGTACAAGGGGATGCATTCCAGCCGTTGTAAAGAGTACCGTTGGATCATTATCCGGCAAAAGCGACTTACCCTGAATCTGGGCGTGGGATTTCGTTTTAAAAAATTCAATATATTTTGATCGAAGTTCGTCAGCATTCATGCACATAGTTTAGCATGAAAAAAGAGAGAGAGGCTATTCCTTTTCGAGGCGTAAATAGTCAAGCAACACCGGATATTGCGTCAAAAGTTCACCGTACTGGGTTAATTCCTCGATCCGGATCCACAAACTGATCATCTCGTCCTGCCGGCTTTCCATAGCTAATTCTGCAAGATTCTTTTTTATTTGCGCGAGATCTCGTTCAATGTGAAGTAATTCCACAGTTGTTTGTTCAATGTCCTGCTGAACGGTTACATGCTCGCCGTATTGCTCACGAATCTTTTGGTACAACAACATATCCGGGATTTGATTTTGAGTAAATGACACCGTAATTTCCCTTAATTCCGGCAGTGTATCCACGGTATTTTTGAGAGATTCTATTGTCCGGGCGCTATTTAAAAATTCGTTCCGGTTATCATCGGCATTCAGTGCCTGCCGAATCCGGTTCCGGAGAAAGATCTCAATCTTATCGGCAAGCGCATTTTGGTAACGGTTAAATTCTTCTTGAGTTTTAAGGTTATTATCTTCAACAATAGTAATGAGTGCGGCGGGGTCCACAGCAAACGAAAAATCAGCACTTATATCAAATGAAAAATCAGTCTGCAAATTGGCAAATGCCGCATAATCACTCGCGGCCGGAAGCATGCCTTTTACATTTATTCTCCGGTTTATTGTTTGTAAATCAAAGGTTTGTATCGTGACATTGGTTGGAATAAGCTTGTACCATGCCCACCGGAATTCACCTTCTTGAATGAGATGCGGATCAAGTCCATGGGTTTTTGAACGCATAATTCCAAAAGTTCCCGGAGGAACAGTAGATTGAACCCACCCAAAGAAAAAGGCCAACCCGCCGGCTGCACATAAAAAAATAACCACGCACAGGTTTTTTAACAATTTCCGCATCATGCTTCCTTGCAAGAATCAATAGGGTGCTTTATCATCATTAGTTATTTCTACCGGAATATCTGTAGTAACTTTCCGGTCAAGTACTTCGTACACTGATCCATCTATATCGTAGAGCTGAAAACTGTAATGAGATAGTTCTTCTAATGGAATTACGGCGCTCAGTTCCACTATTTCACCACTTCTAAGTCGTTTACCTCGAAGGACTTCACGTCCCCATTCATCATCAGTAACCGGGGAGAAAAAAAGTTGTTTCATAATAGCTCCCGTACTATTTTTGAGGTGGAATGTATCGTAGACAGGTTCCGGTGCGGAAATGATTTCAGATGGCAGCGATTCCGGAATAGCCGATGCTGCAACGATGAAAGGTGCTGACGATTCAGGGATGACCGGTGTAGAGATGGTTTCTACCGGCGCTGATTCCGGGGCAGCCGGTGTCGAAACGACTTCCGGTATTGAGGATTCCGGGGCAGCCGATGCTGCAACGATGAAAGGTGCTGACGATTCAGGGACGACCGGTGTAGAGATGATTTCAGATGGCGCTGATTCCGGAATAGCCGGCGTCAAAACGACTTCTGCTGTTGATGATTCCGGGACAGCCGATGCTGCAACGATGAAAGGTGCTGACGATTCAGGGACAACCGGTGTGGAGATGATTTCAGTCGGCAGCGATTCCGGAATAGCCGGTGTCGAAACGACTTCCGGTATTGAGGATTCCGGGGCAGCCGATGCTGCAACGATGAAAGGTGCTGACGATTCAGGGAGGACCGGTGCAGAGATGATTTCTACCGGCACTGATTCCGGAATAGCCGGCGTCAAAACGATTTCTGCTGTTGATGATTCCGGGACAGCCGATGCTGCAACGATAAAAGGTGCTGACGATTCAGGGACGGCTGGTGCGGAGACAATTTCTACCGACAGATCTTTTAAATTCATCGTATCCGGGGTTATTTCTATGAATAGATCCGGTTTTACCATCTGACCAAATATTGTGTACACAATACCTCGATCATCGACAACTTTAAAATCATAGCGATCCCTGTTTCTCCATGGCGTTTCAGGTTCAATAAATATTGAACCACCGTTGTGAAGCGTATCGCCTAGTAAATTATATCCCCATATAGTATCATTTTGGGGAGAACAGTACAATTCACGGATAGTAAAACCGGTACTATTCTTGAGTCTAAAATAATTGATTAGAGGTGATCTAGTAGTGGTACACCCAAGAAATAGTAGTACCGAAAGTACTACAGCCGACTTTTGAATTTTCCGCATATACACAGTGGCCATTTCCTTCCTCTCTAAACAATTGGTATTCCAGATATACCGGAATACCCACTATTTCTTTTTAGAAATAACGCTTTAAAAGTCCCTTAAAACCGGATCCATGCCGAGCTTCGTCACGCGCCATCTCATGCACTGTATCATGAATTGCATCGTAATTACGTTCTTTAGCACGTTTGGCAAGATCGACTTTACCGGCGCAGGCGCCTTCTTCAGCCGCAACCCGTAATTCAAGGTTTTTCTTAGAGCTGTCAGTAAGGACTTCACCGAGCAATTCCGCGAATCTTGACGCATGCTCGGCCTCTTCAAATGCATAGCGTTTAAAGGCTTCTGCAATTTCCGGATACCCTTCACGATCAGCAACCCGCGACATTGCCAGATACATACCAACTTCTGAGCATTCGCCGTTAAAATTTGCCACAAGATCATCGTGAATATCTTTTTCCACACCTTTTGCGACACCGACAACATGCTCCGCGGCATAGCTACTGCCCGCATTCTGCTCTTTGAACTTGGATCCAGGCGCCTTACACTGTGGACAGGCTTCCGGTGGATTATCACCGGTAAAGACATAACCACATACCGAACAAACAAATGTCTTCATAAACATTCCTCCGTTTATTAGAATTGATTCTCTGTATATAGAGTATACAATGATTCCAAATTATTAACAAGTAAAAAACGAGTCGACTTTCATACCGGTAATTCTTTCCTCTTTACCTACCCATTCTTTTTTACTATATAATTGCATTGAGGAGGATCCTATGAGAAAATTTTGTGTTAATTGCCATGCTTATGCTGCGTCCGCGCAGCAGAAGTATGTACTCGTTATCAGGAGTGGGAATTACACCACTACAACCAAGCTCACCAATCTGGTGGACGATGCCAATGAGATGGGCTTGGGTTTCAGGTGACTAAGACTGAACGCTGATCTTGACCATGTAGCCCAACGTCAATTCACCGTATAGCCCAATATAAAGAGAGGAGGCACTATATGAATACAATTCCAGTCATTCGTTTGATATGGAATGATGATGACCAAGCAGGGTGGACCGCAGAAAGTGATGATATTCCGGGTTTAGTCTTGGAATCAGGCTCGCTAGATGCGCTTATTGAAAAGGTCCGCTTTGCGGTTCCTGATCTCCTCAAGGAAACGCAGGAGATGAGCTCCCTATCTGCTTATCCGCTCAAATTCGTTATGGAACGAGTTGCCGGAGCGTATGTTGGTTGAGTATGAAAAAAAGGTGCGGATGATATTAAGTCAGTATGGCTGTACGTTCATGCGGCATGGTAAAGGCGATCATGACATTTGGTACAGCCCTTTGTCTAATCATCCAGTGACGGTACCGGTAAAAATTGATAAAAGACATACAGCCAATGGTATTTTAAAGCAAGCTGGCATTGATGATAAAGTGTGAAATAGTAGGATCGATATAATTGGGTTTAGTAGCCCAACATTACCTCACCGGATAGCCCAATGTAAAGAGAGGAGTTGTTATGAAGTTAAGTTATACCTATTATGAATCTGACGATGGTTGGTTCGTTGGACACTTTGATGATTATCCTGATTATGATACACAGGGACGCTCTCTAGGAGAGCTGGAAACTATGCTTAATTCTTTGTTTCATGATATGGAATTGCCAAAAGAAAGCCCCGTTAAACGGAGAGAAATGGAACTTGCCGGTTGAAATGGAGCTTGGTGCTAAAAAAGATAGCCAAGAATGGCGCGATATTCCTTCGGCATGGTAGCGATCATGATATTTATTATAATCTAATTCCACGGCACAGTGATATTGAAGAACGCTTAGCTAGGAGTATCATTAAAAAACTTTCATAGTTCACTCTCTGTTCCCTTTAAGGACCGATATAATTGGGTTTAATAGTCCAACGTCAATTCACCGGATAGCCCAATGTAAAGAGAAAAGAATGGAGAATTAGCCTTCATACTTCACTCTTTACTACTTTCCTCTTACTCTTTATACTTTTCTGTAGGAGTTTGTATGGCTATACTATTTGAACAAAATGAATTTCATCTCTACAATGAATGGTTCAGTTATCTTATGCGCGTTCTGCCGGATGGTTCTTTGGGGCAGGTGTACTGCGGTGCGCGGCTGCGTTCCAGTTCTGCATACCCGTTGTTAGGTCCGGTGCTAACGCCGGATCGGGACACACTTCCTTTTGAGTACCCGGTTACTGGCAGCGGCGATTACCGTCTCCCGGCTTGTGCGGTCCGGTTTGCTGACGGTTCAAGTGTGGTTGATCCAGTGTATAAAACTCACCGGATCTATAATGGGAAGGCTGCTGTGGAAGGCTTGCCCGCTCTCTATGTTGACCAAGAGTCTGATGCGGCAACGCTGGAGATTGACATGGTTGATGCAGTGTCCGGCCTCACGATCACGCTCTTTTATACCATCTTTGAACACTATCCGGCTATTATCCGGCGCTCCCGGTTGTGTAATCAGGGGACTACGCCGGTGGTGCTGCACAAAGCGCTGAGTATGAGTCTTGACCTACCGGATTCGGAATGGATTATGGGAACCTTTACCGGCGCATGGACGCAGGAATTTCATCTGGTCGAGCGGCGGTTTGAGCCGGGTATTCAGGCAGTGAGTAGCACGAAAGGCGGCCCTGGTCACCAGCAAAACCCCTTTCTGCTCCTCCGGCGGCCTCAGACCGGTGATTCTACCGGCGAGGCTATGGGCTTGAGTCTAATCTATTCCGGGAACTTCCTTGCATCGGCTGAGACCGGCTATCGCACCTCGGCACGGGTGCAGATGGGAATCAATCCGGATCAGTTTTCGTGGACGCTGGAGCCGGGCGCGGACTTTAACACGCCGGAGGCACTGCTCGTGTATTCAGATGCTGGGCTGGATTCGCTTTCCCACACATTTCACAGCGTTTTCCGGAATCACCTTATGCGTGGTGTGTGGAAGGATCGGGATCGGCCGGTTCTGCTCAACAACTGGGAGGGGACCTATTTCAATTTTAACGAAGCAAAGCTCCTTGAAATGGCTGCGGCTGCAAAAGATATGGGGATTGAGCTTTTTGTGCTGGACGACGGCTGGTTCGGTCAGCGAGACAGTGATAATTCGTCTCTGGGGGATTGGTTCCCTGACCATCGGAAACTCCCGGACGGCATTGCCGGACTGGCGCATAAAATTACCGGTATGGGTTTGAGCTTCGGCTTGTGGATTGAGCCGGAGATGATCAGCCGGGTGAGTAAGCTCTTTGACGCGCACCCGGATTGGGCAGTCGGCGTACCGGGGCGTCCTCGTACTGAGCAGCGTCAGCAGTATGTGTTGGATATGTCGCGACCGGAAATTGTCACCTATCTTTTTAGCATTTTGTCCGAACTGCTCTCATCTGCGCCGATTTCCTACATTAAATGGGATATGAACCGAGCGCTCACCGAGCCGTACAGTTTGGATCTGCAGCCTGAACGTCAAGGGGAGTTTTTTCACCGGTACTGCCTCGGAGTTTACGACCTTTACGGACGGCTGACAAAGGCCTTCCCACATATTCTGTTTGAGTCGTGTGCGGGCGGCGGCGGACGTTTTGACCCAGGCATCATGGCATTCGCTCCCCAAGGTTGGCTCTCTGATGATACGGACGGCTTTGAACGTATTCGGATTCAGACCGGCGCTTCGCTCTGCTACCCGCCGAATTCATGGGGTTCTCACGTTTCCGCAGTGCCGAATCACCAGACCGGGCGCATGACTTCGCTCCCATTCCGGGCTATTGCGGCCTTTTTCGGCAACCTCGGCTTTGAGCTGGACCCGACAAAACTGCAACCGGAAGATAAGAAGCAGATCAGCATCTACCTTGATTTCTACAAAAAGCACCGGCGGGTATTTCAGCAGGGAACATTCACCCGGCTGAGGAATCCTGACAGACATGACTACGCTGCGTGGCAGGTATCGGATGCTTCAGAAACGCTGGTCGGCTTTTTCAAACTGTTAGCACAACCGAACAGCGGACCAGTCTATATGCGTCTCAAGGATTTGGATCAGGCTGCACGCTACAACGTGTCAGTGTGGGAACCGGGCGGCTATGAGCCGAATGATAAAGCCGTCAACTGCGGCAACCGGGGCGGCGATGAATTGGTGCGCTCTGGTCTCGTTCTTGACTCAAGCTATCGTACCAAGCAGGGTGATTTTTTTGCAGAAGTATTTGTGATCGAGCGTGTACAGGAGGGGTGAGAAGGGGCCGCAAATGTATACTAATAAACACGAATAAGAGATTATTAGATATTGTATTATTTGTGAATAAAAAGAGGTCATTTCGGCAAGTACTTAAGGGAACCATTGAGAGGGTAATAGTGGGCTTAGTAGTCCGATGATGATTCTGCTACTAGCCCAATAAGAAGAGACAAGAAGGGGAGGATTATTATAGATGGGGCTGGCTTTTGAACAGGTCTGGGCAATGTTTGAAAAATCGCATGGTGAAATGGTTGAACGGCGCGCAGCGTTTGACCAGCAGTTGAAAGAGTCACATGATGAATTTGACCAGCGGATGAAAGAGTCACATGATGAATTTGATCGTGGAATGAAAGGGGCTTGAAGGCAGCCGGCGCTATGGGTACACTTATCCTATGACACGGTTGACAGTTCGGCAAAAAATGGGCTTTGGGATCTTTGATCTCGGCGGGAATATGCTCTTTACGGTGCTTGGTTTTTGGAGCATCAATTTTCTCACCGATACGGTGGGACTGGCTGCTGCTCTAGCCGGAGCCGCGGTGATGCTGAGCACAATATGGGATGCGGTGACAGATCCGGTGATGGGCTATGTTTCTGATAGGACTCATTCACGGTGGGGGCGGCGGCGGCCCTATCTCCTTTTCGGTGCGCTGCCGATGATGCTGAGCTTGTGGTTTTTTTTCACGAGTCCGGATTATTTCGGGCAATCTAGCCAGAGCTTTCTTTTTATGTGGGCTGCACTTGCGCTGATGCTTGTTAAAACGGCCAGTACGATTCTCAATATTCCTTATAGCTCCCTTACCCCGGAACTTACAGATGATTACCACGAGCGCTCTACATTGAATGGCTACCGGTTCGGCTTTGCAGTTTTCGGGACGATGCTTGGTGCAGCGGCTGTCCAGCCAATTGTAGATACAGTAAAGAATAAATTGGCAGCGGGACACAATGTATCAATTACAGATCCAGCAGCAGCAGAGCAACTGATGCAGTACCAAAAAACCGGGTTTTCAGTGCTGGGATTGATACTCGGTGCAGTTTTTGCAGTGGTGAGTCTCCTGTGTTTCTTTGGTACAAAAGAAAAAACCCGGAATATTGTCATGCCAAAAGAAGGATTTTTTCCGACCTACCGGGCAGTGTTTAGGAACCGGCCCTTTGTAATTCTTTTTTGTACCTATGCACTGCATATAGTTGCATTAACTTTTTTACAGAGTATTTTAGTTTATTACACAGAATATGTGTACCAAAAACCGGAAATGACTACGCTGGCGATGCTTATGCTCTTGGTGACTGCGATGGTATTTATTCCGGTTTCAGTACTCGTTTCAAAAAAAATTGGGAAAAAATTTACCTACCAAATTTGTTTCGCCATTCTTGGAAGTGCCTGTTTACTTATTTTTTTCTTAGGACATATTCTCGGACCTAATTTCTTTCTGGCTATGATGGTGTACGGGGGAATCGGCATTGGTTTTAACTATGTGGCGCCGTTTGCGATGGTTCCGGATACCATTGAATATGATGCGGTTAAAACCGGTGAACGTAAAGAAGGTGCATATTATGGCATGTGGACCTTTATTTCCAAACTCGGAGCGGCTTTAGCGGCTTTTTTACTCGGAATTATTTTGTCGGTCGGCGCGTATGTTCCCCATGCGGTTCAATCAGACAGTGCGATTCTGGCAATCCGGATCATCATTGGTCCACTACCGGCACTTATTTTTTGCGCGGCAATCATTTTGGTGCAACGATATCCGCTTGACGAAAAAACATTTAATGAGTTAATTAAGGGAAAATAAATAATGCCCGGCGGAATCAATTACCATAAAAACCGGTACATCCTTTATCCGGATGATTCGTACAGCTTCCATGCCGAGTTCCGGATAATCGATTATTTCATTGGTTATAACGTATTGTTCGGCAAAAAGTGCAGCCGCACCCCCGATTGCCCCAAGGTAAAAGCCGCCGTATTTTTTGCAGGCATCTATAAAAGGGCCGGATCTTCCACCTTTTGCGATGGTGATCAACGAAGCGCCCCGTGACATAAGCATATCCGCATAATCATCCATCCGGCCGGCCGTTGTGGGCCCGATTGATCCAATGACCGCGCCCGGAGGCGGAACTGAGGGACCCGCATAAAAAATAGGATACTGTAAAAGATAATCCGGCAATTTTTGCCCGGAATCAATGATCTGCGCCCATTTATAGTGAGCTGCATCCCGTGCAATCAGAATGGTTCCGGAAATTAACAATGTATCACCCGGCACAAAATGAGAAAGAGTCTCGCGGAGATTCGGTGAATCAAGATCAACCCTTTGAATCTGGGTCTGTAAATTCACACCGGCCGGATCCGTACACAATTTTTCAAGATACACACCGGTTTGATCGATATACGCAAGGGCATTCCGGTGCGCGCAGCATGACAGCCCAATAGACACCGGGCATGAAGCGGCATGACGAGGCAGGCGAATCACCCGCGCATCCAGCGCGAGGTCTGACCCCTTAAATTGTGCACCTAGCGTACTTTTTTTCGCTATATCAAGAACACGGTGTTCCCATTCCTGATCCCGGAAGATCCAACTGCTTTCATCATAAGGCAATGGATCCAGAATTTCAGTGGTGGCGAGCTTCAAAATTTCCAGATTCAACTCCGGACTCGTTCCCCCGACTACAATTGCAAGCCGGTACGGCGGACACGCATCAGTCCCGATCCCGCGGATCTGTTCTTCCAAAAATGCCTCAAACCGGCCCTTTTCCAAAAACGCCTTTGAAAGAGAAAAAAAAGCTGTTTTATTCGAGGAGCCCCCGCCTTTTGCCGCAAACAAAAACCGGAATTGAGGTCTGACCCCGTGGTAAGCCTCAATATGTACTTGTACCGGTTGATTTTCACCGGTATTGTACTCTTCAAAAAAAGAATGAGCCCCAATTTGAGATGCCCGCAAGGAATGATTCCGGTAGGATTCCAAGGCACCTTGTGCTAATTCCTCCGCATCATCAGCACCGGTATAAATGGATTCATTTTTCCAGCCGTAAATCACTACAGTTCCGGCATCTTGACAGAGGGACAGAGAGCCTTTTGCCGCAACGCATGCATTTTCTAACAATGTTCCAATGACAAACCGGTCATTTTCAGAAGAATCCGGATCATGATATTTTTGCGTCAACAGAATAAGGTGACTTTTCCGGAAAAAAAATGCGATTCGCCGGAATGATTCACGCGAAATGCTACGGACCAAGGCTGGAGGAACAAGAAGCCGGTCATGGTCAAAAACCGGTTTTTCAGAATCTATCCGTTCAAATTCAGTGCGCCGGAACGATTCCTCGATAACCGGCATTATATTAAGGTAGGACTTTTTCATTTTTTTCACTGGTGGCACTCTGCCGGTAGGCATTTTCAAGCTCAATGGCAACAGCCGCGATAGTAGATTTCCGGTCATGGTGGTAAGCATCTAGCCGGGAACTCAGATTTATCGGCGATTCGGTACTGATGATGACTTCATCCGGCGGAATATTGACCCGGTTTGAAAAGGCGCCGCCGGTGGTCCGGTTCAACAAATCCCACAAATTCTGCACATACTCCACTTTTTCCCGCAAGGGAGAGTGGTCGGTCGGAATCGGCACCCGGAAATACCAGAGCAGATCGACTAATTCAATGTGCCGGCCCGCATACCACGCAGCGCCGGCCTGTAAATCAGCGAGAGAACGCTCCAATTCTGACATTTTATCAAGAGAATCCGGATCCGGCAGAAAAATCCGGTCCCAACACTCCTGCCGCAGCGCATGCATCCGGCTAAGCACTTCCCCTTTCACCGGTTTATGTAATATTCTTTCGGTACTTTCAAGAGCTGCTTCGATCAGAGTATTCGCACGATCTAGAAATGTTGCATCTTGTTCCGGCACCAATTCATAACGTTTCTCATTTGCTGTAAAAATACTGTCCTGACAGCGCCGGAGCCGTTCTTCAAACGATGCATTCACCGGATCTGTACCCACATAACGCTCAATCCGGCGCAGGAGCCGGTTCATCCGGCGTTCACCATGCCGGCCGTAATGCATAAGTACCGACACCGGCAAAAGTTCAACCGGACAGTGTGGAGGCAATTTTTCGGCTGCCTGAAAACCAATCCGGATCGATCCATTTTCTATCCGGGGAATCGAATCCGTAAAATAACTCACCTGACCCTCCGGCGCGATGGCAAGCTGGTGAGGTCCCTCAAACACAGCATCAAACAATTTTTTCATACTGTCAGAATCAATTTTTGAATGATACACCGGAAGCGCACCCAAACGAGGCAACACAGCCCGTGCCACAGGCCCGCCCCACCGTAGCACTTCATAGCCATGGACAAAGGTCAAATGCGGATTCCGGGCAAATTTCACCCCGCTTTTTTTTGCCAGACGTTTCAGCTTATAAATGACAAACCAGCCGAGAATTTGCGGTTCTGCTCCATTTTGGTGCCGAAAGCTAAGAATGCTGCGGCTTTCTTTGTTCAGGGAACGGCGGAACGAATCGATGAGCTGCTCTTTTCCCCGGAGCGATACCCGTGCGGTGCTGATAAATGAGCAAAGGTAGAGCCGCGCAATAAAACGGACGAAAAACATCATCGGCTTGGAAACACGGGATGTCGGAACATTCACCCTAGTAGCACGAGTGATTGGTTTGTAACGTTTCATGGAAAAACCTGTTGAGCAGAATCGGATGTATCATACAACCGTTACCTAGAGAATAAACAAAAAAAAGATCAAACTCAAGATGCTTCCGGAAAATGGGACAGAGGTCTGACCCCATGTAATTATATTTGTTAAAAAGAGATACCGGAGGTCTGTCCCCAAAATTTGTCCCCAAAATTTAAAAATTTCCGTACAACTGAATCAAAATCATCACCCTGATCCGTACTTTAAATTGATCGTGTAATGCGATCGAGGAGGAATCTATGGCACGTCCAGACCGTGGGGATACGAGCAAGGGAAAAACATACCATGTGGCTTCGGAGATCAACCGGAAAGCCTTTGATCTACAGGATGATGAAGACAAAGAGATGTTTTTAAAAGTGATCGAGGAGTCAAAAACCAAAAAACAGTATAAGTTTGAGCTTCACAATTTTTGCATCATGGACAATCATTTCCACTTTTTGATCACACCGGAACTTGGTCAAAGTCTCTCTGTGATAATGAAATGGATCAAAATGGTCCTCGCAATTCGGTGGAATCATAAATATGGAAAAACCGGACATTT
The DNA here is from genome assembly GCA_026002265.1 of Spirochaetia bacterium. Lineage (GTDB taxonomy): Bacteria > Spirochaetota > Spirochaetia > Treponematales > Breznakiellaceae > BOBG01. The sequence continues at coordinate 14,486 of BOBG01000039.1, forward strand.
ATGGGGAGATCGATTCTTTTCTCGGGAAATTATTGACGATGAAGATTTTATAACAGTCTACAATTACATTGATCAGAATCCGGTAAAAGCAGGTATCGTAGAGAAGCCGGAGGATTGGAAGTGGAGTGGTTTACATCATCACCAGGCTGGTATTGTCCGGATAGTGAAGCCTGCATCGGAGTGGGTGCTGGAGCGGCTGCCGTGGCACCGGCTACTGGGGACAGACCCCCGTCCCTAATCCCCGGCACATTATAGCCTAAATACGGTGCTTTTGCATAAATTCCGGTGTAACTCAACAAAAATGATCCGGAAGCTGACTTAAAAACTTTTTCCCGATTTTTGCTGGGAATGAAGCAGGAGAATATTACCCTTAGCGTAGAATTTCCAAACAGCTTTGCTCAAACAAAGTAATAAAAGGATCGATCTCCGCTCGAACACGTTTTAAAAAAGAACTATCCGCGGGCCGCCAGCCCTCCCGACCTGCACATTCAGGAAAATGCGCCCAGAGGTAGTCGCAAAAATCCAATGACGGCTCCAGTTCGCTCGAATCGCCCTCCCCGGAAAGTATTGCACGCAAATGAACAAGTGCATCAATTTCTTGACGGAGAAATTTTTCTACTATTGCCGGAACAATAGGAGAAAAAACCGGATCCTGCGGCGGTTCCGCACCTGCCGTTAAGATCTGAGCAGCATCTTCTGGGGACAATTGCACTGTCCCTACATCCAGACCCGGCCCCTTTATGGTGAAAAGCCGTGGATTCCCGGAAAATTCCCGTTTGAAAATTGCACTATATGTGTTAAGAATTATGTCAGTCCGGATTGTAGTTCCATCTCGCGACTGAGTCGTGAATGTACCCGGCCGGAAACTTGCATCTGCGTCAAAAAGAGTCCGGAAGCGATTCTGATTCTGCAATTTATTGAGATGATTCGGCGTGGATCGGGCATGGGACGCATCCATGCTAAAAGCAAAATCGAGTCCGGCCGTGATAACCGCACCGGAAGAAAGTCGCAACGCGAGAAAAACCGCATTCAACCCAACGGATCCAAGGGGAGGCACGAGTTCCGGCAGAAGCTGTGCGTTCCGTAGCCGATCAAAAAAATGCAGCTGAGTCCACAGCGTCCCAAACAGAGAAACCGGACCTCCAAGCAGTTCAACTGTGGCTCGTGCGGCGGATAAATCCATCGCGAGGGGACTGTGCAAAAAACCGGATCCAATAAAATCCCGGAGATTCCAGTGTTGACTCTCCAGAGCAACCACGAGATCAGGCTGGATTCTGCGTGCGACAAGTGCCGGAAGACACGTATCCGCACAGATTATTTTGAAATTCCGGCTTCCCACTGTTTTTCCAAAAGTCAAGCCCAGTCCATCCAATGCCTTGTCCAGCGACGGTCCGGCACCCAATACCAGCACCGGCCCACTGCCAAATAAAGGCAAAGGCACTGCAGCCGGTAAAAGCGCAAGATTTTGGATGGCATTTTTTATGTAACGCCGTCCGAGTTTGATCAGAGTCATTGCATTGCCCCACTCTGTGGCTATTTCCTGAGTCAATGCCTCGGTTAATGTATTGTACAGATCTGGAAAAAGGCTCCAGCCGCCGGAAAGGTGAATCGGCTTCACCCGGCGAAAAGTCCGGCTTCCCCAGGTTTTCCATACAAAGGTACAGCATATGTCTGGATCTTTTGTACAAATCCATTGAATCCGGGGATCTTTTTTGAGCAGATTCTGCAAAAGAGAACTTTCCGCGCTTAATTTCCACAAATTTTCGTCAACTTCAACACACAAAATGGCAGAATCCGGACCAAGCCGCTCACTGAGCAGTGCCAGTCCATAGCCGAAAAGAGGAGAGGGACAAAAATAAAGGGTTCGTTCCTCTGGAACAACGGTCCCGGCGATCCGTTCAGCACCTGCAACCGGATTAATTGTTGAGAGAAGATTTAAACCCCGGTATGAAACGGAAAAACCCCGGATCGTGGGAATAATCCGGGGTGATTGATCTGAAGATAGCATTACTCAGACGGCATCAAATATTTTTGGAAGGTATCCCAAAATTGATCTTGTAATTTATCACTGCTAAGAAAATAATTCCGGACCGTACTTTCCGTCATGCTCGACACCCAATAGCCGTTGTAGGCTGATTCAATATAACCGGCTAAGGTTTCGTCATACTCATCTTCGGAAACCGGATGCAAAACCACGACATTCGAATCAACCACAAATGGATCCGAAACACTTCCAATCGGTGTACTCCATGCAGTTCTCCAAAAATTTTCATTAGTTGCCGCGTTCGCAATTTCCGGAGCATTTTGCTGCTCACTGCTGATCGGTGTAAAAAGCTGCACATCTCCATAATTAAGCGGGATAGGTCCGAAACTTTTTTTTGTCAGCTCCTGTTGGACAACTGC
>BOBG01000040.1 GCA_026002265.1 Spirochaetia bacterium
AGCTTAGCTACTACACCGACACTTCTACTACAGGCGTCGGCTTAGCAATCGATACCCCGGAAGGCCGGCTAACCACTGCTATACCGGGCGCTATTGAGATTGACGTGAAGGGGAGTTCTGGGTATACCACAACATACACCGTTACTTTCGTACAAATCATCAACGCCCTCGGCACCATCACCGACATCACCGCGCCGGTTCATGACGCGGGTTCAATGACTGCCACCATATCCGCAGGCACCGGCTACACCGGCACCTTTGTGTGGACAAGCGGTCTTTCGGGTGGAACAAGCGGCACCTACGTGTACGGTACATCCGCCGTGGCAACGGTTACGCTGACTGCGGAGACGGGCTACACCTTCGCGGGGACGGCGATTGGCTCAAGTTTAGCCGCAGCGTTTCCCAGTGCCTCCGTAGGTACTCCCACAAATAATGGTACAAGCTACTCTTTCACGCTGACCTACACCGTCGCGCCACTGCCACTCTCTGGCACGGTAAGCATCACTGGAACCGCCCAGTGGAACCAAGTCCTCACCGCAGATATCAGTAGTCTTACTCCTTCCGCCGCAGCCTCTACCTACACCTACCAATGGAAACGGGACGGCACTACCATAAGCGGCGCGACCAGCCAAACCTATACCCTTATCGCCGCTGATGAAGGCAAAACCATAAGTGTAGCGGTAAGCCGCACAGGATACGCCTCGTCCATAACCGGCACTATAGGGGCGGCGGTTAACAGCATAGGCGGGACTGGACAGGGAGGCGGGATAATCTTCTATGTCGATGACGGCACGTTTGGCGGTGGAACATGGACCTACCTTGAAGCTGCTCCGGCGGATATTTCGGGGACTCTCACGTGGGCACCTAACACATCTCCTGCGTACACTTCTGGTGTACCGGGAACGGGAACCGCTATAGGAACCGGTAAGGCAAATACCGCCGCAATACTGCTGGTAGACTCTAACGCACCTGCGGCAAAAGCTTGCGTTGATTATGGCAATAACAGCTCCTTTGATGACTGGTTCCTGCCGAGTAAGGACGAGCTTAACGCGATGTATGCCAAGAAAGCTATTATAGGCGGGTTTAACACCACCAACGGTGTTTACTGGTCCTCGTCTGAGAGCAGTAGTAATTACGCGTGGGATCAGCGATTCAGCGACGGCTACCAGCTCTACTACGACGAGTATAATACTTTTGGTGTGCGGGCGGTGCGGGCTTTTTAACCTTTTAGCCCTTTAACGGGGGCGCTTGGTTCGCCCCGGTGTGCAGCCGGAAGACAAGTTAAGTCCTGATTGAGAGAATGGGCCGTCTCCTTAAACGGGGGCGGCCTTTTTGTGCGGTCTGCGGTTAATTTGATTCTTAGGGACGGTGAATAGTAACTTCTAAATGCTTTTGTCCTAGATTTCTTCCCTATTTGTATTGACGATGTAAGCTATCGTCTGTATAATAGAGCAAGAGGAGTTGCATTATGGCGAGTACCAGCATTACTATTCGTATGGATAAAACACTCAAGGAGCAGGCAGAGGAATTGTTTGAAAGCATGGGCATGAATATGACCACCGCTTTTACGGTTTTTGCGCGGGCTGTCGTCCTGAAAGGCAAAATCCCTTTTGACGTTGAAGCGAGCCCCTTTTATAGTGAGGCAAACCAGATTCGTTTGCGCAAAGCTATTGCCGATTTAGATGCCGGTATGGGACGCGAACACGAATTACCGGAAGCGGGCGCGTGAAAAAGATTTGGCACGATGACGCTTGGGCCGACTATCTTTATTGGCAGACACAGGACAAAAAGACCTTGAATCGTATCAATTTGCTCATAAAAGATATAGATAGAAATGGCTGTAAAGGAATAGGTAGACCTGAACCGCTCAAGCATGACTTGTCAGACTGGTGGAGCCGCGAAATTGATGAAAAGAACCGCATCGTGTACCGTATGGCCGATGAATGCTTTGAAATTGCCCAATGCGGAAGCCATTATAGAGACAAATAACAACGAGGAAGCATAAATCCCAAGGGAGGAGTGGGAAGAAAGAACGGAGGATATAGTATGGCGATGATTCGCGGCAATTTAGAGGCTGGCACCGAGTTAGCCCCTGATGAAATAGAAGTTCTTCGGGCACAAATCCGAGCACTCAAAGACCGGCCCATCTTTTATGACGAGGACTGTCCTGAATTAACCGATGAGCAACTGGCAGAGTTCCATCCGGTGAACGGTATGACCATGGAAGAACGCTATCAGGAGATGCGGGCGGCGGGTATAGTAGACCCGGAGCTTAGGTCTGAGGAGGATGCCGGTCCATCGAAGCCGACGGGAAGGCGCCTGAGTGCATAAGAGGGATGCGCCGCTCCTTCAGTGTGTAGCCCGGAAGACAAGCTAATCCCTGATTGAGAGAACAGGCCGTCTCTTGAAGCGGGGCGGCTTTTTTCGGCGGTGTACAAAGGGGAGATGTGCTATACTTAATTAGGCAGTTACATGGCGATACTATGGGACGAAGACAAGAACCGGAAGAATATAGCAAAGCATGGGGTATCTTTCAATACCGTCCAATATGTCTTTAACGATCCGCTTCGTATGGAACGCCGTGACGATGACCACAGTGATACCGAAGAACGCTGGCAAACAATAGGTAACTTTAAAGATGTTCTCTTTGTCGTTTACACAGAACGAGGAGATGATACTATAATTATAACAGCGCGATTAGCAGAACCGCATGAACGGAGGATATATAATGGCGATGATAATAAGCACATGGGAACCTGGCGACGAAATCTCCCCTGAAGAAATGGAAAGAGTAAGGGTGGAGTTACTGGCAGCCGCAAAACTACCCCCCGTCTACGACCCGGAATGTCCGTCTCTCACCGATGAGCAACTGGCAGAGTTCCGTCCGGTGAACGGTATGACCATGGAAGAACGCTATCAGGAGATGCGGGCGGTGGGTATAGTAGACCCGGAACTTAGGCCTGAGGAGGATGCCGGCCCATCGAAGCCGGCAGGAAGGCGCCTGAGTGCATAAGGGGGTAGTAGACAAATTCTTATTTCCATAAGTACAATGTCGCAAGTACAATGCCGCTATTGAGGTTTACAAGTGAAGACACTGCGAATCTACATTGAAAATTCTGTTATCGGCGGTTATTTTGACGATGAATTTAAAGAACCAACACAAGCATTGTTCAATTTATTGCGTGATGGACAATACATAGCCGTTATATCATCGCATACATTTGATGAGTTGGATAACGGAGCACCGGATAGAGTTGTAGAAAACTTGAAAACGATTGAATATGAAGCGCATATCATTAGTGACGAGATGTTACGGCTGACAGAAAAATCAAGAAAAAATCATATCAGAAAATTATCGTAGCGATGCATTGCATATAGCAGCAGCTACCGTACTTAAAGTTGATGTTTTGGTCAGTTGGAATTTTAAGCATATTGTTAATCTTGATAAAATTCGATTGTTCAATGCCGTCAACCTAAAAGAAGGCTATGGTTTGTTAGAAATTAGAACACCGCAGGAGGTAGATAGAAATGAATAGCAATCAAGACATAAGAATTTTGGATTGCGTACAATTCAAGGATGACTTGCATAAGAAATCTTTTAGTGCAAGTGGAGCAAAAAACTTTGATGAATATATCAACTATGTGAATCAAAAGTTTATTAAATCACCTTGGAATAATTTAAAAGAAGCACACGGAAAGCAAATCCAGACTTCTTCCTCTAACAACAAATCCGAAGGGCTGTGAATAGCAGGCCGTCTCCTTAAGCGGGGGAGGCCTTTTTTCGGTGGTGTACAAAGGGGAGGTGTGTTATACTTAATCAGGCAGTTATATGGCGATACTATGGGACGAGGACAAGAACCGGAAGAATATAGCGAAGCATGGGGTATACTTTGAGGATGCCCAAGTTGTATTCGATGACCCTGAACGCATACAACGCCGCGATGATGATCACAGTGACGAGGAAGAACGGGTGCAAACCATAGGAATGGCAAAAGGTGTTCTGTTTGCCGTTTATACTGAACGTGGGGCTGATACCCTGCTGATAACAGCTCGTAAGGCAGAGCCAAAAGAACGGAGGATGTATTATGATCGTACGAAGTACACGAAAGGTTGGGGACCCGCTAACCCCTGAACAGATTGCAGAACTAGACGCCCTTAAAGATCGACCTATCTGCTTTGATGAAGACTGCCCTGAATTAACCGATGAGCAACTGGCGGAGTTTATGCCTGTTAATGGCACATGGGAAGAACGCGCAGAACGCATGAAGACGGCGGGTATAGTAGACCCGGAACTCCGGATCCCCAGTCGACTGGTTCCTGCCGAGTAAGGACGAGCTTAATCAGTGGTGTACAAAGGGGAGATGTGCTATACTTAATTAGGCAGTTACATGGCGATACTATGGGACGAGGACAAGAACCGGAAGAATATAGCGAAGCATGGGGTATACTTTGAGGATGCCCAAGTCGTATTCGATGACCCTGAACGCATACAGCGCCGCGATGATGACCACAGTGACGAAGAAGAACGGGTGCAAACCATAGGGATGGCAAAGGGTGTTCTGTTTGCTGTTTATACTGAACGTGGAGCTGATACCCTGCTGATAACGGCCCGCAAGGCGGAGCCGCACGAGAGGAGGATATATTATGGCGATAGTACGAAGTACCCGAAAGGCTGGGGACCCGTTAACCCCTGAACAGATTGCGCGGCTTGATGCCCTTAAAGATCGGCCTTCGGTCTATGACCCGGAATGTCCGCCGCTCACCGACGAGCAACTGGCGGAGTTTATGCCTGTTAATGGCACATGGGAAGAACGCGCAGAACGCATGAAGGCGGCGGGTATAGTAGACCCGGAACTCCGGATCCCCAGTCGACTGGTTCCTGCCGAGTAAGGACGAGCTTGCCGAGATGCACTAATAGAGCTACTATAAGCGGGTTTAACACCAGTGGCGCTCACAAAAGGTGAGCTACCGCACCTCGGCGTACTATACGCCGGCAAGACCCGCCCTTTTTTAAGGCTTTTGGAAGGGGCTATTGTGCAATATGTTATTTGGTGGTACACTATTCTCATGTTCCAGGTAATGGCACGGCATAAAGACAGATCACAGATCACAGATCACAGATCACAGATCACAGATCACAGATCACAGATCACAGATCACAGATCACAGATCACAGATCACAGATCACAGATCACATTATATTTTAGCACAAGCTCATCGTGTCAAGTACCTCATAAACAATATCCCGCTTTTTTATCAAAAAATCTCATCTTCAGGGCAATTCGCTAGTACCAAACGGAAAAAGGACATGCTCGAATTCGAGGCGGAAAGAACCGCATACTTTGCGGTACAAAGCGAAACTGAGGGAAAGAAAGGCCCGCGGGAGCCACTGGTGCAAGCGTTACTTCGTAAGGATAACGATAGATTTATACACAAAGGAGACAGCCATGAAAAAGATACTAATGGGTTTGTTGGTAGTGGTGACGCTTATGGTACTTGGTACCTGCAATCCCTTTCAGGGGCCGGATACAGACGGGACTATAACCCTCTATATAGGGAATAGGAGCGCTCGTGCGGTTCCGGATCCGATAACGGTGCAACCGACATTGGAATATCAATTTACTGCCACAAACGGTACAAAGATGGAGACGATAACCCTCAAAAGAACAACCACAGGTAGCATGGCGTTAAGCCCCGGTACGTGGGACATCACGGCAAAAGCTTATCTGCCCGGCGGTACTGTCCTTGTGGGGACTGGAAGGCCAAATCCGCTGGCGGTTAAGGTTGTAGCGGGACAGAACACCACGGCGGCTTTCACTATGGTCTTTGAAAACACCGAAATCGATACTTTAACGATAATGGACGCCAACAATACGCTGACTCCTACTTTTGACCCCGATACTGCTACGTACACTGTTGTGATTCCCCCTGGAGTTACGAATATAACCGTTGAGGCAACCCCGCAAGTTGCCGGAGCGGAGCTTAGCTACCACACCGACACTTCTACTACGGGCGTCGACTTAGCAATCGATACCCCGGAGGGCCGGCTAACCACTGCTATACCGGGCGCTATTGAGATTGACGTGAAGGGGAGTTCTGGGTATACGACAACATACACCGTTATCTTCGCGCAAATCATCAACGCCCTCGGCGCCATCACCGACATCACCGCGCCGGTCCATGACGGGGGTTCAGCGACCGCCATCATATCCGCAGGCGCCGGCTACACCGGCAGCTTTGCGTGGACAAGCGGTCTTTCAGGCGAAACAAGCGGCACCTACGTGTACGGCACACCCGCCGAGGCAACGGTTACGCTGACTGCGGAGACGGGGTACACCTTCACGGAGACGACGATTAGCGCAACGGATCTACAGAGTATATTCATCAACGGCAGCCCCACGGCGGCAAACATAAGCAACACCGGCACAAGCCTCAGCTTCACGCTGACCTACACCGTCGCGGAAGGTACACCCTCGGTCACGGTAAGCTCCAGTGGAGGAGGTACACGGACACAGCACGGTGATGTTTTAACGGCTACTATAACAAACCCTGGCGGACCCGGCGCCATTAGCTACCAGTGGAAACGCACAAATACTCCGGTCCCTGGAGCAACCGGTGCCAGCTATACCTTAACCTTTCCTGATATGAACGAAGACATTAGCGTAGAAGTAAGCCGTGCGGGTTACAGTGGGACACGGGAAGTATCGGCCGGATTCGCTACCGCGGCAACCTACACCGTAGGCGACACCGGACCGGCAGGCGGGATAATCTTCTATATCGATACCGGCACGTATGGCGGCGGAGAATGGAAATACCTTGAAGCTGCTCCGGCGGATATTCCGGGGCTTTTCGTATGGGCAACAACAAATACTAATATAGCGACGGACGTCGCTACAGGAAAAGGTCAGGCAAATACCGCCGCGATACTGGCGGTAGAGTCATCGGCACCGGCGGCGGCAGCTTGCGTTGATTATGGCAATGGCACCGCCTATGATGACTGGTTCCTGCCGAGTAAAAATGAACTTGATGCGATGAGGAGCAGTGGTATAGCAGGTATAGTTGGTGAAACTGTAGCAAATGAAATAACGAATCCACTCAACAACTTTAGCCTCGGTAATTACTGGTCCTCGTCTGAGTACAATAATGATCACGCGTGGTTTCAGCGATTCAGCGACGACAACCAGGGCAACAACTTCAAGGCTAATACTTATGGTGTGCGGGCGGTGCGGGCTTTTTAACCCTTTAACGGGGGCGCTTGGTTCGCCCCCCGGTGTGCAGCCGGCAGGCAAGCTAAGCCCAGAGAATAAGCCGTCTCCTTAAACGGGGGCGGCTTTTTTGTTTGCTTGATGGGACAGAATGAAGTATACTTGCTATGCTCTATGGAGGAGGCTCGCGGGTTTATAAAAAGGGCGGAGGTGATGTCCACTTTCACGCCCGTCCTTGACAATCCAGTATTTTTAGGAAATGGCTTAAGAAACTGCGGGACGAAACGGCCAGAGCCTTCATCATTACTCGGATAAAACGACTTGAATAGGGTAATCCGGGTGATGTTAAACCTGTCGGGGAAGACTGTTCTGAAATGCGTATCGACTAGAGCCCCGGTTACCGGGTGTATTACAAGAATACCGGGACGAAAATCATTATCTTGCTCTGTGGCGGCGATAAATCCAATCAGCAGGAAGATATAGCCATGGCTAAACAGATAGCCCGCCTTCCCCTAAAGGAAGATGAGGAGGAGGAAGATGGAAAAAATAACGGTTAGTGATTGGGATGCGGCTGAATTTATTGAAACCAAAGAGGAGGCTATAGCGCTTCTTAAAATTGCCCAGGCAGAAAAGGCCCCCAAATTCCTGCTTTCGGTAATCGGCGATATTGCCCGTTCTAAAGGCATGGCACAGCTTGCCAAAGAATTGAACCTTGACCGGGCGGGGTTATATAAAGCCTTCTCGCCGGAAGGGAATCCGTCTTTTCTTACTGTGTCAAAGGTACTGGATAAGCTCGGTCTTAGTATTTCCATACAGCTCAAGAATGCCTCTTAGCCGGTGGGGCAAATGGTAACAGGGTGCGTAGGGGTGACTGATGCCGAATATAATTTGGTACAAGAACGGCACCCAGAGTTGCCGGCAGACAAGCTAAACCTTGATTGAGCGAATAGGTCCGTCTCCTTAAGCGGGGGCGGCCTTTTTCGGTGTGTATAAAGGGGGGAGGATTACGAAACAGAAGCCAGCTCTTTGCGAACCAGCTCGCCGACTATCTGGGCAGGGGTCTGGTGGGTGGCCTCTGCCTTGGCACGGAGCCACTGGGCGGTCTGGTGGTCTACTTTAACCGTTTCATCCGCTTCGACAGCCTCACGAGCCAGTCGCACCCGGCGTTCGGTAAAGAATCCGTTATTAGGACCTCCGCTCTCGTCAATCCTCGGGGTGCTACGGGTGAACAGTTCGTCCCAGTATTCCGCTTCTTCATCAGTCATTTCTTTCATTGTATCTGCCATAGTATCCTCCTAATGGTTGGCAAGATGGCGCCACGCGGGGCGGCAGGGCATGGCGTGAAACACGGTGACCGTGTTCTCGTCAAAACGATTATAGATTATTTCAAGTAGGTTTGCATTGAAATCCCAACCCAGTAGAAGGTATTTATGCGGGGTTTCGGGCATGGTTTTATCATAGATAGCGTTATCAAAGGCGTGGCGAATAGCCGCTTCGGCAACATTATGCTTGAAGGCGGTACTCTTGAAGATTATTACCTCGTCCATAGCCTAAGTATAGGGGAGATAGCGGCTTGATACAAGCGGTGCCGACTACCGTTTTAGCGCCCCATAGCTGACGCTTATGATACCTACAATCCCTTTCATGGGCCAGATAAACTGGGTACAGACGGGACTATAACCTTCCATTAGTGATTAGGATGCGGCTGAATTTATTGAAACCAAAGAGGAGGCTATAGCGCTTCTTAAAATTGCCCAGGCAGAAAAGGCCCCCGAATTCCTGCTTTCGGTAATCGGCGATATTGCCCGTTCTAAAGGTATGGCACAGCTTGCCAAAGAATTGAACCTTGACCGGGCGGGGTTATATAAAGCCTTCTCGCCGGAAGGGAATCCGTCTTTTCTTACTGTGTCAAAGGTACTGGATAGCTCGGTCTTAGTATTTCCATACAGCTCAAGAATGCCTCTTAGCCGGTGGGGTAAATGGTAACAGGGTGCGTAGGGGTGACTGATGCCGAATATAATAAGGAAGGTAAGCTATCGCACCCCGGTAGCACTATATGCCGGCAAGACCCGCCCTTTTTTAAGCTATTGTGCAATATGTTATTTGGTGGTACACTATTCTCATGTTCCAGGTAACGGCACGGCATAAAGAAAGACAGCTCACAGCTCACAGCTCACAGCTCACAGCTCACAGCTCACAGCTCACATTATATTCCAAATAGTATAAAAATTTTGCTGGAACGCCCCCCGCCATCCATGGCAGGAGGCTATCTGTAATAGGGACAAAAAAAACGTCGTATAACATACGGTTTGCGGTTCGTCGCTACGCTCCTCCGGGTTCCGTTCGCCTAGGTCGGCTACGCCTCCCACGGCTCACTCCACCCACATTTTTTGCGGCGCTGGAACGCTTCGCGTTCCTTTATCGCGCCGCAAAAAACGTCGCAAACCTTTCACGTTACGCGATGCCGGACACCTACAAAGTTTCTAAAAACCAGTTAATAGTTTCAGCGGTTAAAATAGTAAAGCATTCCATATTACCGGTGAAAATATTAAATGTATGGTCGGCACCTTCTATTAAAAAACTTTTTGATTTAGGGTTCTTTGAAGTTGCAGCAATCTTAGCGGCATTTTCCGGCAGGACGGTATCATCTAAGGTACCAGCTAGGGCAAATACCGGCGCTTCGGATTTACTAAATATTGCTAACACATCTGTATCGCGCGCAATTTCAAAAGCTTTTAGCAAAATATTTAGAGGGGTTCTCCAATCGAACGTCGCCTCGTAAAAGCCGTTTTTCACCGCTATTTCATACGCCGCGGGTGTAAATACAGCGCCGTTAAGATCTGTAGCGCCTGCCCATGTAAGAACAGATTTATATGCAGTATTCTTACCGGCAGCAAGCAGGGCAACTGTGCCTCCCATACTCCAACCCATAACACCTATACGTGTTGCATCAACAGTCTTTAACGTCTTTAGATAGTCAAACGCACAATCCGTATTTGCGACAGCCGAATCCAAATCGTATTCCAAGTAATCAACCGTACTCTCACCTGTACCGAAAAAATCGATGCGTATTGACGCGATACCTTGTTTCGCCAACTCCGGCGCACATATCTTGTAACCACCGCCTGCCTCATCCTTGTCGGATGCATAGCCATGAAGCATCACAACTGCAGAAAATTTCTGCCCATTTGCACCGACCGGTAATGTTACAATTGCGGGAATCTGATACGCACCTTGCGTTATAAATATTTTCTCCTCTGTAATTTCATACGTCTTATTTTCCGAAACTTTCGCTCCCGATGCACAGGAAAATAACACCGCTATCGACACAAGTCCTAAAACAACTCTACCTTTCATAAACACTCCTTCCGTTTCGTCCCGCAGTTTCTTAAGCCATTTCCTAAAAACACTCGTTTTGCGTGTCTTCATGTATACAGAGTAGGCTCTATTTTACGGATTGTCAAGGACGGGCGTGAAATCGGAAATGATGTTGACACGATATTCATAACTGATAGCGATATACGGCATATTAAGAAACCGCATGGACAAAAGAGCTATAGCGCCTCCTTGCGAAAATGAAAAATTGGTAATATACTATAAATAGTATGATTGCGATGGTTGAAAAATCTGTAAACATTTGCGCCGACAGGCATATTACCCTTAATTTCACGGCTCCCGAAATGCTGCCCTGCGGGGAAACATCAGTGGTGGTGCTTTTCTTCCCCGGAGCGACAGCTTCCCGTTCTGCGGATAGTACCGAATTGGGAAAACGCCCCGGTACAAAAGAAATGCTGGAAGAAGCCGAAAAAATATGGACATGGCAGCGCAGCCACCCTAAAGAAATGGAAGGCGCGCTCCGAGCATTGCAAGAAAGCGGCCCCCTCTTTGGCGGTGTTGAATTCCAGCGAAAAATCCGGGACGAATGGGAATAAGCGTCGGGCAGGGGATCTTTCTTTATGGCGAAAATACTTCTTCTTGATTCCAATGTGATAATCGACTTCGCGAACAAAAAACCGGGAACGGTCAATCTTGATGCGCTGATTGCAGAACACAAATGCGCCACGAGTTTTATTGTCAAACTTGAAACACTTGGATTTTCCGATATAACTAAAAAGAAGAAAGAGCAATTGCGGGATTATTGTCAAAATTGCCGATACTGCCCACAAATGAGGTTATTGAAACCGAAACCATACAAATCCGGCGAAAAACAAAACTGAAACCCCCCGATGCTATAATTGCGGCAACCGCTATTGTTCTTGGCGCGGAAGTGGTAACGACCGATGAGCATTTCTTGAAATGTATATATCCACGCTTGATAATCTGGCGCAAAGATGTTGAGGAATTATGCCAAAAAGAAGAAATACAAAAAAGCTGAGCCGGTTGTAAAATATTTTCGCCATATCCGCAGCACCTGCGTTCTTAATCCTTGCCGTACCTCCTTCCGGCTGTACATTGAAGGAGCGGCGCATCCCCCTTATGCACTCAGGCGCCTTCCCGCCGGCTTCGATGGATCGGCATCCTCCTCAGGCCTAAGTTCCGGGTCTACTATGCCCGCCTCCCGCATCTCCTGATAGCGTTCTTCCATGGTCATACCGTTCACCGGACGGAACTCCGCCAGTTGCTCGTCGGTTAATTCAGGACAGTCCTCGTCATAAAAGATAGGCCGATCTTTGAGTGCTCGGATTCGTGCCCGAAGAACTTCTATTTCATCAGGGGTTAACTCGGTGCCAGCCTCTAAATTGCCGCGAATCATCGCCATACTATATCCTCCGTTCTCTTGGCTCTGCCTTACGAGCTGTTATCAGCAGGGTATCAGCCCCACGTTCAGTATAAACGGCAAACAGAACACCCTTTGCCATTCCTATGGTTTGCACCCGTTCTTCCTCGTTACTGTGGTCATCATCACGGCGTTGTATGCGTTCAGGGTCATCGAAGACAACCTTCCACCCCCCATAAAACAAGCAAATCGCCCCAGTTAGGGATCGACTGTATCGTTGATGTCTTTTATCGTATACCACTCACCGGTCTTTACCGCAGAGACGCCCGGATGTTCGCGGCAGTATCGTTCCAAGTCGGCGCTGTCCTTTAGCGTATACCCGGGACCGATCTTTACCACGAAGACGCCCGGATGCTGACGGCAGTATTCTTCCAGTTCTTCTATCATTTCCCGATTGGCGCGGGCGTTGTACTCTTTAAGCCCAATACGCTCTTGCTCCTTGCGTATCTTCCTGCGGACGGCGCGGAGACGCCTAAAGACTTCTTGCTCTGCCTTCCGCTCTTCAATCTGCTCTTGTGTCATACTCTAAAATCTCCCTTGGGGTTGCGAGGCATACTTGAGCATATCCCTCGCGTTTATTGATTAAACCGGTGCCAATCATTGCTTTTGTTTTTACAATGTGCCCCATGTTCCAACTCACCACACAATCAAGCCCCATGACAGCGGCAAGCGCTATTTGACAGGCATCGTCAGGGTACTTTTTGGGTATAATGCCCCGCGCCATATAAATATCCGCCAAACGGTCTGCTTGGTCACTACGTGGTATCTCTACCATATCATAGCTTCGGACGAGTGCATACATCTTTTCATAACGTTCTGGGCGGTCATTCTCCAATTCATCCACGGCATATTTCGAGGTACACACTTGATACTCTCCGGCATCAATGCGCTCAAAGAGCGCTTGAGTGTCCTGTTGCTTCTGCATGGCCTTGCCATAACTGTAAAAGTTGAAGATGGTGGTTTCCAGATACAATCTTGGTTTATACGATACTAACATGATGAGAGTATAGCACATCCCATCCCGTATGGCCGCACAAAAAAGCCGCCCCCGTTTAAGGAGACGGCCCATTCTCTCAATCAGGGCTTAACTTGTCTTCCGGCTGCACATTGGGGCGAACCAAGCGCCCCCGTTAAAGGGCTAAAGGGTTAAAAAGCCCGCACCGCCCGCACACAATGTGCATCATCCTTGAAGGAGTAGCCGTTCTGGTAGCCATCGCTGAACCTCTGATACCACGCGGTATTAGTAGTGCCCTGGGAAGAAGACCAGCAAGCACCGTTGGTGGTGTTAAACCCGCCTATAATAGCTCTCTTGGTATACATCTCGGCAAGCTCGTCCTTACTCGGCAGGAACCAGTCAGTATAGCCTCCCGTCGTTAAAGACTTACACGCCTCCGCCGCCGGTGCCTCCCCTGCGTTCAGTGCAACCCCCAGTATTAGGGCAGTATTTGCCTTACCGGTTCCTATATCGGTTCCCGTCCCCGGTACACCAGAAATGTACGCAGGAGATGTGTCAGGTGCCCACCTAAGAGTTGTGGGCATATCCGCCGGAGCCGCTTCAAGGTAGGTTTTACCGGGGTAGACCGCAGCGGTGGTGTCAACATAGAAGATTATCCCGCCTGCCTCGCCAGTCCCGCCTATGCTGTTAACCGCCGCCCCTATAGTGCCGGTTATGGACGAGGCGTATCCTGTGCGGCTTACCGCTACACTTATGGTTTTGCCTTCATCAGCGGCGGTAAGGGTATAGGTTTGACTGTTTGTACCTATGGCAGTGCCGTCCCGTTTCCATTGGTAGGTGTAGGCAGAGGATGCGGCGGAAGGAGTAATACTACCGATATCTGCCGTGAGGACTTGGTTCCACTTGGCGGTTCCAGTGATGCTTACCGAGCCAGGGATTGCAGTGGCTTCCGCGACGGTGTAGGTCAGCGTGAAGCTGAGGCTTGTGCCGGTGTTGCTTATGTTTGCCACTGTGGGGCTGTTGCTGAACTTAGCCCGTATAGCCGCTGCGTCAATCGCCGTCATCCCTGTGAAGGTGTAGCCCGTCTCCGCAGTCAGCGTAACCGTTGCCTCGGCGGATGTACCGTACACGTAGGTGCCGCTTGTTCCGCCTGAAAGACCGCTTGTCCACGCAAAGGTGCCGGTGTAGCCGGTACCTGCGGGTATGGTCGCGGTCGCTGAACCCCCGTCATGAACCGGCGCGGTGATGTCGGTGATGGTGCCGAGGGCGTTGATGACTTGTGCGAAAGTAACGGTGTATGTTGTCGTATACCCCGAACTCCCCTTCACATCAATCTCAATAGCGCCCGGGATAGTACAAGCACCGGTTAGTATGCCGTCCGTGATAGGAATTGATGAGCCGCCCGCAGGAGTGTAGGTGTAGCTAAGCTCCGCTCCGGCAACTTTCGGGGTTGCCTCAACGGTTATATTCGTAGCTCCAGGGGGAATCACAACAGTGTACGTAGCAGTATCGGGATCAAAAGTAGGAGTCAGCGTATTGTTGGCGCCCATTACTGTTAAAGTTTCGATTTCGGTGTTTTCAAAGACCATAGTGAAAGCCGCCGTGGTGTTCTGGCCCGCTACAACCTTAACCGCCAGCGGATTTGGACTACCAGTCCCCACAAGGACAGTACCGCCGGGCAGATAAGCTTTTGCCGTGATGTCCCACGTACCGGGGCTTAGCGCCATGCTACCCGTGGTTGTTCTTTTGAGGGTTACCGTCTCCATCTTTGTACCGTTTGTGGCAGTAAATTGATATTCCAAGTTCGGTTGCACCGTTATCGGATCCGGAACCGCACGAGCGCTCCTATTCCCTATATAGAGGGTTATAGTCCCGTCTGTATCCGGTCCCTGAAAGGGATTGCAGGTACCAAGTACCATAAGCGTCACCGCTGCCAACAGACCCATTAGTATCTTTTTCATGGCTGTCTCCTTTGTGTATAAACCTATCGTTATCCTTACGAAGTAACGCTTGCACCAGTGGCTCCCGCGGCCTTTCTTTCTCTCAGTTTTGCTTTGTACCGCAAAGTATGCGGTTCTTTCCGCCTCGAATTCGGTTACGCTCCTTTTTCCGTTTGGTACTAGCGAATTGCCCTGAAGATAAGATTTTTTGATAAAAAAGCGGGATATTGTTTATGAGGTACTTGACACGATGAGCTTGTGCTAAAATATAATGTGAGCTGTGAGCTGTGAGCTGTGAGCTGTGAGCTGTGAGCTGTGAGCTGTCTTTATGCCATGCCATTACCTGGAACATGAGAATAGTGTACCACAAAATAACATATTGCACAATAGTCCTTTCCAAAAGCCTTAAAAAGGGCGGGTCTTGCCGGCATATAGTGCTACCGGGGTGCGGTAGCTCACCTTTTGTGAGCGCCACTGGTGTTAAACCCGCTTATATCAATTCTCTTGGCATACATCTCGGCAAGCTCGTCCTTACTTGGCAGAACCAGTCATCAAAGGCAGTGTTATTGCCATAATCAGCACAAGCCTACGCCGCCTATACGAAAAACTGAAGTTTTGCGGCTCCCTCGGCGAGGGAAATACCTTCACAAGGGCGCTTTATGATACGGTAAGCGGGCGGTCGAATGTTGCCGTGCGAGGTTCCTTGAGCAAAGTGCTTCCGCCTGAATACTGAGTGGTGATTTCCAGTTGATACGTCCCTGCGGACAGCGCGGGGGTTAGGACCATAAGGTGAGCGTTCTGATTCTCCACGATGTCCGCGCTGTCTACCTTGACGCGGGTCTGATCCGCGGTGTTCACGAAGTACACGCCGCAGGTCGCGCTCTCCCCGGCGACTTTGAGCTTGCTGCCCGCGATCTTCGCGTTGCGTCCAGGGGTGAGTATGTCGTTCACGCTGCCAGTCCGCATGTCCGTTACTTGGGTGATAAAGAAAGTGCTCTCCGCCTTGCCCAGTATGCTCACCGTTACGGCGGCGAGTTCCTTGCGAAGCTCCGCGCCTTGGTGGAACTCCGCTATAACCGTGTGCTTTGCCGGGTCAAAGGCTGACGTGGGGCTGTCGAATACGCCCTTGACGTGCATGGACGCGGTGTACCAGCCGGTGTTGACCGAGAAGCCGTCGCAGAGACGATAGCCCAATTCTTTGTGGTACAGCGCCACCGCGTGTTCCATTGCAGCGGCACTGATGTCCGCGCCGCCCCGTTCTACTGCCGATTCGCAGATTTCCCGCACGTTGAGGGTGCGTTCCGCGCTGACTCGCGCCACATAGTCGTTTTGGTCGGCACTCAGCAGGTTTTCGTACAGCCATGCTTTGATTGTGTGTAGTACTGACATGATTAACTCCTTATTTTAATGTGTGCAGTATTTGATCGCCGTGGGCGCCGACCACTTCTTCCAGACGGGGATTGACCATTAGGTCCATAGCCTCAAGAGGTATAGCGCCCAATAGTATTTCGTCAGCGCCGGGTACCACGAGGGCATCACAGGTTGCACTACGGTCCTTCCAGATAACTTCCACCGGGCCCGCAAGGTTATAAACCGCCACGGTGCCGTCGGCAAGGGTACCCGTCTCAGTTTTGAGTACCCGGAGCCCCAGTTCTTCACGAGTGGCCGGATCGATGACCAAGGTCCACGCGCCAGTGTCAACCAGCGCCTGAACGGTGGTTTGACGGATTTCCTGTTTAGGGGTAAATCCCCGCCTGACAACCATTTCGTCCTCGATGTTTTTCAGGGTGATTTCGGTTCGTACTAATGACATAACATACTCCTTATTCATAGTATATGGCGTCGGTTACAGCGCCAGCGCCACAATATCATCGCCATGAGCGCCTTCCAGCGACTGCTTGGCTGGGTTGATGATTAAATCCATGTC
>BOBG01000041.1 GCA_026002265.1 Spirochaetia bacterium
CGGTAATGTGTCCGCCCTCGCCTCAATCGCTCCCGAAAGCGGTGCGGTGCTGCAAGGCGTTATCGTGGGGTTCTGCTACTTAATCGGCGGGGCTGTTTTAGGGACTTTGTTGTTTAAGAAGCAAGACATAAAATAAAGTTCAGGGGGAAATGATGATAAACTACAAAAAAGCCATTGCGGTTTTTGCCGCCGGGGTTATCGCGCTTGGCGCGTTGAGCGGCTGTTCCAGCAAGGCTGTGGTCGGTGAAAAACAATTCGCTGCAATTATCAACGCCAAAATCTTTGACGGCGAAAACGTTATTGACGACACGACCGTTGTCATAAAAGACGGAATCATTCAGTCGGTGGGCGGCGAAATTCCCGAAGGCGCGGCGATTATAGACGCAACGGGCAAGACGCTGATGCCCGGCCTGATCGATTCTCATACCCATACCGATATGAACGGCCTGAAAGACGCGCTGAAATTCGGCATTACCACAGAGCTTGAGATGAACGGCACATGGTCAGCAAATGAACGCAAAAAAATCGCGGACAGCAGCGATATGGCGGATTTGCGCTCCCCCGGTATGGGCATCACGTCCAAAGGCGGCCATCCGAGCGAGTATCAGCGTTCCAGCAACAATCTGCTGATACGCTACTTTTTCAAATTTCCTTCCGCTTCCACGCCGGAAGAAGCTATAAAACTTGTCGATAAGCGCGTCAAGGACGGCGCCGACTACATCAAAATCCTCGTTGAAAACGGCGACAACATCGGCTATCCGGGGCTTCCCGTGTTGGACGACGCAACGCTTCAAGCCGCTATTGATGAAGCGCACCGCTTTGACAAACTGACGATTGCCCATGTGACGACCGCCGCCGAAACCGAGCGCGTTGTCGCGGCGGGAATTGACGGTTTGGGACACCTGTTCTTTGACAACCAGCCTTCCGAACAGCTTGTCACCGATATAGCGAAGAACGATGTATTTGTTATCCCCACGCTGGTAACGCTTTCCTCCGCTTTCGGCAACGATGCGGCCTGGCTTGCGGCAGACCAGCGCGTGATTTCTCGGCTTAACGAAGAATGGCTCGAATCAATGTCCGCCAGTATGAATGTCTATCCCGCAGGCAAACTGGAGAACGCCTATACCACTGTTATGACATTGCATAACGCGGGCGTTGACATTTTGGCGGGCAGTGATGTATCGGAACCTGTCCCCGGTCTCGGCGGGTTGGCGCACGGCGTGAGCCTGCATCACGAGCTGCAATTATTGGTCGAGGCGGGATTTAGGCCCACCGAAGCGTTAGGGGCGGCAACTTCCGTTCCCGCGAAACGGTTCAGTCTTGACGACCGCGGACGCATCGCTGCCGGGCTTCGCGCGGATCTGTTGCTCGTTGACGGTGATCCGCTGAGTGACATCACGGATACGCTGAACATCGATACGATATGGCGCGGCGGCGTCAAACTTGACGGAAGGAATTAGCAAAAATTTAACCACAGACCTCCGAAGAATGACCGGTGCGTTCCCATTATTAATCTGACTGCGAAGGGCGCGGCCGCCTTGAGCGAAATGGACGGCAAGCCCCATAAGCATGAAAGAGGCCTTGGGTTCGACTGCCTTACCGGGGAAGAGCTGGATAACTTCAACAATTATATGGCCCGCGTTATCAGACGTATGGAAGAGCTGGTCGGCGGCAACGTTGCCGGCGGCGATTTTCGTGAAAAGGAGAAAAAACATGGATAATAGATTTCGTGGTATAATCGGCATTACGGCAATTATAATCTCAATCTTTTTTGGGGGCTGTAAAAACAAACAGCCGGCCCCGGCGGATGAGGTTACCGCAATTATCAACGCCAAAATCTTTGATGGCGAGAATGTCATTGACGACACGACTGTTGTCATTAAAGACGGAATCATTCAGTCGGTGGGCGGCGAAATTCCCGAAGGCGCGGTAATTATAGACGCAGCGGGCAAGACGCTGATGCCCGGTCTGATCGATTCCCATACGCATACCGATGTGGACGGCCTGAAAGACGCTCTGAAATTCGGTGTTACCACAGAATTGGCAATGAACGGACGGACTACAAAAAGCGAGCGTAAACAGGTAGCCGAACAGAATGATATTGCGGATATGCGATCCCCGGAAATGGCGGTTACCGCTCCGGGAGGCCACCCAACTCAGTATCAGAATAGTATTCTGATCAAGGCTTTGCGGTGGCTTACTGCTTACCCGCCAAAGGAAACCAAGGAAGCGGAAACCAAATTTGTCAACAAGCAGATCGCCGCCGGGGCCGACTACATTAAGATCATTATTGAGGAGGGCGCCTTTGTCGGTTATCCCGGTCTTCCGGTATTAAACGATGAGAGTCTCACCGCGGCTGTTGAAGCGGCCCATGCGAAGGACAAACTGGCCATTGCCCATATAACAACTGCCGAGAGCGCCCAAAGGGCAGCTGCGGCCGGGGTAGACGGGCTTGCGCATATGTTTTTTGATAACCCGCAAACACGGGAAGTAATTGATGATATTGCCTCTTCAAACATGTTTGTTATTCCCACATTGACGGCGGCCAACAGTATATTCGGCAACAGCGGAGAAGTGATAGCTTCCGATGAGCGGGTGAGTTCCAAACTGAGCGAAGAATGGCTTGCCTCGCTTTCCGATTCGATGAATATCTATCCGGAAGGGGACCTCGGCGTTGTTTTTGCCAATGTCAAAGCGCTCCACGATGCGGGTGTGGACATTCTGGCGGGTACCGATGTATCGGAAGCCGGTGAGGGCTACGGCGGGCTTGCCCATGGCGCCAGTATGCATCATGAACTGCAGCTCTTGGCCGCCGCCGGACTTAGGCCCATAGAAGCGCTTCGTGCCGCTACTTCCGTTCCCGCGAAACGGTTCGGTTTAAACGATCGCGGACGCATCGCCGCCGGGCTTCGCGCGGATCTGTTGCTCCTTGACGGCGACCCGCTTGTGAACCTCTCGGATACACTAAATATTAGCGCCGTTTGGCGCGGGGGAGTCCAACTCACGGCTAAAAAGTAGGACATGGTATGGGACTTGCAGGATTAATGTTTTATAAGCCCTTTTTATTTTGTTATTGGTATTCAAAAATATATTATAAATAATTATATGCCCTCCGCCATCAATGACTACAGGCAAGAAAAACTACGGCACATAATAAACATTATGTGTAATGCCAGCCTATTATAAGATATTATGCCAATGAGTAAAATATTCTCACCAATGAGTAATTTTTACACAACGATCATATAAAATTGAAAAAAACATTGGAATTTTGGTACAAAAGATATGGTTTTTAGTTGGCACGGAAATTGCTATATATAATATATGGGTGCAGACCATAAATTTTTATTTTGGAGGCTTTTATGAAAAGGTTAAACAAAATCGGACTGATTCTTACCGTATTTTTGCTTATGGGCATCAGTGTAGCTTTTGCCGGTGAAAAGACTGGTACGGTAACGATGAAGACTTCTTCGGTTGATAAAAAAGGCAGGACAGATATTAAAGTATATCTGGACACAACTGGCAACGGTATGACAGACACTATGCTGAGTTTCCAGATAGTTGATGGCAAAGAACATACAGTTGCACTGGAAGGCTTGGAAGATCTCATACAGGAAGGCTCTCGTATCACCTTTGATGATACAAATATGCAGAGCCCAACCGGATTTTACAAACTTATAATCTGGCATGATCTGATAACTATTGATGGGAAGTCGCTTATTCAGTTGTATCCGAATCCCTATTGGTTCCCATTCTCATTTGCAAAAAGCCAAAGCTAAAACGGTAAACGGGTTTGTAAATACTAAACTACAAGCCCATGATTTTGATTGGTTAAAAATTCAATAGAAAATATAAATAATGGAGTACGGCTGGCACTGCACATAACAAGTCTGTATGCTTTGGGCTCCGAAAAACCGTAAAAACGTCATATACAGCCGCGCAATACACCCCAACGTTTTTGTAAAATTATAAACCATACTTGACAAAAACTAAAAATAAATGATACTATATATTATATTGCCTATAAAAATAGGCTTGAGGATAAACAGCACATGAATTTTTTGCATGATGGTCAAATGGAAATAAATGTTGAACTTGTAAAAAGTTTAATACAAAGCCAGTTTCCCGAATATGAGAATTTACCCATTGTTGAATTTGATTCAACCGGTACTGTAAATTCAATTTTTAAGCTGGGTAATGATTTATATGTTCGTTTACCAATCGTAGAAACGTATGCGGATTCACTATTGAAAGAATATAAAATATTACCATATTTTTCAAAACAATTGAGTATTGAAATTCCGGAACCAATAAAATTAGGCGAACCAGATACTTTATACCCATTTAATTGGGCTATTTACAAATGGATAGACGGTGAACCTTATGATAATAATAAAATTGTAAATTCTCAAATAATAGTATCTGAACTGGTAAATTTTATAAAAGAATTACATGCAATTGATTTATTAGACGATGCTCCCAAGGCTGGAAGGAAGCCGCTTTTAGAATTGAATACGATGACTATAGAGACTCTTAATGACTCAAAAGAAGAAATCGAATATACAAAAGTAATAAAAACATGGGAAAAGCTTGTAAATACGCCTGTTTGGGATAAAAAACCGGTATGGATACATGCGGATTTACTTAAATCAAATATACTGGTAAAAAATAATAGAGTAGCAGCTGTAATAGATTTTGGTGGTGCTGGAATAGGCGATCCCGCATTTGATATAATACCTGCATGGGCAATATTTGATAGTAAAAATAGGTATATTTTTAGGAAATTATTGAATGTTAATGATACAGTATGGCATAGAGCTTGTGCGTACGCTTTACACCAAGCCGCATTAATAATACCGTATTACCGTAAAAGTAATCCACGTTTTGTAAAACAAGCTATGGAAACTATAAATGAAATTATTATAGATAATATAATGTAAAAGAGGTGTATATGTTTCGGCGCAGCGGAGAAAAACCGCAAAAATGTCATATACAGCCGGAACCTTATCAAAAACCCCTTAAGTGCCTATCAAAGCCCAAATCCATATTATAGTTGGAGGAATCCTTATGTGGAGAGAGTTCATAAGTAAGATTGATTGTGAGTTAACATTCAACCAATCAGCATCAATTGAATCTATAAATGCTGCAGAAATTGAATTAAAAGTCCAATTTCCTCAATCACTTAAAAGCCTTTTATTAGAGAGTAATGGTGTACAAGACGAATTTGAATGTGATGCTATATGGCCACTTGAACGAATAATTGAAGAAAACAAAAATATACGAATTATTGAAGAACAAATAACATTTAATGGTTTTTTGCTTTTTTCGGATGCAGGTAATGGTGATCTATTTGCATTTTCAATTAAAGATGGGAACAAAAATAAGGAAGAAATTTATGTTTGGAATCATGAAGATAAAAGCAGGGATATAATCAGTTCTTCCCTGAAAGATTTTATTAAAGGCTGGTTTGAGGGCATAATTTCAATTTAATATTAGTGAATAATTCGGATTTTGATAACTCGAAGAAGAAGGGACGTTGTTAATGATTGCCATAGTTTTGCTCCTTTTCTGTTTGATATATGTTTAATCAATACTGCCGTAACATTACAGATTTACTGTCACGCCTCACAGTATCGAAAAAAAGGTTTACCCTGTCCTATGGAGGAAAAGACCCGACAAGGCAAACCTCAAGATTACTCTATTGTTGTTATTCCAAACGCCTCGGCATTTGTTCCATAAAATATATCATCACGCCCCGAGACAAGCCGGCAGAAGTCTTCGATAATGTTCCAGTTATTGTTAATATCAAATTCGTAACTGTGTCCCCATAAATAAAACAACTGCGGCGTATCGGGTTTCGATTTAACAAATATTTCCGCCAATTCCATTAAGCGCGTATCATTATGGTGAAGTGTCGGCTGGAACTCGATTAAGTCGCCGCCAAGTAGGAAACTGTGCGTACTCACGACTCCCCGCGCATAGCGCAGTCCGCAATTCCGCACCGCGCGTTTTACGGTATTATTAAACGTGCCAAAAGGATAGGCCATACCGATAACGGATTTGCCAAAAATACGCTCAAGATTGCGCTTGTCTTCCGCAATTTCATTTATAATTGTTGCTTCATCAAGCGTTTCCAAACGAGGATGCGTCAAAGTGTGTACGGCAATTTCGTGTCCGGCGTACAGTTCCGGTAAGCCGTCAATATTCATCCGGCAAATCGTGCAGCCTTCCCGTTCCCATTTGTTCGCACCACTTTGTATACCGCTATTCAAATTGAACGTGGCTTTTATGTGGTAACGATTTAAAATCTCAACGAGTTTTCGGTCTTGCTCTACGCCATCATCGTAACTTATTGTAAGCGCTTTCATTTTCCCGTTTGGAAACATTTTCCCTCTCCTCAACTCTGCCCGTTATACTTTGCACGGCGCTCGTCAACAATTCTTTGTGCGCCGCTTGTCCGCCATTGTGCAACACCAGTATCATACACTTTATCAAAATCGGCGGCAAGGGCAGTGATACTCTGAATTAAAACAACAGCAGACTCATCCGTAAGTGTCTGTACAAGTGGAGCTGCTTCGACAAGAGTAGCGCGTACAAAGGGGATGACATCGGCATTTAACGATGATATGCGATATGCTTCAAATACATCTTCCATCGGGAAAGGGTAACTCGTTGCAAGTACTTTGACATTTAAGTCGTCATCTTGCAAATTATACCCGTTTATGCTCATCGTGTAATCTATATTGGCGTTGCTGTTCTGAATCCAAGCGCCGGTTGCGGGAATCACTTGTGGAACACCGTCAACATTCTTATGATTCACACCTTCTTTCCCGAATTGTAGAAAATGGTAGTTTTCATATTTTGAAAGCCAGTTTACATACCGCAGTACCGCTTCAATATTCTTTGCCGTTTTGGGGACAAAAAATGAAAGTCCGGCGATAGAATCAGTGCCGCGCTTATGTGTGAGACCGTCAGCATCAAAACGCGCATCCGAAGTGCCGAATATCTGCTCCGTTCCGGTGAATGTAAGGTCGGCGAAGCCGCTTTTCTCTGCGGCTTTTCTGACATCGCTCATTTTTACAAGAATTTTAAGGCGCTTACCGGCATGGCTCCGTCGCAATTTATGCCGCGAAAGTAAGTGAGCATCGGTCATCACACCTAAGCTGAAATTGGCAGTCTTTAACCGCACCCTGTCTCAATCAACAAATAGTTCGGGTGCCTTGAATCCAGCTTAACTTTACGAAAGACCGCCGTAAAGCCCAAGCCTTTAGGCCTGCGGATTAAGGCGCAGTGATAGTTTTCGTATTTCGCAAGCCAGTTGAGGTAACGCATAGCCGTATCAGGATTCTTTGATGAAGCAGGGATAAAGAAAAGTACCGCCAATCAACCGGAACCCAGTTGCCGCTCGGTACGTTTTTAAGTAAATCCGTAAAAAAGGTATCGCTTTCGCGGAAAATCCTATCCCATTCACCGGTAAACGAGCCGACCACACCGCTTTTGATGAGGTTTTTATAGGTATCCTCACTTGAATACAGGGGAAAGTCGCGAGATATTAAATTTCTAATAGATGCCATGTAATAAGCCCATATCGTTCCGCAAAGGGCCCTTTTATAATGTTTGTTTTGAAAATAAACAAACAAAATTTAAATTGTTTTGTTTTTTTACTTGACATAATGATTTTGGTAGTGTATAATTTAAAAATCTTATTTTTGGAGGAAGTTTATGAAGAAAAACTGTACAGTCACTTTATTGGGAGTTGCTGTATTGATAGCTGCCACTCCGCTTAGTATATGGGCCAGTGGAAACAATGACTCCGGCTCGAAAGTCACGACAATCGAGTTTGCGCAGTGGTGGGCGCCGGAAATGCCCGCCGGCTCCCTGGAAAAAGTGATCGCCGGTTTCGAGGCGAAGAATCCCGACATCAAGGTCAAGCTCATTTCGAACCCTACAGGCGAACATCAGCAGTGGGTCACCGTGGCAGCGGCTTCGGGTACGCTGAGCGATGTCGTCGCGGTCGAACCCGCGCTTATGGACTCGATGGTCAAGCAGAATGTCATCATGTCGCTTGAGGATCTTATCAAACGCGATAACTTCAATCTCGATCAGCTTGCCAGCATTCCTCGCGTCGACGGCAAGATTTGGCTCTTCCAGGTCGCAACTTTTTTCTATCCGCTCTTCTATAATACGGACCTTTTCAAGGCTGCCGGAATTGCCAATCCGCCCCGGACGCATTCGGAGTTTATTGACGCTTGTGCCAAGCTCACTGACCCTGCCAGGAATGTGTACGGCTGGTCGTTCCCGATGACGGTGAATCCCCCGTTTGGTTCGCAGAATCAGATTCTCGCTTGGCTGTGGGCAAGTCAAAAGAGCGCATTTCAGAATGGTAAACCCAACATCAATACTCCTGATGCGGCGGTGGTTTACAACATGTTGAAAACCATTTACGACCGCAAAATTATCAACCCCGGTAGTCTGACCAAGAGCGAACCTGAGGAGATGGAGGAGTTTGCTAACGGTAATGCCGCGATGATGTTCGGTTCTATTGCCCATATCAACCCCATTCATGAGCGCAACCCCAATTTGAATTACGCGCTTGCCCCTGTGCCGGTTGCCGACAATTACACCGGTAAGCCCGGTATCTGTTACGCCGCATGGGGTGTCGGTATCGCGCCGAATAGCAAACATAAAGATGAAGCCTGGCGATTAGTTCAGTATCTCGTCAGCCCTGAAGCGAATGCCGCGATTGCTCAAAGCTCCAACTCTTTCCCCGGCAACAAAAATGCCAAACCCGATTACAGCGCCGCTGACCCCCATTTTGCCGAGGCTTTCCGCGTCTTCCAGCAGGTTGAC
This sequence comes from Spirochaetia bacterium, assembly GCA_026002265.1. Lineage (GTDB taxonomy): Bacteria > Spirochaetota > Spirochaetia > Treponematales > Breznakiellaceae > BOBG01. Next base: position 8,851 of record BOBG01000041.1, read on the forward strand.
CTCAAGAATGAGCTGATTGGTGCCAACAATGTGTGGAACCTTGTTACCATCATGGCCGAAGAAATTCACGGTCTTTTGGAAGGTAAGCAAACTACCGCTATGACACTCGCTAATACACAAGAGCGTTGGCTCGAAGAGTATAAATAAGGAGCATCATGATGGTAGGAAAGAAAATATCATACTATAAAATTCAAAACAATATATTACCGTACGTGTATATTCTTCCTGCCATATTGCTGCTATGCATATTGATGTTATACCCGATATTAACTGTTATTTGGTATAGCTTATTCAATAATGTAATATCTACAAAGGATCCCGTATTCACCGGCTTTGCTCATCACATAAAAATAGTGAAAGATCCGGTCTTTCGTGCCGCGTTCGGACATACAGTATACTTCACGGTGCTGAGTGTAGTGTTTCACCTGCTCATTGGTCTAGTTTTTGCATTGCTTCTTAATTCAAAAATAAATCCTTTGCTTCGCTCTCTCTTACGGGTTGCGTATATACTGCCGTGGGCATTTACCGCAGTGGTTATTGCAATAGTATGGCGGCTCATATTAAACCCTATGGGTGTAATGAATTATATTTTGAGATTTTTTCATATTATACAAGAAAATATGGAGTTTCTCGGGAACTCTAAAATAGCTTTAAATGTTGTAACGGTTATAAATATTTGGGCAGGCTATCCGTTTGTGATGGTGTCCATGATGGCGGGTCTTCAAGGTATACCGAATGATATGTACGAGGCGGCAACCATAGACGGTGCAAGCAGCTGGCAGCAATTTAGGGCTGTCACTATTCCGTTTTTACTGCCGATTATAATGAGTACCAGTTTGCTTGATTTTATTTGGACTACGCAGGCGTTTGCGGCAGTTTGGATGACAACAGGCGGCGGCCCCGGACGTACCACAGAGGTATTATCAACATATACGTATAAATTAGCGTTTAACCAATATCAGTATTCTGCCGCATCGGCAGCAGCGATGTTAATACTCATATACTCTATGATATTAGCGTTTTTCTATGTCAAAAATCAAAAGAACAGGCTGTAACATGGCAAACTCAATAAAAAAACAACAAAGCGTCAAAACACTATTCATAACAATCGGTCTGATTTTGGGATTACTTTTCGCGGCATTCCCAATCCTCTGGATGTTCGCAATGTCGATACGGTTCAACAACGAAATATTCGCCGTACCGCCCCGGCTTATACCGCAAAAAATAACAGGCGCCGCGTATATCGGTGTATTGACGAATCCTGTCCGGTTACGCTTTTTTCTAAACAGTTTTATTGTTGTTATATCAGTCACGATACTGTCCCTTCTTATTGCAATCCCGTGTGCGTATAGTTTTTCCCGTTTCACATTCAAAGGGAAAAAAGCGCTCAACATATTCATCATCAGTACGCAGACGATCCCGCCCATCACATTATTGATTCCGTTTTTTGGATTAATCGTATCGTTAAAATTATACGATACATACTTCGCGTTAATTTTCACCTATTTGGTATTTACATTACCCTATGCAATTCTAATGATGACGGGGTACTTCAACACATTGCCGAAAGAATTAGACGAAGCTGTCCTTGTAGACGGCGCGTCCCGGTTTTATGCACTCTGGAAAGTATTGGTTCCGGTATCATTGCCGGGAATTGTCGCAACGTCGATATTCACCTTTCTTTTGGGGTGGAATGAATTTCTTTTTGCGTTGACGCTCATAAAAAGCACAGAGATGCGTACAATACCGATTGGCATACAGCAAATGATGGGGCAGTTTTCATACAACTGGAACGAGATGATGGCAATGTCGGTACTCGCTAGTTTGCCGGTACTGTTGCTCTATTTGTTTGCACAGAAATATTTTCTTGCGGGTATGACAGCCGGCTCTGTGAAGGGCTGAAAAAAACTATGAGCAAAGAATTACTATTAGGCATCGGCAATAATATCGATTATGAAATCAAATGGGATGCCCATGTACTCGAAAATAAAATAAACGAATACGGTATTACGTTGCGTGAACTTGACGCAAATATACCGATTACAGGTGAACGCTCGCTCGTTATTTCTATAGTAGCATATATCAAAAACAACATTGGCGGAGAGCGTTTTGTGAATGATATACAAATTATCGAAACTTTTTCGCAGAATTTCCAAAAAACAATTACCCTCGGTGGAACATCGGTCCGTGCCGCAATTGCATTAAACAAGCTCGGATACACATCCGCACTGCACTTTGTTCTTATGAATGAACATGTAAGGAGATTGCTGCCAGGCGGAATCGAATATATTTGCAGCGCGGATACAGAACATACATGGCCGCATTTAATTATCCAATACCCGAAAGGGACAACCATAAATGCCGGTGATATTCATATTACAACCGCGCATCAGAGCCGCTTAATATTTACCAATGATTATGAAAACACGATAATGCGTATATCGCCTCAATTACAAGATTTATTTCTGGGCGCGAAAGTTTTCCTTTTACATGGTTTTAATTCGATGAGCGATACACAAATAGTAAAAGAGCGCATGGAATATTTAACCGCTCTGTTTGAAAGTGTATCAGCGGAAAAGCGGGCAGTTATATATTTCGAGGACGCTTGTTATCATCACAGCGGTATAAGCGATATGGTAAATAGGTATTTGGCAAAGTATGCAGATGTGTGGAGCCTTAACGAAGATGAACTACAGGAATATATAAAACAGAGCGTTGATTTAACTAATGCAAAAGAAATGCTGGCTGCCCTCGGAAAACTTGCAAAAATTATTCCCTGTAAAACGCTCGTGGTGCATACACGATTTTGGGCACTTGCTTACGGAAAAGACGCACACAAATACCGTGAATCGCTGCTTGGAGGAATCACCTTAGCTACAACGCGTTTTCGCTTTGGAGACAGCTTTACAAAAGCCAATTACACAGCGACAGGTCAGTTAGGATTAGAAAAGGCCGGTGAAAAATTCTCGCGTGAAATTGAATCACTGGCAAATGGGTTAGTCTGTTGTATACCGTCATTTTTGGTGAGTGAAAAAGACCTAACAACAGTCGGATTGGGAGATACCTTTGCGGGTGGTTTTTTGCCTGCACTGTTAAATCTATAAATTTTTTTGAGGAGTATTTTATGCCAATTGTAACAAACAAGGAATTGCTGGTCAAGGCAAAAGCGGGACATTATGCGGTGCCTGCATTTAACACAAATAACTTGGAGTACATTCAAGCTATTTTGCAGGCTGCATCGGAATTACATTCGCCGGTAATATTAGAGGCGGCAAAGAGCGAAGTCGATTACATGGGCGGGCATACATTTGTCGGAATAGTACGGTCAATCGTAGCCGACCTTTCAATTCCGGTGGGTATTCATCTTGACCACGGCCCCAGCTATGATGAAGCAATACGCGCCATTCACTATGGATTTAAATCGGTGATGTATGATGGTTCGTTATTGCCGCTCGACGAGAATATCGCAAATACAAAAGCTGTTGTAAAAGCAGCACATGCGTGCGGAGTCACGGTCGAAGGTGAAATCGGTGTTATCGGGCAGGCGGCGAATAGTCCTGAGGGTGCGAAGCATGACATGATTGGAATCGCAGACCCTGTCCAGTGCGAGCGTTTTGTAAAAGAGACGGGGATTGATTGTTTGGCTGCGGGAATCGGCAATGCGCACGGGATATACAAGAAAAAACCGGAGCTGCATTTTGATGTGCTTGCCGACATTGAAAAACGTGTCGGCGGCATTCCATTGGTGTTGCACGGAGGCACAGGAATTCCCGAAGAGGATTTACGCAAAGCAATTACGATGGGCGTGTCAAAAATCAATTTCGGTACCGTAATGCGGAAAGCGTTTATTGAACAGCTTGCGATTGACATCAAAGGCCCGATGGATTGGGAATTGATGGCTCTTCTTACGCCCGCGAAAAACAAAATGATTGAAACTGCCAAGAATCATATCCGTATGGTGATGAGTAACGGCAAAGCGTAAACATGCGTACGAAAGATTTTTCTACTGAACGGCAGCAAACAATAATTCAACATATAAATTCGGAAAGCCGTGTGAATGTCGAAGATCTTGCACGGCTTTTTAATGTTACCACGGCAACGATACGGCGCGACCTGATTGTACTTGAAAAGCATGGGCATCTTTTCCGTGCGCATGGCGGTGCTGTAAAACGCGAACCTGTTTCTGTGTGGCAGATGAGTTCCTTGCAAACGCGTTTGGCAGAACACGAGGCGGAAAAATTGCGAATAGCGGATTATGCGGCAAGTTTAATTAGCGACGGTGAAAGTATAATGATCGACGGCGGAAGTACCACAACCAAAACTGCCTATGCGCTGAAAGCAAAAAAAAATTTGCTTACGGTTACGAATGCGCTTACGATTGCCGAGATTCTGAGTGCAGCAGGCAAACATAAGATTATTCTTTCCGGCGGCGAACTTTTGCAGGAGACAAATGCGCTTGTCGGAACTGCTGCCGAGCATTCGCTTGAGTGTTATCGGGTGGACACCGCAATACTTGGCGTGTCGGGGCTGCTCCCTACCGCGGGCGCCTTTTCCGCTATTCCACAAGAGGCTGAAATTAAACGTATTATGCTTGCCAATTCAGCGCGGAATATTATTGTTACCGACAGTTCAAAAATCGGAGTACAGGCATTTTACCGTTTCTGTGAGATGACACAAATCGACGTCCTTATCACCGATACTCACATCAATACGACCGATTTATCTTTTATTCGGGAACTCGGCTGCGAAGTGGTTGCGGTGTAATAATAGGAGGTACCAAATAGCATTCTTGACCGGAAATATTTCTTCAAAAAGTTTGGCAGTCGATACTCATATCGAGGTTTTTTGCCGCAAGACGGACTTCGGTTGAGCGCTATAATCTTGCGCTTGTAATGCCGGAAGTACAGCGCAGTTTTTAACCGCCAAAGTCCTTGACCGATGTGGTTTTCTGATAGAACCTCGGCGCGGCTGCCACTATACCCGCTGCTGTGTAGAAGGGATCGCTTTTCGATAACGGCAATGCAACCGTTACCGCGGACGCACCAGCTTTGTAAATCGCTGTGATTAGCTCTATAGTGCGCCGCCCGGCTGCGCCGTCGACGAGCAGAGTATCTGTCCCCTCAAGCGATGCAAGCACATTGTCGATTTCGCCGGTATGGGCGGTGTAGTTAAGGCGCGGTAATGCGTCATAAAACGTGTTGAGTTCCGCAATGTGCGAGGCTGCAACTGAGTCGTCGGCAGGGAAAGCGTCCGGGGACGCGGTGTTTGCGGTGACCTTCCATGGTGCGCTGATACGCGCTGTTTCGCCCTGAAAAATTATCTGCTGCTCCTCGCCGTGGTGTACCACCGAACTGGTTATCTGTGCAAGCGCACCTTTGGCGGTGAGCGGCGAGGCAGCATAACGCAACACCGCTACTGACAAGTCTTCCACTTCGGCGTTGTCGTGCGCGGTATTAGCGAGCATGGCACAGACTGCTTCGGGCAGTCCGAGCACCCAGCCGAGCATATCGATATGATGGACAGCGTGATTTAACGTGCAACCGCCGCCCTCTTTTTCCCATGTGCCGCGCCACCATAAATCATAGTAGGAGTGACCGCGCCACCAATGAGAATCAATCTGCGCGTGAAGGACCCGCCCGATAAGTCCAGCGTCTAGCGTCTTTTTTAAGTTCATAATCGGAGTGCGAAAACGGTTTTGCGCTACTACCGCAAGCGTTTTACCGTTACGTTTCGCTGCATCAATCATCACATCGCACTCGGCAAGCGAGGTCGCCATAGGCTTTTCGACAAGTACATTAACACCCGCGTTCAGACAGTCAACGGCAATCTCCGCATGACAAAACGGCGGCATGCAAATGCTTACAAGGTCAAGCTTTCCCGCAAGTGAATTGAGCATCTCTGTGTGAGATGCATATACTGCCGCGCCGTCGAGACCGTACTTCTGCTTTTTCGCCTTGCACTTTTCCGGCACGATGTCGCAGAGCGCTATGATTTTACAGCGCTCAGGAAACGCGATGTAACCATCCAGATGAAAGCCGGAAATGTTTCCGGTACCAATAATCGCAACAGTACGCATTTGTTTCTCCATTGTTAAAAACGTTAAAAACAGGTGCTTTGAGAAATCTCCCCAAAGCGCCTGAACATTCACGACTCACTTAGGGGTGCTACGTATTTTGCCCGGCGCTCGTCAATAATAGCTTGCGCTCCAGAGTTTAGCCAGTCGGCAATACCTGTATCATATACACGGTCAAAGTTTGCCGAAGGAGCGGTAATGGATTGGGTGTAAATCACCGTTCCTTTAGAAATCAATGTTTGCTCCAAAGGGCCGGCAACGGTAAGCGGCGATGACGGTGAGATCACGATTGAAGGACGGGCATTAGTCATCGAAATAGTATATGCGGCACTAACCAGTTCCGGCGGCCACGGATAACCGGCAGCTATGGCTTTGATATTCTGCGCTTCGCTACCCAGATTAAGGCCGTTTATTGGTATGGTATAATCAATGTTCAACGGACTGTTCTGAATCCAACCGCCACCTGCCGTGGGATTGACCTTTGGAACGCCGTTTTCGAGCGTGTGGACAAGGCCCTCTGTCCCGACCTGCAAAAAGTGATAGTTTTCGTATTTCGCAAGCCAGTTGAGGTAACGCATGGCCGCGTCAGGATTCTTTGATGAGGCAGGAATAAAAAAGAGTACACCCGCAGCGTCATACGCGCCTTTATGGGTAATACCGTCTGAACTAGTCATACAATCAACCGGAACCCAGTTGCCGGCCGGTACGTTTTTAAGTAAATCCGTAAAAAGGGCATCACTTTCGCGAAAAATCCGATCCCATTCACCGGTAAACGCGCCGACTACACCGCTTTTGATGAGGTTTTTATAGGTATCCTCACTTGAATACAGGGGAAAATCGCGGTCAACCAGCCCATCGTTATACATCTTATTGAGAAAGCGCAGCCCCTCTTTATAACCGGGAACCATAAAACTGCGTTCAGCGACTGTGTTAACCCACTGGTCCTTGTCGCTTACTTTGGGGTCAATAAATGCATCAAGCACCGTTGATGCCGACCAGCGCACCTCTGCGTTCAGCGTGAAGGGAATTACCCTGTTTTTGCCTACATTACCCGGATCTTTTTCCTTAAAGGCAACAAGCGCGTCGTAGAATTCCTGCGTGGTTTTAGGCAAGGGCAGTCCGAGCTTATCAAGCCAGTCCTTGCGGATAAACGTGTTCCGCTGCGCTACATTCATACGCCGTGAAGGAATTGAATACAATTTGCCGGTAGCGTTGTCTTTCCCGCGCCATATCAAGTCGCGTCCGGGTAATGCTGCGTCAGGCCCCAAAAATGCCTTCAAGTCTTTGAGTGTGGTGTCAACATAAGGTGAGAAATCAAAGACACCGCCCTGCGCCGCCCAGTTGGTGATATTCGCCCCGCTGTATGTGAGACAAACATCTGGCAGTGTTCCGGCAGCCACTAAGTTGATAAGCGCTTCGCCCTCTGACCATCGAGGAACCTTAACAAATTCAACGATGATATTCTCGTCCCGCCGTATCTTTTCCTGAATCCATCTGGTCCACTGATTATTGGCTGCATCTGTTTTTCCGCCATCGGTTCCCCTGTCAAACACCTCAACGGTAATAGTTACCGTTTTTCCACTTGCG
>BOBG01000042.1 GCA_026002265.1 Spirochaetia bacterium
TTTAAAGGTTCCGGGGCGAGATGCTTCCGGAATCATGCAGGCGCTCGACTTTCTTTCTCTCCAAAACCGTTCCGTGGCTGGCGAGACCACCGGAGATTCCGGCACAGCGTACGGGAAACGGGTCGTTGTCATTGGCGGCGGGGATACTGGCTCGGATTGTGTCGGCACAGCGAACCGGCAGGGTGCAGCGCGGGTGACGCAGGTGGAAGTTCTGCCGATGCCGCCGCTCCACCGTCCACCGGAAGAACCCTGGCCCCTGTGGCCCAAAGTACTGAAAACATCTTCCTCCCATCAAGAAGGCGGAGATAGACTCTGGTCAACCGGCACCAAACAATTCATTACCCGGCATGATCATGTTGATGCGATTCATGCGTGCAGAGTCGAGTGGTCAACCGGAAAAATGACCGAAGTCCCCGGATCTGATTTTGAAATCGGCGCGGATCTTGTGCTGTTGGCAATGGGCTTCAGCCATGTTGTTCAGGACGGTGTAATTGCGGATCTGGGAATCGTGACAGATGAGCGCGGAAATGTCCGGACCCGGGGATCATTTCATACATCAAATCCGAAAGTCTGGGCTGCCGGCGATTCACGGCGCGGTGCAAGTCTCGTGGTACACGCAATTTCCGAGGGAAAAACCGCGGCAGAAGCGATCATAAAAACATTCTAAAAAGGGAATTATGCCGGAAATATTTGATTACAAAAAACTGAAGACAATATTGCGGATTCCGGTATCAAGGGTCACCGTATGAATCCACTGTTGACTGTTGAAAATCTAACGGTTCATTATGGGGCAATTCAGGCGCTCCGGGGCATTTCTTTTTCTGTTAATCAGGGAGAAATCATTACATTGATTGGCTCTAACGGTGCTGGAAAAACAACGACTCTCCATGCCATTTCTCATATTATAGAAAAAACATCCGGAACGATTATGTTTAATGGCGCGAATATTTCCGCATTGGTACCGGATAAAATCGTGGGTGCCGGTCTGGTGCAGGTGCCGGAAGGCCGGCGGATTTTTGCAAACCTTAGGGTGCATGATAATTTGGAAATGGGCGCCTATCTCCGGAAGGATCATGCCGGGATCAAACAGGATATAGAGATGGTGTACAATATTTTCCCCCGGCTTAGGGAACGATTCCATCAACTGTCTGGTACCCTATCAGGTGGTGAGCAGCAAATGCTGGCGATGGGGCGGGCATTGATGTCTCAGCCGAAACTACTCCTCATGGACGAGCCTTCTATGGGACTCTCTCCAATTTTGGTTGACGAAATTTTCGGCATCATTCGGCGGATCAACGACGCTGGGACGACCATTCTATTGGTTGAACAGAATGCGTACCGGGCGCTTGGTATAGCGGGCCGCGCCTACATTCTGGAAACTGGAGAGATTGTACAATCTGGATCCGCTGTAGATTTACTCCGCGATGACCGTGTGAAAAATGCCTACCTAGGAACAAGTTAAGCAATTTTTGGCTGCTACTTTTGATTCCGAACAAGCTCTATAGCCTCTTTAGCCTTCAGCAGATTTAGGAGACAGTAGCTGATTTTAAGTAGAAAGCCATAAAGCAGGACGGACACCGCCGCGGATATTGTCGATACGGCTGCCCCGGACGCTGACAAGTCCGCTCGACTCGGTGCTGGCAGCGTGAACACGGATGCCCGGCGACCGCAACCACCAGCAATGATTAGAAGTTCCATAGCTTGCTATTCTGTCGTTGTCGTATTCGTTAGAAAAATAATAACCATTGCTGTCAACACTATATGTACCATTACGATACTTTTTTCGTCTTTTGTTCTGATAATCTCCGCTGTTGCCGAAATATCTGTCAGCCTCTTCTAAGCTTAAAAGGAAGATCTTATCAGTAGTTTCTTTACCGCCGTCCGTTCCATACCATTGATTGGGCAGATTGTGGTTATTTACTGCTACAATTCGGCTTTGCTGTTCCGCAGTAAATCTCCTGTAAAACTCGCTGTTAAGGTACTTCCATAAATCAGACTCCGCCCATGTTATACATTCATACATATTATGATAGGCATGCTTTTCAACTATATCTACTGTGATTATAAGGATATTGTTGCCCTGTACATCAAGTATGCGCCAATCGTATTCGCCGAAGTGTATAATTTGTATCATGATTCCTCTTTTTCTTTCATTTGTTTCAGTATAGACTCTGAAAAGATCACTCATAGTGATCGCTAGTAGTCACTGACAGTGATCACTGGGGATCACTGCCTGTGATCTACGGGGATCACTGCCAGGTATCACTAGGAAGACCTCACTGGTATCTGTAGCAGGAATGAAGAATGAGTGACAGCATTAACTCTTTTTCTCATTCCTCACTCCTTTTCTCTATTTTTTTGTATTTCCAACTATTTTCAGAGCGGAATCTTCTGGATGGTACCAATCAAGGGATCTGCCGTACTGAGCGTAGAGAGAGAGACGTTCCTGCAACGGCAATGATACAAAGGGATTAGTATCAGCAAAGAGCGCATAGTCTGCGGAAATAGATGCAAGCCGCTCATGGGCAATGAGGGCCCATGTTGTATCGACAAGGTGACGGAATTCAGGCAGCACAACTTCCTTACATGTAAAAGACTGGCGTGAACTGTTGATGTCTACACCGGATATTTCCATAAAACCGTAGTCTCTGCACAGCTTTTGTACACGCTGGAGCTGTTCACGCGTATTCCGGGGCGGCATATACGTTATTGCCTTGTAACCAAGCGAGGAAAGTTCTACACACAGCTCGTCAAGATACTCGTCCTCAAACTTTTCGGCCTTTTTATCCCCGGTGGGGGAATCACCTACATCGCCCAGATACGCATAAGCTGGAATCGCCCCGATGGAGTTGGCAAAATGCACCACATCTTGAGCCGGAATACATTCATTCTCATCTGGCTGGATAAAAATACGGGGCAGGAATGTCGTTTTAAGTAAACCCAAAAGGTCGTAAAGATAGTGCGGATTTTCCGGATCAGAGAGTAGCGCGGTTATCTTCACCGGTGGGTTTATACCAAGGCTCTCCGTAATACCGGCTGTAAGCGCTTCTCCTTTTTCATAGCGTATGATAATTTTATCCGCAACAGCCGCAAGCAGGTGCCGCTCGGTAATTTCACCTCCGCCGGCGTACTGGGATATTCCGGCAATGTCCGTCTTGAAATCAATAGGTTCAAAGCCAGCCGCGTACAGGATACCGTTAGCAACATTCGTCATCGCCATGGTACGCGACAGCCGGTTACGCTGGATTGGACTCAAAAAAGCTTTGACCGCTGGTATCTGGGGTTTGGGTATGCCTTGCACCGTCATGTACGCAATACCGGCCGAGTCAGGATTGTTGATCTTCCGTTCAGCAAAGGCACCGGCAGCACAGTGTTTAAAACTCACCCGTACTTCAAAGCCGACACACCCGCCTATACCAAGGGTACTACAGGCAGCAAGCATTTCTTCAGCCGCCGCGATGGAATCATGATCAACAGAACCCGCAGCCTCGAGTCCGGACTCACGGGCGCGGAGTGCCGCCATAGATGGGGTGTAGGGGCTGAAGCTGTATATCGTGTGGATATGGTTGTTTATTTCACCGGTTGTTGGGAGGGATTCCGTTTCAGGTGCAATGTGGGCAAGTGCGGCGAGCCGCTCCTCACCCGACACACGCGGATCATTTATAATCGCGTAGTAATCCATATTAGACGCCCTGCCGATTTCTGCGCTCAAGATCGAGCGTTGTTTGTACAGTGACCGGGGTGTAGCCCTTCAGCGGCAGCATCCGTTCATGAATCGCATCGATAATCCAATCAACCTGGGGAAAGTACAACTGCTCCATCTCAGCCGCCGGCGTGATCCAGTTCCGGCTTCCGACAACTGTAACCGGCGCATCAAGATAATCGAAGGCATAGGTTTGCACATTGCTGGCAACGGTATGGAGGAAGGAGCCGCGCTCAGCCGAATCACTTGCCAAGAGCAGTTTACCAGTTTTTTTGACGGATTCGATGAGCTTGTCGTAATTCAGTGGGTTGATAAAACGTAGATCAATGACTTCAACCGAAAGCCCATGCTCCTTCTCAAGTTTCTTCGCCGCGTCCATAGCCTTGTAAAGTGTTGCACCCAACGTTGCAATCGTGATGTCATTTCCCTGTTTGCGGATGGCCGGCTCTCCCTCCGGCACTTCATAATAACCTTCCGGCACACCGCCTTTTTCAAACTCCTCAGACTTATCGTAGAGCAACTGGCTTTCAAAGAAGATCACCGGGTCAGTGCCTCTCAGGGCAAGGTTCAACATCCCCTTTGCGTCGTAAGGTGTGGCCGGGAAGTAAGATTTAAGTCCCGGAATATGCGCGGTGAATGCAGCCCAATCCTGACTGTGCTGCGCGCCGTACTTGTTGCCGACAGAAACACGCACGACCAACGGCATTTTGAGCAAGCCGGCTGACATTGACTGCCATTTTGAGACCTGATTAAAGATTTCGTCTCCGGCACGTCCCATAAAATCGCAGTACATCAGTTCCACCACAGCACGCCCGCCTGACAGTGCGTATCCCACGCCGGATCCGACTATTGCACCTTCGGAAATCGGGCTGTTGAAGAGCCGGTTATAAGGAAGAAGTTCGGTCAACCCCCGGTACACGGCAAATGCGCCGCCCCAATCACGGTTCTCCTCGCCCCACGCTGCCATCGTTGGATCAATGCTAAACCGGTGCACCATCGCCTCAAAAAGCGCATCGCGGTATTGGAACGCTTTGTTTTTAGATACCGGCTTACCCTCGCTATCAAAGCCATAGCGGACTTTCCCTTTCAGTTTTTTTACCTGCTCATTTTCGGCAACCGGTTGCAGCAAGTCCGGCGTACGGTCATCGAATTTCTCAACTTTAGCGTTAGAAAACATCACCGACTCGATAAAGGCGCCGCCCACCCGGGTTGACACTGCATCGTTTGTGGCCAATTTGACGACTTCGATAAGCTTTTCAGTGATGCCGGCTTTCAGTGTATTCAGTTCGGTTTTAGTGGCGAGTCCGTTCTCAATGAGATAATTACCGTAAGCTTCAATAGAATCGGCTTCTTGCCAGAGCTTGACCTCTTCAGGCGTCCGGTAACTGGAGGCATCTGAGGGGGAATGTCCGGAAATCCGGTAGGTCAACGTATCAAGCAGAACCGGTCCCTTTCCTTCGAGCAAGAGCGCTTTCTTCCGGCTGATTGCCTCGGCAACTGCGAGCGGATTGTAACCGTCAATTTGTTCCGCGTGCATATTTTCCGGATTAACACCCGCACCGACACGCGCCACTGTACCGTAGCCCATCGTTTCACCGGAAGTCTGCCCGCCCATTCCATAAAAATTGTTGAAGAAATTGAAGAGAATCGGAGGCGCACCGCCGGCACTTTTCGGCCACAGCGTCCGGTACTGATCCATTGCCGCTAACATCATAGCTTCCCACACCGGACCGCAGCCCATTGATGCGTCCCCGATATTTGCAATGACGATACCAGGTTTTTTGTTAATGCGTTTGTAGAGTGCGGCACCGGTGGCAATATCAGCCGACCCCCCGACTATCGCATTATTCGGCATAGAGCCAAAGGGCGTGAAAAAGGCGTGCATAGAACCGCCCAAACCCCGTGTAAAACCGGCTTTCCGGGCAAAGATTTCAGCCACTGTACCATACAGTATAAAGTTTTCGGCTAAATCCTTGACGCTGTTGTAGGGTGCCTTTTCAGCAATAGCAAGAGTCTCCCCGCCGAGGAATTCCGCCATAATGACCTCAAGCTGCCGCTCGTCAAGCTGCCAGATGGCCGAATAGCATTTTGCAAGGATTTCCCCATGGCTTCGGTGACTGCCGAAGATACAGTCGTCAATACTTAGGTTGACACATTGCCCCACAGACGATGCCTCCTGCCCCATTGACAAATGTGCCGGCCCCTTGTGGTTGTACTCGATTCCCTGCCATGTCCCCTGAATCTTGAACGTATTCATCATGTTCTCGAATTCCCGGATGGTGGCCATGTCGTACCAAATCCGTTTGAGCTTGTCCCGGCCGTAACGTTCCTGCTCTTTTTTTATGTCGCTCTGATATTGGTTCAACGGAATATCCTTGATCGTCATGATCGAAGGTTTCCGGACCTCTTTAGGATCCACTACCATTGATTTAGGCATTTTTTCTCCTCCCCCTGAAAGGGGTTATTAATGTAAAACCTTTTGTACCCCGAAGGGGTGTTCCGGTAAAACCTTTAGGCTTTCCGTTTGCTTTATTTTACGAATTTCTTTTCCCATAAAATAGTATGGTACCAAATAGTGTGCGGATTTTCTGGTACTAATGTGGTCAGATTCAACCAGCGCTCACAGCTCGCTAGCTATATCCGGTTATGCAGCGAACACTGCCGGCAGGCTAGTGTCCAATCCTGGCAGAATTGACACCGGGATATTATCGGACTCATGGTACAGTGCCGGAAGATATTCGTTATGTTGTAATATATACACTTGCACCGACTTGAGAGCCGGATCCACGACCCAATACTCCCGGACACCGGCTCGTTTATAGAGATCGAGCTTGCGGCTCATTTCTTCCGGTGTATTTCCCGGAGAGAGGATTTCGATGACAAAATCCGGCGCACCGAAACAACCACTCTCTATAATTTTGGTCCGGTCGCATATCACCGAAATATCCGGCTGCACCACGGTTGTCATGTCAAAGACATTCTTCTGGTGCCGGCGCCTTGGAAATGGCAAGATCACATCGTACGGTGCGGAAAAAACCTTACACGGTTTACCTTTAAGAAAATTATGTATTTGAGTGGATAATTCCATGCTAACTGTTTGATGAGCAGTATTCGGTGCGGCCATTGCGTAAAATTCACCGTCAATAAGTTCACAGCGTTCAAAGGCTTCCAGTTCCAATTCTAAATAATCACGGTAGGTATACTGGACTTCCTCCGGTACTCTATAGGCATCAGACATTTTTCCTCCTTTCCCCAAAAGGGATTAAACTACCGGTTATGCAGCGAACACTGCCGGCAGGCTAATGTCCAATCCCGGTAGAATTGACACTGGGATGGTATCAGACTCATGGTACAGTGCCGGAAGATATTCGTTATGTTGTAATATATATACTTGCACCGACTTGAGAGCCGGATCCACGACCCAATACTCCCGGACACCGGCTCGTTTATAGAGATCGAGCTTGCGGGTCATTTCTTCCGGTGTATTTCCCGGAGAGAGGATTTCGATGACAAAATCCGGCGCACCGAAGCAGCCACTCTCTATAATTTTGGTCCGGTCGCATATCACCGAAATATCCGGCTGCACCACGGTTGTCATGTCAAAGATATTCTTCTGGTGCCGGCGCCTTGGAAACGGCAAGATCACATCGTACGGTGCAGCACGTACTTTGCACGGTTTACCGCGGAGAAATCCACCGATTTGCAAAGATAATTCCATGCTGATCGCCTGGTGACGATCATTCGGTGCGGCCATTGCGTAGAATTCACCGTCAATAAGTTCACAGCGTTCAAAGGCTTCCAGTTCCAATTCTAAATAATCCCGGTAGGTATACTGGATTTCCTCCGGTACTCTATAAGCATCAGACATTTTTCCTCCTTTCCCCAAAAGGGATTAAACTACCGGTTATGCAGCGAACACTGCCGGCAGGCTAATGTCCAATCCCGGCAGAATTGACACCGGGATGGTATCAGACTCATGGTACAGTGCCGGAAGGTATTCGTTATGTTGTAATATATATACTTGCACCGACTTGAGAGCCGGATCCACGACCCAATACTCCCGGACACCGGCTCGTTTATAGAGATCGAGCTTGCGGAGCATTTCTACCGGTGTATTTCCCGGAGAGAGGATTTCGATGATAAAATCCGGCGCACCGAAACAACCACTCTCTATAATTTTGGTCCGGTCGCATATCACCGAAATATCCGGCTGCACCACGGTTGTCATGTCAAAGATATTCTTCTGGTGCCGGCGCCTTGGAAACGGCAAGATCACATCGTACGGTGCAGCACGTACTTTACACGGCTTACCGCGGAGAAATCCACCGATTTGCAAAGATAATTCCATGCTGATCGCCTGGTGACGATCATTCGGTGCGGCCATTGCGTAAAATTCACCGTCAATAAGTTCACAGCGTTCAAAGGCTTCCAGTTCCAATTCTAAATAATCCCGGTAGGTATACTGGACTTCCTCCGGTACTCTATAAGCATCAGACATTTTTCCTCCTTTCCCCAAAAGGGATTAAACTACCGGTTATGCAGCGAACACTGCCGGCAGGCTAATGTCCAATCCCGGCAGAATTGACACCGGGATGGTATCAGACTCATGGTACAGTGCCGGAAGGTATTCGTTATCTTGTAATATATACACTTGCACCGACTTGAGAGCCAGATCCACGACCCAATACTCCCGGACACCGGCTCGTTTATAGAGATCGAGCTTGCGGAGCATTTCTACCGGTGTATTTCCCGGAGAGAGGATTTCGATGATAAAATCCGGCGCACCGAAGCAGCCACTCTCTATAATTTTGGTCCGGTCGCATATCACCGAAATATCCGGCTGCACCACGGTTGTCATGTCAAAGACATTCTTCTGGTGCCGGCGACGTGGAAACGGCAAGATCACATCGTACGGTGCGGAAAAAACCTCACACGGTTTAGATTCCAAGAAATTAAATATCCGGGAAAACAATCTTCCGCTGATTCGTTGATGAGCGGTATTCGGTGCGGCCATTGCGTAAAATTCACCGTCAATAAGTTCACAGCGTTCAAAGGCTTCCAGTTCCAATTCTAAATAGTCCCGGTAGGTATACTGGATTTCCTCCGGTACTCTATAAGCATCAGGCATTTCCTATTTTTCTTCTCCTCTCTTAGAGTTCCCAGACCGCGTCCCGGATAAGCTCACAGACAGTCGGGTGCGGGACTATGAGCTGTTTTACATCTTCAATACGGAATTCCTGTTCGATAAGTGCAGCTCCGCCCCAGATAAATTCCGAAGAATAGGCGCCGACCGCATGGATGCCGAGGATCCGGCGGCTGGCAGCGTCCGCGATCACCTTGAGCGATCCAATGCCCTGGAGAGTATTTTCAGCGATAAAGCGCCCGGAGAATGACATCGGTACACTTGCCTTGAGTATGTGGATTCCGGCAGAATCTGCCGCTTGTTCGGTGATTCCTACACCGGCGGCTTCGGTCATGCCGTACACTGCCCACGGTACGGCATCGTAGCGCATAGTGTTTTGCAGGGCATCTTCTCCGTCAAGTTTGTGGAGAATATCCGCAACTGCAACTTCAGCCATTCGGTACGCAGAATGTGCCAAGAGACTCCGGCCGGTAACATCGCCGGCAGCCCAAATACCCGGAATATTTGTACGCATACGGTCATCAACCGTAACGCCTTTGTTTGTAAGACCGACTCCGGCAGCTTCCGCGCCCCAGCCTGTCAGCACGGGCCGGCGTCCCACTGCCATCAGCACAAGATCAGATTCGGTTTTTTCGGCACTGCCAGATTTTGTGGTGTAATGGACCGCGGCGCCTTCGATTTTTTCAACTTTGCACCCGAGTTTAAAGTTTACACCTTTCAGTGCTTTCCGGAATAGCGGCGCTTGCTCCTTATCCATAAAGGGGATAATTTCATCCATCATTTCGATCACCGTAACTTCAGAGCCAAGGGCTGAGAAGAGTCCGGCGAATTCCACGCCGATGACTCCGCCTCCGATAACTGCAAGTCGTTTTGGTACTGAAGCAATGGAAAGCAATCCAGTGGAATCGACCACGAGCGGATTATCACGCGCACCGGGAATGGGCGGCAAGACAGGTAAGGATCCGGTAGAAATGAGCAGTGTTGAGTACTCGTGTTCTTCCACAAGGCCGGTATTAAGATGAACGCGCACGGTGCCGGCTTTGGTTCCGGAAAGCGTACTGAGAATCTCAGCACGGCCCTCTCTCACATCAACTTTAAAACGTTTCATCTGCTGAGAAACACCGCTGCGCAGGGTTTCCACCACTTTAGTCTTCCAACTTTGAATTTTTTCCCAATCAAACGAAAGGTCTTTGACATTCACACCAAATTTCCCAGCTTCTTTTGCATGAACGTAGTGTTTTGCCGAATTGAGCAGAGTCTTGGTCGGAATACACCCGACATTCAGACAGGTTCCACCCAAATGTACCGACTCGACCAGCAGTACTTTTTTCTTCTGGTGACCAAGGCGCTCAGCCGCAAGATAGCCGCCCGGCCCGCCGCCGATTATAATTGTATCGTACATCTTTTCCCCTTAATGGTATTCTCAATAAAACTTCCAAATCAGGAGGGGGGTGCCGGCATCTCGACAGGCTCGATGACCGGCAAGCTCCCTGAGCCTGTCGAGATAGAGGCAGGGGGAGTACACCCCCTCATTCCTTCTTCTTTCTCTGTGATTGCAATCTATCCCCGTGCAAACCACAGGTCGATAGTGGCTAGTGCATCTCCAAACGCCTTGAGAAAGCGCGCGGCCGGCGCACCGTCAACAACTTGATGATTGATGGTAAGACTCAGCCCGATATGGGGTTCAAACGCAATTTCACCCGCGCTTTCGACCGGTTTCAGTTCGATATTGCATACTCCGAGAATTGCCACTTCCGGCGCATTGAGTACCGGCGTAAAATTCGTCACACCAAGACTTCCAAGATTGGTGACAGTGAATGTGGATCCGGTCAGCTCATCAGGCTTGACGCTCCCGCCTTGTGCCGCTGCCGCAAGACGTTTTGCCTCGGCTGATATGTTCCGGAGCGAAAGTAAATCCGCATTTTTGATAACCGGCACCATAAGTCCTTTTGGTGTATCCACTGCCACACCTAAATGCACCCGTTCAAAGGTCCTCAGTGTATCTCCGATTTTATGGGCATTCATAAAGGGGAATACCGGCAGAACCCGGCTTACCGCAAAGAGAATCAGATCGTTTACAGTAATTTTACCAAGGCCGAGACTCTCGTCAGCAGCTTTTGCCCGTTTCCGGAATTCCTGTATCTGTTGAGCCGGAGCCGATGCATTCAGCGTAAACTGGGCGCTTTCTGCAAGCGATTGATACATACGGTCCGCAATCAATTTCCGGATGCCTTTTATCGGAGTCTCAGTAACCGCGCCTTCGGTCCTTACATGTAACGTAGCGGCAACCGGCACATCAGATGTCTGAGGCGTTGTCAAATCCGCAAGAATGACCCTGCCGGCAAGCCCGGAACCAGATGCCGGAATAGTAGCTGCTCCGGCCGCTTTCGCGGCTGCACTCAACGGAGCTTTGTCCTGTAATGCAGCTTTAATATCACGCTCGATAATGCGCCCCCCAGGTCCGCTCCCTTGAATACCATCAAGCCCCACACCTTCACCGGCCGCCAAATTCTTTGCACGAGGTGAGATTGCACCATGTGCATCCAGCGGGAGTACCGGAACTGCCTGTTGTACCGGAGCTTTTACTGGCGGAGTTTCCGGAGAAGCCGGAAGTGTTTTTTCAGTACTGCCAACCGCACCCGCCCAATCTTCACCCGCGCTCCCGATCACAGCAATAGGCTCTAAAACCGGAACATCATCACCCTCAGCGTGGAGCAATTTTAATACTGTTCCTGCACTTCCAGCCGGTATTTCAAAAGTTGCTTTATCGGTTTCTACTTCGTACACAATGGTTTCCGCGCTAACAACGTCTCCTTCCTTTACTTTTATGCCGGTAATGACGCAGGATTCAACCGTATTACCCTGCCTCGGCATTATAAGCAGATATGCCATAATTCCTCCCTATACATTAAGAATGATCGTCTCTCGCCACTCCCGCTGCGTATCCATAGGATTCAGTGAATAATTCTGTAGAATATTTCTATTCTCTGGTTTTTCTCACTATTTTTTCCCAGTTTAAGGTATTACTGCGTTTAGAATTTCAGACCATGCACCTTTTTGCCCCTTTCCATTCTGCCAACGCAATGCAAAATATACCATTTTTCCCCGATCATTCCCGCTAAACTCCAGCGTGTAGGGCGAACTCGTACTGAATTCAGAATGAGTCAATTCTTCCTGATTCAGAGTCGGCGTCTCACGAATATCCCACCTAATTTCAGCACCTGCAACCCCATAGGGTTTCCCTCGCTTTTTAGTTCCCTGATCTCGAAAATAAATACGCAAATGTTGTAATATTGACGTATCAACTTCAAATTCAGGAATGGTAGATGGCGGCGGTACCGGTGTACGTATCTTGTTATGAATAGGAGTTCCAAGCTTTATGCGGTCATCATCTGTTACCGTACTGCTGTAGGTAATATATTCCTGAACAAATGCCCGCATTGTACTTTCAAGTGCTAAACGCGTCTTATTCTTAGTATAAATATCGACCTTACCACGGTTAGCGTCAAGCGTCTTGGTATAGGCTGTTCTGTAATCCGTGAGCAGTGTTTGTACCTTGGTAACAGCATCTGCATTGATATTCCAAGAGCTTGCTTTGATACTAAGGTAATCCGTGAAACCATTAACCCAATCAAGAAAACTTTTGTCTGATTTAGGGATATAATCCCTTCGTGAAGTTTCAGTAGGTGGCATAACAATTCCTCCTTAAAATAATTAGATGTTCCGAGTGTTTGCGGACTTGTTCCTAGTGTTTGGGGACATATCCTGAAAACCTGCGGACCTGTTCCTAGCGTTTGGGGACATATCCTGAAAACCTGCGGACCTGTTCCTAGCGTTTGGGGACATATCCTGAAAACCTGCGGACCTGTTCCTAGCGTTTAGGGACATATCCTGAAAACCTGCGGACTTGTTCCTAGCGTTTAAGAGTATATCCGCATACACATTTTTTTGCAAGCCCTTTTCAAAAATCTTTGTAATTTGTGATGAGCAATTCGCTAATTTTTCCGCGTTTTGTGCCATTACAATTAACGGCTCGTCCGGCAAATACTTTAAAAATATTATAGCTCTGGTATGCCTTTTCAAAAAAATCATCAGCGGGGTTTATATTTGTCGGATCAGAATTGGAAAGCATTAATTTGGCTCCTGTCTCTTTATCCAGTTTCTGAAAAAATTTTGCTAATTCTAATTGCTGTGCATCGCCAAACTGAGAACCTGTATAGATGGTAAAACTAGATGTTTGAGTAATTGGTCGGTAAGGCGGGTCAAAATACACAAATGTATCGTTATTTACTTTTTGAAAACAATGGGTATATTCTGATTGTGTAATTGTTGCATTTTTTAAAGCTTCAGACACAACTACAATATTTTCTTCGTCAAGAATAGTTGCAGTCTTATACTTTCCATAAGGAACATTAAATTCGCCTTTTGAGTTCAGCCGAAAAAGCCCATTGAAACACGTCTTATTTAAGAATACAAACTGTGCTGCTCTTGGAATCCAATTATCAGAAAGTTTATTATAATTTATCTCAAAACGCTGCGAATTAAAATGTGTACGGACAGAAAGAAACAAATCATTTCTTTTTTCTTGCGAGATAGCATCATATTCATCTTGATATTGTTTCAAAAAATCTAATAAGTATTCCGGTTTTTGCTGAATGACAAGATATGTTAAAACCAAATCGTTATTCAAATCTGATAAATAGGCATTTTTTATAGTATACTTTTCAGATAGGGAAAAATATAAAGCCCCGCCGCCCAAAAAAGGTTCAACATAATTTTTTATACAGCCATTTTTTAGTTCTTGAGGATAATATTGTTCAAATTGTTCCAATAGTTGCTTCTTGCCACCAACCCATTTCACAAACGGTTTAGCTTGTTTCATAGCAGTTTTATATTAATAAAATTCGTACTCGATTTCGTATAATGTTCTAGGCTGACGACCTTTTGACCGCTGTTATGTGCTGTTTGTCCGTCCCTCATTTTTATTTCCTATTGATTATTTTCATAATATTCTTCTGATAAAATATCCATATAGATTATATTATGTTTTTTTAAATTTCTATATAATGCCTCTCTTCTTTCTCCAATAATTTTAAACCCTATTTTTTCATATATTTTTATTGCCCTTTTATTATAATCATATACTCTTAGTAAAATATTGTGTAAGTTTAATGCCTTAAATCCATAATCCAATAATAATGACAATGCTTCTGTTCCATATCCTTTATTCCAATAATTTTTATTTCCAATGAATATTCCAACTTCAGCGGTTTGGTTTAAATGGTCAACTCCCATAAAGCCACAATTACCTATTAATTCATCAGTTTCTCTGTCTATAATCGAATAATTATGTTCCTTTGATATATTATCCAAAAAAGACTTTTCACTTTCTACGTTTATTGCAGTATTATATAATTGAAGATTTACCGTTACTTCTAAATCATTAAGCCATTCGGTAAATTTTTCTGCATCACTTATATCTATTGGTGATAAATAGCATTTTTCGCCTATCATTTTCTTAAAATACATTTTTTCTCCAGTGTTTTCAACAAATATTTATTCCAATTCCATTTTTAAATAAATCATATCCACTAATTGTTTTCCATCTTCAACTATTTTATGCTCATAATTTTTTATAAAAAAGTTTTTATCATGTATTCCAACCATTGCCTTATCGAATTCTTTTTGAATATCCTCTGTACTATAGTACGCCAGTTTCCAAATATTTAACGGTCTCAATTAATAGAATTTTATCTACTAGAAATTTGGGATAGTATTCATCGTTATACATATCAACCAAATATAATTTTTCATTAAATGTATTTATCATCTATTTCCTCCAATAATTTTTTTAAAATGTTAGTACACAATTAATATCTTGTCAAGGGTTTTTCCATAAATTGTCAAGGTATTTGCAAGAAAATATCTACTCATTGACGCTCCGAGAGAATGAAGAAGCACCGAAATCCGGAGAAAGCTACCGAATCAGTTTAGTGTTTTCAATTTTTTAGCATTTCGAGTTTCCTATAGAAAATTTTCTTGACAAGATACATACAATGTGGGTATAATATTGTTATTACTTTGATGAGGAGATGTGATGAAATCAAAGGGAATTGCCTATCTTTTGTGGCTTTTTGGCGGGGTGCTCGGCGCACACAAATTTTACCTTGAACGGATAGGCGTAGGGATTTTTTACGCTCTCAGTGCTGGAGGTTTCGGCATCGGGTGTCTGATAGATTTGTTCACACTGGGGCGCCAAGTTGATGAGTATAATATCCTCCACGGCTACCAGAATATAGGCGGCAGGCAGAATGTCGCTCAAAATGTAGTCGTCAATATTACGCCGTCAATGCTGCAAGGCGCCCAAGGTTCTGTTTCCTCAGTTCAGATAAGTGCAGAAAAACAGATCCTTATGCTGACAGAGCAATCACCGGTTTTATCATTACGGCAGATCATTGCACAAACGAATTTAGAATCAGAGGAAGCCGAATCCACAGTAAAAAAATTAGTAGAAAAAGGTATGGCTGCTGAACGAGTGGATTCAAGCGGTAAAGTAACCTACGATTTTTCATGAATTGTGCAATCCATCCGGAACGCCCGGCAAATAATCTCTGTATTAAGTGCGGAAACTGGTACTGTGACTCGTGCATGAATTTCTCACAGGCTCAATCGATCTGCCGGCGTTGCAGCGGTACTGTTATTGCAAGTCATAGTAATGAAGTTAAAAAAAGCATCGAAATGCTCGACCGTGTACAAAAATTACCGGGAAAAACTAAACGTCTGATACAGGGCGGACTGTGGGGACTAACTGGAGTACTGTTCTTTTTGGCAGCCTATATGAGCATACACTATGAGCTCCGCTTCCTGTTTCTCCCGGCCGTGGCTGCACTCGTAGGATCTTTTATTTCAATTAGACTCCTCAAACCGGGGGCAAAAAATTTAACAAAAATCCTTACATCACAAGTAATTACATCAGCACAATTGGAAACTGTTTTGAGACTGCATGACGGCACCGTGACTGCAAAACAACTAGCATCCGCAACTTCCACTCCAGAGGATATTGCAAAAGACTATTTAAAATCTCTGGCAATAGAAGGGAAACTGTCGCCGGTTATTGATTCAGACGCGACTGAATTAACCTACACAAAAACATTTCTTCTCCCTTGATTTGTCGGAAACATCAGGCGTTAGGTGAAATTTTGTTGTTAATAATTAAAAATATGTTATATAAAAGGAAAAAATGAATAAAATCTTGGTATCCGGCCTTATAAATATTGAGACAACATTGAAAATCAATCAATTTCCAATAAATATATATTGCCAATACTAGAACAAACAGCTCAATCGGGAATATTATATGATGGTAATAAAAGGGAAATCATTTTAGACCTTAAAAATATTCAAGAAGTAAATTATCCTATAGATAAAATTGAAAATGTATTTTCAGATATTGATATGGCCATAT
Source organism: Spirochaetia bacterium (assembly GCA_026002265.1). Taxonomy (GTDB): domain Bacteria; phylum Spirochaetota; class Spirochaetia; order Treponematales; family Breznakiellaceae; genus BOBG01. The sequence goes on from BOBG01000042.1 coordinate 16,312, forward strand.
TATGTAATATAAATTTCTCAAGAGAATTATTAAAAATAGCCATGGAAAAAGAAATATTAATAGCAACTGATGTTCATGTTATGAACAATATAAATGACGAATACAATAAAGATTTTATGGAATATTCGGATATATTATTTCTAAGCAATGAAAATATTATAGGAAAAGAATTGGGCGCAGATATAACG
>BOBG01000043.1 GCA_026002265.1 Spirochaetia bacterium
CAAACTGACGCATGAGGGCAGCCATTTCCGATGTAGGCCGACCGGTCTTATCAAGAGCCGCGCCGAGTTCAAAGAGTTTATCGATCTGTTTTTGTATGGTGGACAAGCGTTCTTTGTCACGCGCCTCCTGCTCTCCCCAGCCGGCTTTGTCTTTTTGATCCAGTACGGCAAGAGCGGCGGTGTATTCTTCACGCGCTTTTGCTAATCCATTGACGCTTGCCGGACTTTTCCCCAATGCTTCATTTAACCGTGTGCTTTCACTAATTAATTCTTTTAATGCCCGTCCGCCCTCAGTGCCGACATCATCAAGGGAATAACCCAATACGTACAAACTTTCTATTTGACGCTGATCCAGTTTTAATAATTCTTCTTTATATTGTGTATCAGTTATATAACCATCTGTTTTTTTCTTTTTGAGAATTTCAAGCGCGGACTGATATTCATTTATTGATCGTATTAAATCTTCGTCAATCGGAGCTGCCGCAGGTGTAGCTGCTGGACCCGACATTGTAAGATTCTTTTTTGAAAGCTGATCGGCAGTATCTGCCTCTTTTTTCATATCAGCTATGGCTCTTTTCCGTGCATCTGCTTCGGCTAAATAAGCATTTAATTCAGCATTTATACCGGATTCAATCGCATCTTGTTTTGCTTTTGCGGCATTTATAGCTTGTTGAGATTCACGTCTTGTGGCATCGAGTCCAGCAGTGACATTTTGCGAAAATCCTTTAACCGAATCTGCCGCAGATTTAAATGAATCACCAATAAAAGGAATTTTACTAAATGCTTCTAAAAAGCCGGCAACTGCACCGAGAACTTTTTCTTGAATAAGATTTAAAAGTGAATAAAATGCTATTTTTATTGAATTTACTGATGTGATAAATGATTCTTCAATTTTACTACCAAGTATCTGAAAAAATGCTTTTATTCTTGCACCGGTAGTCTGAATAAAAATAACGACAGAATCCCAATTCTTTGCAATTAATACAATCGCGGCAACTACCGCGGCCACGGCCGCAATAATTGCCATCATGGTTAATGTGGTTGGATTTGCCAATGCAACTGCATTATAGATCGCATGGGCAGTTGTCATAACTTTTATTGCACCAACCGCGGCCATAATTCCTTGAATAATACCGGTATCCCAGGCCGTTCTTATTGCAGCAGCAACACCTGAAATAATTGTTTTTAACTGGTCGCCTTCGATAGCCCAATCTTTAAATGCATTAACTGCATCCTCTACAATTGGTAAAAATGCAGACCCCGCCGCGGCAGCCGCATCTTGAATTGCGGCCTGAGTAATTTTTAATGAGCCGGAAAGAGTAGTTGAACTATCATTAAATTGACCTTCTAATGAAGCGGTTTGTTCCATAATAATTGCCAGTCGGGCTTGACTTTTTGCATAATCACTTACAGCATTTTCCGATGTCGCCAAGCCCATTGCAACCGCTTTAGCATTTACGGCCGTATTATTTAAATCTACACCAAATTGTTTGAGAGAATTACCACTTCCACGCAGACCCTTTGTTATTGCATCAAATGCCGAATCAACATCAGTATTAAAAACAGTTGCCATGTCTGCGGCGCGCTTTGTTAATTCAATTGTTTGATTAGCCGCTTCCTCTGTGGAATAACCGGCACTAATAAGAGCCGAACCCATAACGGCTGCGGATTTATCAAATGCAGCCGCTGTTATTCCGGCTTCGCGTGCGGCATTTTGTGACCAATTAAGAATAATATCAGAAGAATCTGCAAATACTACTTTCGCTTCACTAATCGAATCATTTAAATCAGAAGCCAGTTTTATCGTTGGAATAATAGCTGCGGCAATACCGGTCATAGCGCCAATAGCAACATTAGCGAATTTATTCATTGTGCCGAGTGCATCGGAAAAAGCCGCTTTCATTGCTTCCGGTGCTTTTTTTGCTTCTTTTTGTAATCGTTTAAATTCTTCGGTTAATTCTTTTAATGCCCGGCCGCCCTCAGTGCCGACATCATTAATAGAATAACCCATCTTGTACATCGTTTCAATTTGTTGCTTTGTAACATCGATTAATCCCTGAATTCGTGCTTTTCCATCTCCAAAGGTACCTTTAAATTGTTTACCGAGTTCTTGCTGTTTCCGATTAGTATTTTCAACTTCTTCCCGGTAATTCTTCATTGAATCGGCAACTTTTAATTCTTGAGCTTCTTTTTCCAATGTCTTTAATGTATTAATTAATTTTTGGTACTCAGCAGTTGTCTTGCCGGTCGACTGATCTATTGCTTGATTCGCCGCTATTAATGTCGCCTGCTGATTATGCGTTAATTGAACCCGCTTACTATTTGCTTCTTGTGCAGTAAGCACTCCAGCTTTTTCTTGCCGTTCTACCTCCACTAAACTCTTTGCATATTCTACAGTTGCGGCAGTTAATTGCGCGGATGCCCGTGTTCCGGTACCTTCAACACTCTCTAATGCCGACTCATATTGTTGTAATGTATCTTTTAAAGCCTGAAGCGCATTAGTACCGTCCTGCCCAGTCTCATCGAATGTATCTCCCATTTGAGTCAAGGCATTAATTTGCTCTTGAGTAGCATCAATAAGTGCCTCAAAATATGCCTTTCCATCAGTAAGCGATTCCCCAAAACTACTGCTAATGCTATCTATTTTATCCTGATAGATTTGCATAGAGGACGCAAGCGCACTTCCAGCAGCTTCTGCTGTCGATTGCGCCTCAACTTGTAGCCAGTGCAGACTTTTTTTCAAATCCTCCAACGCCCGGCTCCCCTGTTCACTGCCATCTTCGACAGATTCACCGAGCCGGTACATTGTTTCAATTTGCTTTTGTGTAATTGCAATTAACGATTCGCGCTGTTGTTTTTCAGTTATTGCACCGTCAGTAACTTGTCTTGTAAGGCTTTCAGACGCTTTTTCATACGATGTAAGCGAAGCTGCAACCGCGGCGAATGCGTCTTTACCGGCTTTTTTATGGTTTTCAACAGTGGAATCAAGTGATTTATATAAACCGGAAAGTGCTTTTATTTGATCAGACTCCGGCTCCATTCCGCCTTTAATTAACGATTCAATTTCTTTTTTTAAATATTTTTTCTTTTCGGCTGCACCCATTGTTGCATCGCCGAATGCTTTTGCATTTTTTTCAAAACGTGCAAATGCAGCTTCTATATCTTTAAATTCACTGCCGGATTCACCTAATTTTGCAAATGATTTTCCGGTTTTTTCCAAAGCTGATTTAACATTTTCCAGATCCCGCTCTAATTGATCTTTGTCTATTCTGGTATCAATCCGGACGCTGCCATCAGCCATATATCACCTCAAAAAATTAAAGAAAATCATCAAGACTTAACGTATTGAGCCGGTATTTATTCTGCAATTTTGCAAGAGTAGCATTATACTCAGCCCACTCTTTACCCTTTTTCGGTTTCTCTTGCCGGATATTCATTATCTTTTTTAATATTGTATCATCCGGTAAATCCGATAATAATTGCAAAAAAATCCACCAGTGCAAGGCTGATGTACGTAAGTCAATAGCATAGGCCTGCAAAAAAGAAGAATAAATCCTGCCGGAATCTATCTCCCAATCAAATGATTTTACACCGCGGTCACTGTCTTCATCATGATCCGGTCCGGCAATAAAATCTTTAATAAATCCCCATACATTTTCAGAGCTCGGCGCCTGACCGTTAAAAAAAATAGTAATACACGAAAGAGCTTTTTGCATTTCATTTAATTCCGGATCTTCCATCGTTTTCATAAAACGCAAAACAGCCTTAAAATCGAAATTAAAAGGAACTCCCTCACATGTTACCGGGAGTTCATCCAACAATAAATTCATTTTTCGTCAGAAGTTTTTGTGATTTTTGAAAAATCCTCTAACGCATCACGAATTAATTCCGCGGCCGCCTGTATAATTTGAAACAGTGCAAAAATATCATTATGCGACCGCTTTAATATCCGGCGGTATGTTTTTTCACCGAAAATCGCTAAAACAAGCTCATTCGCCTGATCGCACATTATACCAAACGAGGATTCATCTTGTAATTTTTTTTCTAAATTACCGAATTCCCTCGACTTTTCTTGCCACTGCAAAAGTGTCTCTTTATTCCCAACACCGAATGAGTACACTTCCTTTTGCTTTTGCAATATACCTTTATCCGGCCATTCAACTTCCAATGTTTTAATGCCGGATTTAATTTTTACACTGCTCAATTCAATGCCCCTTAAGATACGGTTGAAATATCGCTTGCCGTTAAGGTAACAGCTTTAAATTGCACGACCCGGTTATTCTCATCAATCTCAAAAATATTGAGCGTTTGGCCTACTTTTGCCGGAATATCAACTCCGGTTTCATAGGCAGTTAATGCGCCCGGGTATGAATTAACATTCGCAACAAGTGGAGAAGACGTAAAACGATAAGCGATAGAATTACCGGTTCCCGCGGTTGCGGTAATTGTCGTGGTACCACTTTCAATGCCGGGTGCAACCGTTGCTGTTAATGCCGGCGCCCGCAGCTCCCGCTTTTTATATGGCTTGCCGTTAATATGAATTTCAAAAGCAATTTCTTTTTTACCAGCAGCGTCACCTCCACCGATTTGAATATTAGCAATTGTGCAGGGTCCACCCTTTTCTTCACCCAGAGAATTAAAGTATTTGAAATTAGTTTTCCGCTCATCACCAAGTTCAAATTCAATCCCTGCAATGTAATCCTGCGCCGGATCCCCGACTTTACGATGTCCGGAAGCACTCAAAACCAGTTGCGCGCCGATAACATCGGAACTGCCGTAACCGTCCCCATCAAGGTAGGTACTCTGATCAACGCTTTCATTGGTAGCCGGTGCCATGCTGGAAATACCCGCTGCGAGCCGCTCCCACTGCCGGTCAGAGCCTAAAGGATTTATATCAAGAAAAAATAAATCCTGAAAATTAACCTCAAATTTAGCCATATAAGCCCCCTTTTAATTCCGTTCAAATTCAAGGGAAATAGTGCATGTATACACAAAATCCCCTTCAACTTCATACATAAACATAACTTGCGTCCGCGGTTCACACTTTATGAAAAGACCATCGGATATTTCCAAATCCGGAAAATCCAAAACGGCAAGTATCTTTTCCAATTGTGTACGCGCTTTATCCGCATTTTTTGATTTTGCCCAGTAGGAAAACCGGGCAACGCCGATAGACGATCCGTCAAAATAAGCCGTTTCTTTAAATGTTGCCGGATCATTTTTGCACATAATTTCATCTGGTTTTTCACCTATAAATATCTCCTGTGTGATTGGTGCATATAATGTTATTGTATTTGCAAGGTATGTAGTTACCTCGCCACTAATATTCACAATCTAATCCTTTGCGATAAAATCATCATCAGAAAGCCAGCCACACTCAATGCAATAAAGAATTAAATATCCAGCAAGATCCAAAACTATCTTTATCCGGAGCGGTATTTATTTCCCGGTTAATAATCCGAGATAATTTATCGTCAATCCGCACTAAAATTCCTTCAATAGCCGGTTGTCCTGAAAATATCCGGACAGGATTTAACGCACTATTCCCATATTTCCGGTTCTTTTCAATCAAAAATACTTTTAATTTATCGCAAACAAATCCGATTTCTTCTTCCATAAAATCCCCTAAAAATAATGAATTAAAAATGCCACTGGACAGCTTTAACCCAATCCTTTAAATAAGCAGCCTTTGCAGCCCAAAACCATGCTCCGCGCGCGTGCGGATTTATCCGGTTGTGCCGGTATTTATTAAAAAACCATTGATACCGTGCGTACGGCACATCCCAGATGATTTCTCCTTGATTAGTGCTGCCGGTTGCACCACTTTCGCCGGACTCCTGTAATTGTCCGGTTTCAACCGGTACAAATTGATTGCTGTCACGCAGCACAAGCTCATCGAGAGTCCGCTGGGCTTCCTCAATTTTCCCGTTAAATTTCCATTTTAATGTATGTACATCAAAATAAATCGTTGCTTGGAAACGTTTTGCCATGACTATGTTCCTTCTTTTTTCCGGCGTTTTTTACTATTGGCCGCGGCAATACCTACATAATGTGCCACATCTGCCGGATTAACATGAAACTTTTCCGCAGCAATTCCATGAGCCGCTCCGGGATATATATCTGTCGTTGCAATTAAAAATCGTGAATATTTAACTGCAAGATACAGCCCGCGATCCGGAATCCACGGCAGAATATCTTGACGCATAGCATCCTCCTCAAATTTCCACGTGAAAATTTAATGTCCTTCCAACCCCATATCTTCCACCGGAGTCAAAATCATCCGGTATATCCTCAATGTCCGATCCGTATCGCACGCAGCCACAACACATGTGCCGGTGTCACCCGGCGCCTCTACCCGGCAGCCGCGCACCGGCTGTGCCGGTAATCCAGACATCGCACAAACTGCCTCAATCGAACGGTGCCGAAGCGTCCCCTCGGCTTTGTTTTCCGGAATAATTGCATCGCTCACAAAACCATGCACTTGATACTGTACCTCGTCCGGAAACATAACGCTGAAGGTATCGGCAAGAGCCGGATCAGCACAAATCCTTTGTGCATCACCAGCCGCAAGTTCCTGCAACCTCATAGGGCTTATTGCCCTCCACCGGTAGCACCGCCGCCAGACTGGGCTGCTACAGTCATGAGACAGCCCCACCGGTCAATGCTTTTCGGTACCAGCAAGGGGCGTGATTTAATCTCACCGATCCATGTTTCCCGGTGTGTATCTGCATATACACGCGGCCGGAAATCGTACTCGTTGCCGATGGTGATTTTTGCACCGAAAATCTGATCAAAGGTCTCGTCCGGCAAGACACTGGGAATCCCGCCGAAAAAGCGTTGAAAATCAAGGCTTTCAGTATCCGGCAACAGTAGCACTTTATCCGGATCTAAATACGGCACCGGCTCCTGTGAACCAAAGGGTTCGTAGGTTGCGTTGTACATCCAAAATTCGAACCGGTAAGCATCAAAATCAATATAGCCTAAATATTTAGCGCCTTTATCTTTGAGCTGCGGATTAAGCGCACCGAGCGCCATAACCTCTTTATTTAAATGCGCCTGTACCCACGCGTTTTTGATAAAATTATTCCACGCAGATCGACCCATAATTACAGTCGTTATATCAACTAATCCGTCTGTTTGCAGAATTAAAGCAAGTTCGCCAAGGTCCTTTAACGGATCGGCCGTGGCATCAGACCAGCTCTTCGCAACAACCGGAAAATGAGTCGCCTTGGGCTTGAAATTTAATTCGTAGGCCGCCTTCCCGTCCTCATCAGTCAGGGTTACGGTACCGGTTTGCAGAATCTGTGCGGCTTGCAATTCGATTGAGCGCCGGATCATGTTGGTCATCCGGGCAAAACCGCGCACCAGCACCTTGGAGAGCCGGCCGAGCCAGTTTATTTTTGCAGTCACGTAGGCAGTTTCACCGGGCTGGCGCTGCATCAACGTCTGAATCTGCGCCGGCATTTCCAACGCATAGACCGGAAAACTAATCCCTTTGGTGGAAAATTCTTCTCCCACTAATGTCACTGCACCGGTATTTAAATTCCGCACTACCGGCGATATTTCGGCGCCACTCCGCAGAATATCATACTCTGCATATTCAGCGTCTGTAAAACTATCCGGTGTCGTTCTGAAAAATGTCGATAAAAAACCCATCTTTTTCAAATCCGGCTCTTGATCGAACATTCCAACGACTTTCGTCAAAAAATCAGGCATTACTCTTTGTCTCCTTTTTCATTGCTTTTTTGCCGGAACAATACCGGCATTGCACACAAACTCATGTTTCAACCCGTGAAATATTGTGGATTTTTTTTGCGATAATGCCGTAATCCCGAAGCGAGTCCCGCTGTGCATCTGTCAGAGCTGCCCCGGCAATATTCAGCATATCCGCACGGACCTTCCCGGAAATAAGAGCCCGGAAAGAAATGTCCGCTGCCGCGCTACCGGTATTCTTAAGATCAAACGGTACAATGGCAATCAGCGCCGTGTCAGTAGAACCAGCCGCGGCAAATTTACCGGAAGATCGTTTCAGTACGGTACCGGCTACAACTGTTGCACCCGCAGCAATGGTGATTACACCAGTTTCGTACTCATTGTCACCAAGTTGTACCGCAGCAATTTTATGCTCGCTAACTGTCACATCCATGCCTTTCCCTCCAGTGTCTTTCCCTGCGCGCCCAGATCGAAAGCCCGTAGCTGTATAGCATCGTCATCCGCACCACTGTCAACTGTCAATGCGGACGGATTGTCAGCATCCCGCGCAGCGATGCGTTGATTGCTAATCGCCAGCCCTAGATATTCTGCATGAACATCTTCGTCAAGAACTGACTGCCCGCTTTCGATATATTTGAGAGCCGTCTCTACACTCCCAACCTGCCTCCCCAACTTGATGTGGGCATTAATCCGTTTGCGTTCCCGCTCAAGCGCAGCCTGTGCCCCAATTCCAATAACCGCATCATAGCAAGTCTTGTCCTGTGCCAATAATTCTTCCGGTCTCATTGATCCTCCTCTATCATTTTGCACGTTATAACACGTGATATAATCTTTACTTTCCGGTACCGATTTGAAACGTGCCGCTGCACGATCCGAATCATGGTTCTCGGACCGGGCTTTGTCGATCATCGCATCGAATAGTAATTTTGAATTGATTATCAACGTGTCCCGCCGGTTAAAACCGAGAGCTTTTTCAGAATCAGGTTCCGGCTCGTTTATACTAGCTTCAAATGTAGTTGCAAAACCCGCATCGACAATTTCCTTTCCTACATAATAGGTCTCGTCGTCCATTGCCTTCCGGACATTCTTTTCAGAACTGCCGGACAGTGCCGCATACACACCACTGCACATGACAGATAATTTCTCTAAATAGGTAGCTTCACGCTGAAAATCCCGGTAATCACCTCCGCCGTAAGCCCACGGATTGTGAATCATGAAAACCGAATTATCACTGACAATAAGGTTCGCATTCCGATTCACGGTGCGCGCTGCAAGGGCAATATAAGATCCCATGCTCATGGCAATAGTGTTAATCCGGACCGTGACCGCGTGCGACTGTGCATAATCCCGGATCAGATTAAAAATTACAGTGCCTTCGTAGACATCTCCGCCCGGCGAATTAACCGTAATTTCTATATCCTCACCATCAAGAATTCCGGCACACTGCTCTTTAATTGTTTTTGCCGTAGTATAATCGTCTGACCACCAGTCGTAGCCGATGGTACCGGATATCGAAATTTTCTTCATAATTTTGATTGTAATAAGCTGAATCTAAAAAGCTAGTAACTTTTCAAAAAAATTAAAAAAATTTTCAAATTTTTTTTTAAGGATTAGCATACTAGCCCTACTACACGCCAGGGCTTTTTTTTACCTTTTTCTTTAAAAAATCGCCGTCAACAGCCAGACCGCGCCGGCAATACCGGCGCCGATTCCAAATCCTATCCAAAAATCACTCCGTTTCTTTTTCAGTTGACTCTCTAACGAGCTTGAGTAGTTTTTCCAGTCGTTCAATGTCCCCTGCCTGCTGTTCAATAGTGCTGAGGCTTGTGTCAATTGATCGTTCAAGCTCATCAGTGATTGCCTTAAGTCCGTCACCGTACTCTGTAGACTTTGCACCTGCATCGACTGCCGATTCAATTGAACTTTCAATGATTGATTCTGCGAGCTGATCCGTTGGACCGTTTGGTCGATCAGGCTCCACACGTCTACTCCAGATTCGGTAACCTGTTGCGACTCCGCCGGCATAGCACACCAAAACAACAAGTATAGCAATGCAATAATACTTGACGCCCATTTCATTTGATTTTTTTGAGCAGTTTTGCTTCGATAAATGCGCCGATCAACGCAGCTACACACGCAACCCCGACGGCGACGAAGCGTCCGATCATCTCTCCGGCAATCGCTCTGGTGATAACGTACGCAATCACGCCGGTAGATAACGCACATACAAGACACACGAGACCAATCTTAAGTGACGGTACAAAGTATTTCCAATTAATCATGAATCCTCCTAATTAACGCTAAAGACTCGCAATGACGTCTTATGCCCTTGCAAACACACTGTGCTGATTTTCGGCTCTATTGGATCCCAATCAGGTAACGTGAAATGAGTTAAGGTGCTATTGGTGCCGGGCTTTTCCCATGCGATAATAATCCACTCATTCGGTTTTGGAATATAGTTTATGTTGTATTCCTTGCGGAGAGTCACTTTTTTCCCTATCAGTGTGGATAAAAAGCGATCCGGCGCTGTTACAAAACAGCCGTCAGACCATTTGGGATTGTCAAACCGATACCGGATATAGCCCAGATTCACTGCCCTTTCAAACATAGCTGCTGGGTCGAAAAAGGATTTCGTAATCTTTTCCGCTAATTCAATGATACATAAAGCGTAGCATCCCTGCCCACCAATACCAGTCATTAAACTCTGAATTCCTTGCCGCATACAACCTCCATTATTATAATTCTTTATTTAACTCAATAAAGCTGTAATATATCCTTCATTTTTTTCAATCTGTTTATTTACAATACTCTTCCGGTATTTATCATCTTCAAATTCCGGTAAAAACTTTTTGTAGGTTTCTATTTTTGTACGGCAGCATTTAACTGTTTCTTTAATAACCATAACGATCCATTCATCAATAACCGACTCAATGACCGGCTTAATTTTTTCCCAATCCTCAAGCTTTTCTTGAGCGCAATTTAACCGTTGCGAGCCGTAATAAATCGTTTCATATTCATCTTTAATTTGTATGATGATATGAGCTTTATAAATATCCCGGTTATCTGCGGATAATTCAGTCGCAAAATGATTATTATCTATCGAATGATATAAAGGAGACCGGCAAGCTGACGCAAGACATTTCAGAGTCATAACACATAAATTCCAATCTTGAAACCGGTTCATAAATCGTCCCCGCATACTGTTTGTTTTATCACGAAGTGTACGAGATAAATTCATATCGTAGGAATCATTCTCACAATCCATATAATATAAATTCGAAATACCATCCTGCTCTTTTTTAATATCAATAGGTCCGATCTTTATTCCTTTCGATGTTGTAAAAATAAACCGTACTGTTCTTGTGACAATTATAACGATAAATGCTAAAAAAATAATCGTAATTGTTAGATTAACCGGCGAGGTTCTCGTTGATACTACATCAAAAATCTCCATAATGTATCCTTAATTATTTTTATCTTCAGCCGGTTCTTTTTCTTCCGGTTCTTCTTTTTTTATTTCAATGATCTCTTTATCATCAAAAATCGAATGAAATCCAAGGCGTTTCATTAAATCATATTCCCGTTTTAACCGGTTTTGGACTGCACTAAAATTCATACCGCTAAATTCCCGTGCCACCTGATCAAAGGTAATAACTCCCATACTCAAAAGTGTTTTCATTGCATTCGCTTCTTTTTGAATATCCACAGACGGCCGTGATAATCCAGACCACTCACAGCGTAACCACGCATCTCGTAATTGCCAGCGCACCGGATTAAATGCAACATCTTTAAACCCCGGTAAATCAAGCGTACCAATTAAAACTGATTGAATAATATACTCTTGATAAATAATTAAAAAATCCCGGGCATTCCGAAACGACCGGTATTTTAAATACGTATTAAATTCATTCGATTCCTGTCGTGATGCTGAATAACTCGAATCAAAGCGGAGTACCAAAATTGACGGAGGAATATTTAATGACCATGCAATAACCGATAAAATAGCATTTTCAAATACTTGAAAACCCGGATTCGGCCGATTGGTGTTAAAACTGACCGGCTCCTCACCTGGAGCAAGCCGATCCATAACCGTACCGGGGAGCATGTGCGCGACCGGTTGCGCTTTTTCTGCTTCGACCGCTGCCGGAGTACCAGCAGCCGGAACATCTTTTATCAAACCGGTAAACATACTCTGCTTCGGCGCAGAATCCGCAGACCGCTTGATAAACATCGGCAAAAGCGAATTCACCACAGCCGCCCGTAACTCGGCATTTTTATACCGGTCTATGTCTTTCAGCATCGACAGAACACTCGATAGCAGAGGAATTCCGCGCACAGAATCCAACAGTTTTTCAGTGCCGTATACCATCCATGCAATCTGCCGTCCCGATTTCTCACCCATGACGGGCACACGCTTCGAATGGTACTCGGTGCCATTCCACGTCCGCACATGGTACGCTATGTGCCGTCCCTGTGCATCCAACTCGATTCCATGTTTAATCGTGTTTCCGGCACGCGGTGTATAATCAAGCGGGTTCTGAATATACGATCCATTAACCCAATCCCAACACGGGAGCCGGGTCTGCTGATTTATGTATGCAACAATGATTCCGTCACCGCAGAGCAGCGATTCAAGCCGAACCTGATTTTGAAATTCGCCAAAGGTCAACTGTTTTTTGTAATCAAAAATATTGTAGTCAGCCGCGTACAGCGCAAAAGACTCGGCCATTGTGGAACCGTACTCTACTGCAAGGCGCTCCTGATCGTCCTGACTCTTGTCAGGCCAGATAATAGCTCCGATGGGCGCAGCTTCCGGGGTAATGCCGATAAAAATTTCATTGAGCAGCAAGCGCCGGATAATACCCTGTGCGTAGGGGTTTTCCGTAAACATTTGGAGGGAACGCCGGCGAAGCGTTTCATAGGCAATCCCGGCGTACAAAAAATAATCACGAGTCTCCCCAAAACTATTTGGAAATGTGTCCCCATCAAAAATATCCTCGATGCCGGTGTCGATCAGCCGACCGAGAACAGCGTCCAGACGCTCGTCCTGACTCAAGCCCGGTAACCAATTCACCATGGGACGACCTGTACCGGGGTCCTAGGTTCTGCACCGGTACCGATGCCTAGCAGGGATTCTAAGTCTAAAATCTGTTTAATGACTCGCTCGCGTGATTGTAACAGCGCCGGCAAATCCTGCCGGGTTACATTTTGCGTGGTCTGTCCGGTGTTAATGCTAAAGCTCTTTATCTCGTTGAGAGATAGCGCACGAATTGCCCGGTTGAGATCGAGGAGCAGAGATTTTGTCTCGTTAAGTTGATCATACCAAAATGGATCAGGTGCCGTCATATCAAAGATGGTGCCGGTACTATTTCCAAAAAGCTAGTAACTTTTTACTTTTTTTGAAAAAATTTTTGTCCGGATTATATCACGTGATATAATCACGGTACTGGTTGAGCCAGCACTGTGAATCTATCTGCCGAAATTATCCCATGTGGGATAATCATGGGGCCGGTTTAACTTTTTTGAAAAAATTATGCTATAATATGGAGTGCAGATATTCAAAAACCGGTGGTTCAACCGTTTTGCCCAGAAGCAAAAAATGAGCGACGCACAGTTGAGAGATATTGTCCAGCAACTTGAATCTGGGCGCATAGGTACGGACCTCGGCGGGGGGGTCTACAAGATCCGGGTTGCCCAGCCAGGGAAAGGAAAAGCAGGTGGTTACCGGGTAATTATTTTTTTCAAAAGCGAATTCCGGTCATTTTTTGAGTACGGATTCAAAAAATCAGATTTAGCAAATATTTCTGATACTGATCAGGAAGATTTCAAAAAACTGGCAAAATATTTGTTTTCCTTAAATGAAGAAGAAATGAAAAAAAAGGTAACAACCGGTGAATACAAGGAGATTTGATCATGCAAAAAAAATTTAGAAGTGAAGCGGCATCTATTATCTATAAATCAGCGCTAGAATTATTCAAAAACGGAAATATCACCGAAGCGGAATTTCACGAATTTGACGGGTGCTTGGTATCCAAAACCAAAACGCCAGCAAAAAAGCATATTACGGTACCGGTTGAGCCAGTAAAATATAACACATGATATAATCAAGATGCCGGTACCGGTTAAGTCGGCACTGTGTAAAATGCCCCTAGCTTGCCGATTTCCCAGAATGCTTCCCAATTCAGCGCCGGCAAATTTAATCCGGTCTCGTCACGACAACAGAATTCGGCAAAAATTTCCAGCGCAGCCAAATTATACACATAGGTGTCAAACGCATGATTTTCCATGCCGAAAGCTTGTTTCCAAATCGTTTTGCGCCATTGGTTGGTCACCTTGTCCCGGATTTCTTGCTTCGTTTCAGCTTCAAACATCCGAAAATAATCGTCCCGGAAATCCTCCGGAAAATTCGGGTACCACCACGGTTGCGGCTGACCAGTCGTCCATTGCAGACTGGTCATGGAATTGCTGATTTTATCTTTGAGTTTTCCGGTACTCACATGATACGCTTGATCCAACCCACCGATCTTTTCAAGAATCGCCTGGCTGAAAAGCTGGTAGCTCTCCCCAGTTGTAAAATAGTCACGCCCCTTGCACGCATACACACCCGGATTGTGATTCCGGCAAAATTGATACACATAATCAGCATTGTGTCCGGAGTCGATCAGCGTGATCATGATCCGGTAGATTTTGCCATCAGAGCCGGTGAAGCGAGTCCGATCAAGATAATCGTTAAGCTGATCCCAGGGGCCGTTAAACTGCTCCGTGTCACCTTCGATGGCAAAAAAATCAAGTGTCCACGTCACCCCGCCACAAGAGTACCCTTTCACATCAACGTAGAGCCGATCCTTTTGCACATCGACCGCAGCCGTCACGATCAAAACCGGACCGCCGGTGTCGGCAACTGCTAGATCATTCGGCACTTTTCCACGCGCAAAGCCGGAGCGCCGGAACTGTACTGCCCGCTCATACTGAATCTGCACTCCCAATTCCTCAAACGTAAGCCCCTGCTTAAGATTACGAAAAGCCCGGTAATTCTCCTTGTCACGAAGCCGGCCATGCTCAATGTCCCAGCACTCGGACCACTCCTGCACCATCGACTCCCACGAGTACATTCCGGGCGGATTGTAGAGCGGAGACAAATGGAAACTTTTCGTTGTGGGAGACTCCGGCTTGGCAATAGTCGCACGCCATTCTCCACGCGGAATAACAGTCGCCTTATCGTAGTTTTTCATCAACCCGCCGCAATACCGGCATTTATAAGCAACGCTCTCCGGAATCGGCATGAAACGCTCGTCATTTTCCCAGATGATTCCAAAATGCACTCCGGCTGCGCTTTCACCGTGCCAGACCAGCTCCTGCATTTCCCCGCAGTGTTTGCAGGGTACATAGAATTTTTCCTGATCGCCCCGGAGGTACAACGGTTCAATCTTTGAAGTCTGCTTGATCAACGGAGTCGATGTCCAGAGGATTTTGTACTTTCCTTCAAAAGCATTCGTCCGGCTACGAATCAATTTAATCACCGTACCTTCGTCTTTTATAAAATCTGGAAAGGCATCAACCTCGTCCACCAGTGCAACCGGGTATGAGATACCGCGGAAACGTGCCGGGCTTTTCCCGCCGTAAAAATGCAAATATCCACCCGGATATTCTTTTGCGATGGCCGTGTCACCGGTATTCCGGCTGCCGGCTTTTTTTTGACTCTGCGAAAACAACAGGGGACGCGCACCGGAACTATCAAACATTTTTTCAACCCGGATTGCAACGCTGGTTTTCATTAAACCAGCATCCGCAGTCACGTACATCTGCGGCTTTGGATCGCACATTATATGGTACAAAATCAAATTTTCAATGAGGGCTGTGGTCGCACCAAGCTGATTGCCTTTCATCAAAACAACTTCACGAGTCGGATCCATAGGATCGAAGCAATCAAGAATCTTCCGGAAATAAGGAAACCGGTCAAACGAAAACCGGCCCGGGAACGGTGTCAGATCGGCAGTGAGGGTACGCACTCGCTCAATAAAATCGGAAGGCTTTTCATGCCGGAGGGAATCGGTGAGCCGACTAAACTGCTCGATCAAAAAATCAAGATCGCCTTTGAAAATCCGTGAACTACCTGGTGATTGCATAGCAAGATTTTACCATATTTTTTAAAATAACAAAAGTCCCTGCGGACTCATTTTTCCTTCAAAAAATATACCATGTGTTAGCTCAATCGAATTCAGGCTTGACACAATTTCTATCCGGATTTAGAGTTAATTACTCTTTTGCCGGGATCCTACCCTGGCTCCGCCGGCCGGTTTAATTGCCGGCCGGCTTTAATTTTTAATCATACCGAGCTAGAAGCAGCTTTCTTTAAGGCGGGTTTGTACCTGCGGCTTTACAATGCCTGAGTCTCAGGTGCCAGATACGCAAGTACCGTATGGTAGTTCTGATCGGTCAGCCACTCGATCTCATTGGCCGTCAACTTCCCTTTCAGTCCAAGGGGTGCAAGAGCTTTTTCAACCAAGGCAGCTCTCTCGGCCAGAAACAACTCATAGCCTTCTTTCGTCGCCGGATGATGATGGGCAGTTTCCTGCCAAGCTTTCGTAACGTCTTCGGTATCAACCAATGCCGTAATCTTTTTCAGATTCTCGGTCTTTTTTTCATCCACTTCCCTGAGGTACTCCTCTACAAGCCTTTGCATTTCAGTATCAAACTCTCTTGTCATTTATGGCTCCTTTTTCCGGATCCTACCCGGTTTTTGTTAGGCAGGCTTTTCTGCCTGCCTCTTTAGTATAATAT
>BOBG01000044.1 GCA_026002265.1 Spirochaetia bacterium
TAGGCGACCATCTGGTCAAAAAGAATGCGCGGGTCCCGTTCATGGATTGGTTGTAAAGCATCACCTGAAACCTTTACCACAGGCAGGTATTTCAAGTGAGTGCGCACAAAGTCCCATACGCCTTCCAGCGTTTTTGCTTCGTTTACAAAACGTTCTTCAAAGCCGCCATTGGGTTTGTAGGCGGATATAACGAGGTCTTGTTTGACGGCGGTAGTATACGTCATTGATTTCAAGCCGCCATGTTTTTTATCGAGAACATTTACGGTGGCAATAATAAAACCGGCATCCGCCAGTGCCAATTGCAAACAATTCCAAACAGCCGCTTTTGTATTGGAGAATTCTATTGTAATCCACCTTCCTGGTTTTAATGCCCAATATGCATTCCGTAATGCACTTCGCATCAGTTGTCTATATTCAAGCAAAGTTTTTGACTGTGATTTGTTTTCAATGGCTTCAAATAAAATACTGGTTTTAACACCAAGCCATGACTCCCATGAATAATTTAATTCAGAATACATATAATTAGAACCGAATGGAGGATCTAAAAATATATAATCCAAACTATCATTATCAAATTGAGAATACGTCAGAGAATTGGTTGAAACAATATTATGTTTAATACCCGTTAATTCAGAATATGCAGCGTAATATTTCTTAGCCGTTTTGCGAAATATATTGATAATATTCACTTCGCATTGTAACGGTGGTAAATACAATGTTCCTGTGAATGGGCCACCTGTAGTACCCATTGTGTGATTTCTATCAAGTATATAGCGGTTTCGTTTGCTTGCATGATTTTCTAATAGACTTGTTATTATAGCCTTATATTTATTTGAACATCTGCTCCAAAATGACGAAATCACATACAGATTACGATGTGTGTAATATTGATATATGTTTCTTATACCAAAACTTAATGGGTCATTTGTCTTGTCCCCGGGAATAATTTCGTCTAAAGGTATTTTGTAAGGTATTTTCATCGATGATATTTTATTTATCAATGAAATATCAAATTCATCAGGTTTTTTCTCAAATCGGCAATTATCGACAATATAGTAGATCAATACAGGAACTTGTTTTACTGTTTTGTGAATTATACCAAAGCTAGGTTCAGCATATGTTATTCGTGCTTTCTCAGTTGCAGCTTTTTTTAGAAAAGCATTGCAATATGGGCAGTAGAATTTATCTTTCACTAATGCTAAATCTCTATCAACTGCAACATCCCAAAAAACAATTTCTTTAGTACAACTAGTACATATATATACATCACTCCATACAATATAACTTATTTTTCCCATATTCCCATCAGTATGTTTGGTTTGATACATCCAAGCACATTCTTTTTCAACATCAGAAGCTATTTGAGCAGTCTCAAGTTCAAAATCAGTTGGAGAAACAGGGAAGTTAAGAGAATATGCAACAAAAGTAGCAAATGGAGACAAATCATTCAGCACCGCCCGCCGGGCGCCAAGACGGGAAAACGGCTTGCCGTCCTGCAAGATTGTCCCGTCATTGTTCACAGTGTAGCCAAGCGACTGAACGGCTTCTTTATTACCGCACATCTGCGCCGCCACCCCGGTCATACCCGTGCCGCAAAAGCCGTCAAATACAATGTCGCCCGGCTCGGTGTAGTGCAGAATATAGCGCATAATCGCTTTGTGCGGCACTTTGGTGTGGTAGGAATGGGCGTTGTAAATCGGGTCGTTTTTCCCCTCACTTACATCGGCGGCAAACGGTTCACGATGGTAGGGCAATGGTTTTCCATCCGCGTTAATCTGCGGACTCTTTTCTTTTTCCCACTCTGCGATAAAATCAGCAATCCACGGGTTAGGGCAAGCGGTGTAATACGGCGGGTCACTTAACGCAAGAAGATCCTCGTCTTTTCCGATGGGGAAGCCCTCAATTTTGCGAAAGTCCGGGTCGGCAAGTTTTTTGTGCAATTCTTCGGTAAAGTAGACACGGCGCTCGATGTCGCTTGCAAAGGTTTTACCAAGGCAGGTGACGGGTGTATCGTTTGCTGGCACAAGCTGTTCGTCAAAGAGTTTACCGGTAGCGGCATCTACGGGGACCATGTGGGTTGAGAAGAGTTCTTGCGGGGGCATAGTCAATATCTCCATGTCATCAAAATTCTCTTTTCCATTTCTCTGCATATATATCAATTATATCCTGATGTATCATAACTATGGCAATCACATCGGTCAATGCTCTGCTGAATGATGCTGATGCATCAGAGCCGAAGCAATGACATAGCTCATGACAATATGTCGTGAACGCTTCGTAAAAATTTTCTTTTTTCAAAAGATTCTTTTTAATATCAATATTTACAAGTTTATACCTTATGCGATATGCTCTTGAGTTTATTTGTAGTAAGTCATTTTTTACTACAGTCGCTGTTCCATTATAAACAGACGAATCATTTTCTATAATTGTAAAAGCTGGAAAATGCAAAATATAACCATGTAAGACTTCTTTTGCCGTATCTTGAAGTATATCAAGCAGACAGTTTTCATCTACAAGTGGTTTTCGTGTTATATTAAAGCCGCCGGCTTCTTCACAAAATTCAACAATACTTTTATATCCAAGCAAGATAAAACTATCCTGAACCAATATTAGTTGCGGCGAGTTGTTTTTACGCCATATAAGAGCCTGAGTTTTTTGATTACGCATTTTGATATTAAATGGCTTTTCGCAATATGCCAATAGAGGATAATTTTGACGAAACTGACTTATAACTAATTCATCCAGCCGAATTCGTTTTATTAACTTTCTTATTACAGAATACCATGAATCAACATCTTCTTTACTATCAGGGTAATCGTACCAATACTTTTTTAAATTTCGCAATAGCATACAAGCAGTCTTAGCATCTATTATATCAATTATATCTAATAATACATCTTGAATTGTCCCTTTACTTATATTCTTTCTCTCTCTATCATCTGTTTTAAATCTATTGTGGCAAATAACAAGTTCAGAAGGGAATGAACCGCGTGCCTGAAACATAAGGAATACTATTCCATCGCCCTTGCAGTTATAAGATTCAGGATAATTAAGAGGCTTATTGACCGTAGTTCTTTTATGTATAGCAACATACTCATTCTTAAATAATATATCTCCGATAAGAGGATTTTCAGAAAAATAAAATGTATTTATTACATTTTCTAAAATAGTTATATCCTGCTCTTCAACATTCTCTATAACCAAAACGGTTTTTTCTGAAAGCGTATCGTTTTCAACATTGAGTACTAATTGTTTCAGTAATTTTCCGTCAATTGTAACATCCAATGTATCTATACCGGCAGACCAGTCGCGAGAACTGATGTTACTATTCCAGCCAAAATCACGTAGAGCAACAAGTGCTGCGATTTTAAATCCCTCTCCGTAAAATCCTGCATACCTACCTGATTCCTCTTGCTTGCTTGATGCGCCTATATGAACAAGCCACTCATAACTAAATCCTTCGCTTGCCATTGATAAAATAATTTTGCCTTTTTTTGTTACATCTTTTTGATAAACATATTTAAATACTGTTCCAAATTTATCGGCACCCGCAGCGTCATAGAAATTCTGAACAAAGTCTCTTAAAACTTGTTGCTTGCTCCATCTTATTGGATAATTTAGCATTAAATTCAAAGGGATTTTTGTCATGTTTAATCGTCCTCATCACTTGAATTAAATTTATCATAACTACAATATTTTTCATCAATAAATTCTCGTTCGGTCCGACACAATTTGTCATAAGACGATTCAATATCATCAAGGCTTTTATCTTGCTTTAAAGTATATTTTATCATAAGATGCATAAAACTCATATCAGTTTCATAATTAATTTTCCGAATTATTTCCCTTGAAACCTTGCCCGTATTCTTTAAGATTCTAATAAGTATCTTCCTTGATGCTTTTATTCTGCCAATTCTATAGCCGTGAATAAAACCGCGATCATATTCTGAATCCGAATTGGTACTGTTATAATAATTATTCACCTTGCTATCCCCATCTTAGCTTTCGCAGTCTTCACAAACCTATCCGCCCATGGAGATGCGGTGATTACTTTAACAGGGTCAATTAACGCCAGTATCTTAAACGAATGTTCGCCTTTTCCATAAGGCTTTTTTGTCTCACAGTTTTTAGTTGCTTCAGCAAATGATTTATAGACTTGTGCTTTATCAATTAACTCAACAGAGCTTTGCGTGGACGGTAAAGCGCTTCCATTAAAGCCTTTTCCAAAGAATGTTTTGAGCGTTTCTCGGTCGGCAATAAACCATGATTCCATACATTGCACCATTAAGTGACAATCGTTATCGGAGGTATTGTCCGGTTGTTCCCAATTATCGCCCGGCCTATTTTTGAGATGCTTCCAAGGTTTCCATGCGCCGCTATCACCTTGCTGACAATCGCTCGCTATTGCACTCTCGCTATCAATCAGCAATATTGCAGTTTCGCCGTTTTTTGTCGCTGTAATAAATCTGTCAAATGCTTGTTCCCGTCCACCACACGCAACAATACGCGGCATCTTTCCTTTGAGACCCGCCTTTTCCAAAAACGTAGAGAAGCCATGCCGACATTCTGTTTTAAGATCGTTGCTATTTCCGCCACCTTCTACAAAAAGATAAACGCCTACCACCTTGTGCCTCCAAGTTGACCGCTTATCCAAAGTTCGCCTAATCGATATTTTTCAAGCCAAGGTTTCAGTTCTTCTGCACTCAATCGGCGCAACTCTGTTCCTGTTTCTCCCTTCTCACAGATTAAAACAGATTCCGGCTGTTCAGTCATTGTGTCAACCAAAATATCAGAATGCGTAGTAACGATAAGTTGACATCGCGTTGATGCTTCCTTCATCAACTCAGCAAGCGTTGGCAAGATGTCAGGATGCAATCCCAGTTCCGGTTCCTCAATGCAAACCAAGGGGGGCGGATTAGGATTACAAAGAATTGCAAGCAAACATAAATAACGCAAAGTTCCATCAGAAAGACGCGTAGCAGGTATCGTGTAGTTACCTTCACGAAGAAATACCTGCACCGTAGCGCTTTCAATACTCACTCCAAAATCATCTATTCCACAGATGAGCAACTGGAGGGCATCCAGAATACGCTGCTTGGTTTTCGGTTCCATACTAAGACGATGTAAGACAAGTCCTAAGTTACTGGTGTCTGTTTCAAGCATATCGTTAGGCAAGTCGGCTTTTTCCGGTACACGCACATTTGAACGGCGACCAAAACTCCATTCACGGTAGAGTTTTATTTTATTCAGCTCTTCGGCTAAATAGGTGATTTCTTTGTATCGCTCTGGATCACGAAGTTGCGAAAGAATAGATTCGTCATATTTTAGATTGGTTGGTTTGAAAGCCTCTTCGTTTTCTCTGTCTGTATTAAGTATAGAAGTGCCATCATCATAGTGATAGTAAAAATTAGAAATAGGATTATCTGTTTTTTCGTATTCGATGTGTTCATCAGTTATTTCAAAGCGGCGATTAACAGAAGTGAAAGACAAAACATAATGTAGCCATGGGGAACCAATACTATATTTTATCATAGTATCAATACGTGCGATTGGAGTGTCACGTGCTCCTTTCCAAAGCCATTCAGAAACACCGCCGCCTTCCCGAACAGGTTTTGTCAATTTGTGTGGTGCATTCCGCAACAAGTCTATCGCTTCCAACAGGTTTGATTTTCCAGACCCATTTGGTCCGATAACAACATTAAGCGGACGCAATGAGACTGGTTCTGCGGTTTCACCAAAACTGAGAAAGTTATTTAGTTTTATTGAATTGATTAGCATATTCCCTCACTCCACAACAATCCGTACTTTATACATATTTTTCCCTTTTACCAGATTATCGACATAATTTTCAAATCTTGCCTTCAATTCCATAGGTGTCGCGGGACCATCGCGAAGTGATTCTTTGAAATCATCAATATTCAGATTTATTCTCACTAAATCGGCAAAAATTTGTTGTAGAGCATAAATAAAATCATTATCAATGATATCCGGTAATTCTTGTGAATGTATAAATTTTTGCAGCAAATTTTTATCATCACTTTTTAGTAAATCCGATTTCGACTGATACTGAGATTCCAAATTGCTTAAAATTATTCCGGTCCAACTACTGATCATTATGTCTAATTGTTCATCTAATCGCTCAAGATCATTTATTTTAACCGGCATTTCACGTAATGGATTAAATCCACAGTGCGGACAAGCCGGATTTGTTTCAAGTTCACGCTGTGTCAAGACAAAACATGTTTTCATCAAGTCAAATTGATGTTTAAAATCGTCAAGTTGTTGACGCGGTAGAAGTGTAATTTCTGCCAATTGAAACAGGGTTTGTAAACGATTATCCGTAAGCAATGCTGCTTTCCGCCGGGCATCACTTTGCCCTAATCGTGCGTTTGTGTGCATCGCCATATATGCAATGATATATGAAGACTTAAGTTTTTCTAATTTTGAATCAATAAATGACGATTGTTCTGCAATATTTTCACTTGATAAGTGCGTAAGCCTTTGTATTATATCAGATCGTGTAGTATTCATTACAGTCATCCATTCATACTCATGCGGCAACATTTTTTCGGCAATAGAAAGATATGACGCTACCGGACCTATATCTGCATGAAAATCCTTTAATACCTCGATAAAATCCAAAAATTTAATGCTTTCTTGTTGTGAATGTACCTCCTGTTCGGTATAACGAAAGTTTTTGAGTTTACCCGGAGTATTATATACTGTAAGTGAATCAAAAAAGGTTTTTGCATTTTCAAGCATATTTGTCTGGCCGGATATGTTACTAACTGTTATTAAATCAATTCCCCAAAACAAAAGTCCTTCGCGTAATACTTTTTGATTCTTAATTATGCGATTAATAATTATTTGGATTTTATCCTGCAAAATTTGAATAGTATCATCTTTCCCTTGCACAATCAGTTGGGTAAGACCTGGTGCCAGAGAAAGTAATTCAAACAATGCTTGTATCGCCGGAATATTCCAATCCTTTGGCTGTTCAATATGTTTAAAATTCAAAAGATCATCAAAATTAGCCGCGGCAATATTTGATAATTCTGTTGCATTAAATTTTTTACCGGGTATAGAAAGCTCAATATCACCGGAATACACAAGAGCAGCAAGAATCACGATAACAAATTCCGGCTCAAGTCTACAACCGGTACTATCCATGTATTCTACGCCGTATATATTTTCAATAATTTCGCTGCGATTTACAACGCGGCCGGCACCTTTTACCTTCATTAATTCGAGAATAAACTGTGCGTACTTTGATTTCCGGGGACTGAATTTATCGCCATCAAGTAATTGCAATGCATCCAATACTGCCACCGCTTGTTTTGTCCGGCTTTGATTGGCAATACCACGTAAAGCGTCTTGTGCCGCCTGCTTGCGGTTTGCACCGGTTATAACAATCGAGAATACCGGATAACCCGGCGACTGATTTTCAAATGCAGGAGCAAGACATATTCCGGCAATTTCGTTCATTTTGTCGCGAAAATTCAATGTTTGACTTGATTTAATTCCTGTTCGATCTGGGAGCGATTTATTTTGTAGCCAATCATAGAACGATTTTGATTGTCCTTGATAGCATACATCAAATGCATCGTAATGATTTTGTATCCATTCATTTAATTTTTTTAAATAAAAATTCGATTTATCAAGATATATTTTTTTTGTATTCGCTGACGAAGTTAAAGAAAGATCAACAGCAGCCGCGTAATTTTTGAGTACGGTCTGAAAATCATTATCAATATGTTTTAACCGGAAAAAAATTTCATCGTCTGATTTTGTGTCATCAAAATGTGGTGGTGAATTTAGCTGAATAAAATATAAATAAAAACTCTGTCGGGGCACAGCAGTAGAACGTTCATTTGGCGTCCCAAAAAAGAGATATCCGTTCCGGGCTGCTTTATGTTCACGCCACATTAATTCATGCTGCCAAATATGATAGCCGGTTACATAACTGACATCCTGGCACTCCATTGCACGCTTGAGCGCTTCAAAATAATATCTATCTAATTGATTTGCGCTTAAACTCGCGGCGCGATTTTCAATAAGTGTATCAAAATCTTCTGTTTTTTTAAGATCGAGATAATACTGATTATTATCAAGATTACACGAAATAAATTGACCGCTTACAGTTTTAAGTATTTCTTTTAATACCGTTTCGACAAACGTCAATAAATCTTTATCCGGCTCATCGCCGCCCATTTCCGATAAAAGTGGATCAAACAGAAAAAGCCGGTCGCGTAGTTCCTCCGGTGTTGCGCCGATTGCATCGTAAATTGTTACAGTTGTAAGCCGGTGCACAGATAACGCACGTATTAAACGGATTGCAAGTGGCTTATATTGTTTCCGGGAAATAGCATTTTCAATACGTGATTCCAAAACTTCACTGCAATCAATTACTTCTTTTATCTGTGGATCAGCACGAAAAACCGGATCATTAATAATGGTATTCCAATAGCTATCAAAGGCAATAAGGCCGGGATATAGTTCCGGAATATCTTCATCTAAAAAATTGTGCATTTCAATCGAAAGAATTCGTAATATTGCTCGCATTTCTACTGCTTTTATACGTTCAAATGTATCAATATAATCCGGATGTATTGGAAAAAGCCGGACAAATTCATCTATTCGCTCGTTAAGATTTCCATAATATCGCGTAAATTGACTGAGATAGTTACAAATTTTTGTTTGCTGTTCTGCATTTTTTTTAAGTAATCGTTGCGCCACTACAAATTTTATATCATTCCGGGCAATACGAATCTGTTCAAACCGGTCCT
Source organism: Spirochaetia bacterium (assembly GCA_026002265.1). GTDB lineage: Bacteria > Spirochaetota > Spirochaetia > Treponematales > Breznakiellaceae > BOBG01. Next base: position 8,787 of record BOBG01000044.1, read on the forward strand.
TTACACGTCGAATACTATCCGCCGCAAATGAAAACCGGGGATTATCAAAAATCGCCTCTTGAACACCGGCCATAAACCGGAACCGTAAATCCTTGCAAATTTCTCCAATTTCTCTTAGGAAATTGAGATCAAGAATAAGCTCCTGATCATTCCGACTGCGTAAATAATCAAGCAGTTCATCGATAATTAATAAAAGCCCTTGATCCGGAAAAACTTTTTCAAAAGCGGCCATCATATCTTCAAATGAATTTTTATTATTTACAATCGAATGAGCCGGCGGAAAATGATAGTCTATATTCCATTTTTCAAAACTTTCCTCAAGCAATGATACAATAATATCTCTCAAGGACATTTGCGAGCTAATTTCTGCGCGAATTACTTTAAACTGGCCGGCTATTTTTTGCAAACTCGATTTCCAATTATCTGTTTGTGAACTGGTTGGGAAACGATTGTACAGAATGTGCGCTAGCGAAGCGTCCTCGGCCACACTCGAAAGTACTGACATAAGGTGCGATTTACCGGTCCCATAATTACCAACAATTAATATACCTTTATTGTCAGCCGGAACTGTATATTGCATTTGTGGAATGATAATTCCGGTAATTCGTTCCGCCATTTCGTCAGAAATAATAAAAGTCTCAACTAAACGCCGGGCATTATCAGATTTATCTGCATTACGTAACTGAATTACCGATTCTAATGCTTCAAATTGAATAAGTTCACCATATTTCATGGAAAGCTGCCTCCTTTTAGTGACTAGAAACTGCTCAATTTGTCACTACAATGAGCACTTTTTTACTATCTTGTGTATCATAAATCCTATATTCAGAATGACCTATTTCAGCATAAACAAGCCGGCCATCTTTGTACGTTCCACTCCATGATGCCACTACAACACGATTCCGTGCATTATTCATCAGTAGGTGCAACGGATTTTGTTTGAGTTCTATATCGAATAACATTTCAAGATTATCCAGTATTACAGGAGTCTCGCCGGTTCCTACCAAATCGTTTATGAGAGCTGATATCTTTAACGGGCGTTGTTTTTTTGATACTCCTATGAGTTTTTCAGAAATTGCTAAGTTTACGTTGATTACAGATTGCTGAAAATGTGCCGCAATCTCATTGAGTATAGGTGTTTTGCCACTACCAGGCACTCCGGTTAGTAAGATGAGTTTGTGGTATAAAGCACAAGAAGAACGTATTGAGTGCATCAACTGGTCTATTATCGATCCCGGCATACTTCATTTCCACGCAATTCTTAAGCTTTTTTCAAGAATAGTAGATTTGGAAAAAATGGTCAACCACGAGGTGTAAATTTCCTCGCTTTAATTGAGCGGAGACAAGAACCGCTGTAGTAGGAGTGTACTACAACAAGTTCTGTCTATGAAACAGGAAGCCCTAGCCTTTAGGTTAGGGTTCTGGCTAAACTAATTTCAAGGACGCAAAAAAGGCGTTGGATGTCGTTGTGAAATTTTCTAAGCTTGTTCGTTTGTTGATACAACGGTTCAAGATATTCAACAAGCTATGACTTCACCTATGTCTGATTTCGAGGATGCTGTGATTGTTGCAGCAGCACAGCGGGAAGCTGCTGACTACATCATCACTCGTAATACCAAAGACTTTACCACGTCTCCCATTCCTACGGTAACGCAGAAGGATTTTTTGGAGAAACCGTTGTCATCACGATTTGGTTTACTGAAAAACAGAGATGCCACCTTGCACCTACCTTTTATCATGTTGCCGTTTACGCTTCAAGATTTCCTTGACTACCTCGACAACCAGTTCCTCATTCTCATCTGTTTGTGGTTGGTTCAGCCAAAGCGTCCCAATGTCGGTTGGTCAAGGTAATCTGTTTGACGCCCTGCAAAAGCGTAGTTGCGGAGAGACACTGTTCCGCATTGTGCCGTTCCGTAGAAACTGCTTTGACCAGGCCCCACGGCAGATTCAACTTGACTGTAAAGCGTTAGAATAATAATTCTGCTAACAATGCTGACGCCTTTTCGCCATACTGCATGGTAATAAATTCTAGCATATCCAAACCGTCTTTTTCATACTCAAACCTTTGCTGCATATACTCTTCAAACTTCTCGATGTCGATAATTGGCATAGTAAACGAGCAAACTTCAGGCACCAGTTTTTCCCCTTGTTTGACAGAACGAGTAGAGGCAACTGCAAAGGTGCAACTAGACAAGCCGTCTTTCTGTTTGGAACAATCCGGCTCTGCGGTGAGGATTCCCTCGATAAGCACTGAATTAAGATGGTTCATAAAAACTCCTTAGAAAGTATTGAGCAGTTCATAATAACTGCTAGTATCATATATATATAATATATAATTAAAAAGAGTTTTTATTACGTTGTGAAGGTACATACTATGAAAATAGGAAATCAGAGACGATTTTTAGCGGAAGATATTCAGAGTTATCTTCAATCCTGTAAAGATACTAATAAAAAAGAAGAAAAATAAAATGGCTGAACAAAAAAAAGAACCTTCTTTAACAGTTCAAACGAAACCCGTCGATGCTCGCTGGTCTATTCAAGGTTTGTCAAAAAATGTTACTACTGTTATGGATAAAAACCCTTCGGATGGAAATATATATGCCTTTATCAATAAATGGTTCACGATAGTACTTTTATTACAATATACAGAAAAAGGGCCTGTTGTGTTAAAGAAAAAACTCGATGATAAAACAGAATGGCCCAGTTCAACACCTCTTAGTAAGGATACTACTATCACCCTTAATGGACTAGATAAAAATAAATTTTTAGAAGATAAAGGCTGTCCGAAGAATTTATCTCCATAAAATAACTGCTTTTTACTTATCATAGTTAGATTATAGCATCAAAATACGAAATAATCCTGCATGACATTATATGTTAATGTGTCATCGAGATGGTAAAAAGGCAGTCCTGAAATTTCTTTTGAAAAAAGTGGCTTGTGTCTACTGCCTATAAAAACAAAGTTGTGATAGAGTAGGGCAAATGGAAAAGAGCTTGCCGTATACGACGAGCAACTACAAAAAAATGAGACATTTCCCTATGTGTTCACACGCTTACAAGAGGAACAGGCGGCTTTGAATATATCCCGTTTGTGTGAAACAGCTGGATATTCCGTACCGGCGCACTCTGGCGAGATGTACCACCGGAGTATGGGGATTGGAAGAATACCAATCGGCGCTTCTGCCGCTGGCGAGATAAAGGTATCTGGCAAAAAGTGGCTGAACAGGTCCGTCGAGCCGGATCTGGAATGGGTAATGATAGATGCAAAGCACAGCAAAGTACACCCGGATGCCTGCGGTGCACGCGGCGGGAATGACCGGATGAGGCGTACCAAAGGGGGCTGAACAGCAAGACACACCTCGCCATTGATAAACGCGGCTGTCCGGTGCGAATGATCGTAACTGCTGGTCCGGAAGCGGATTGTTGCTCTGTACTGGACTTGATAGCAGGAATGGAAATAGATGTATCGTTTGCAGACCGGGGATATGATACAGATATGATTGTAGAACAAGCGGTTAAATCCGGAACAAAGGTAGTAATACCGCCGAAACGGAATCGGAAGGTGCAACGGGCCTATGATAGAGAGTTATACAAAGAGCGGTAGTAAGATAGAGAATGTGATGTTAGCGTTAAAACGCTGGCGTGGTATTGCGACTCGGTATACGAAAAGTGCTGCCTCATTTTTATCCGCTCTGTATCTTCGTTGTATCGTTCTTTGTTGCTGGACTCTTTTGACGACACTACCTCTGGATAAATGCCCGGTTTGACGCTCCACACCCATTGAATAGTGTTCTTTGACGTGCTTAATTTCTTTTTTTGATGAGAGCCGCCGGAAAGCAGTATTTTCAGTGTTAGGACGGCGGTTGTATCTTTCAAACTAGACCCTTTCTTTTCGTTTTTTGAGGGACAGCACACGAGGAATCGAAATCTTGGCCGACGAGATTCCCCGCGACACACGTAGAGTTTCTATGCAGCTGCCCTTTGTATTTTAAGAGACTATAGATAGTCTATCGGGCTAGAAAAAAGCTGTCAACCCTAAAAAAAACAGCACTGTCAAGATTTGGCCGTTGACTTGGTGAGCAGGACTTTGGCCTCGGTCAGCAGATCGAGCAGCCGGGTCTTTGCCTCATTGTCAATGTCGGTTTTTTTCATATCCGCAATCAAGGTATTCAATTCCAGAAAGACGGCTCTAATTTCCGGCGCCGGAACTGGCGGCCTTACGTGTTTTTCCTTTGAAAGCTTGAGTGCAAGCTCTCGTGTAGGAATAGTTCCGGAATCATGTGCTATAGACTTCGCTTGTTCAATAGCTTCCGGCTTTTCGGTGAGTGCCTCTAAACGTTGTGCTTGTTTTTTTGAGAATCCAAGCTCCTCTAGTTTTTCTAGTTTCGACCTAGGGACAGTGCTGTCCCCAAGTTTCAGATCGGTACGAATCCCCTTTGCTTTTGGCAGTGCCTTGAATAATTCACCGAGCCGGACTTCAGCGTCTAGTAAAAGTTCACCGAATGCTTGGGCTTCCTCAAGCCTCTGTCTACGCACATCAACAGCTACATCGAGCTTCTCTATTGCACGCATAGCCGCACGTACCGCATTGAGTTTCTCGCGCCCAATCAACACGAAGCTGGTTAATTCTTCAATAGTCGCCGGTAGTCGCGACTGTTTAACCTGCGCTAAATCGGTGCTACCCGGCAATTCACGAGTACGCATATCTTCATCAATTACTGATTCTAAACTTCTACGAACTGACATTTGATTTTCCTAAAAATGTATCGGTTAATGCCTCAAAAGATGGAATACTTTTTGCTGTGGGTGCATATTCGTAAAGGCTCATGTGAAACGGTTGACATTCGGCAATCTTTGAATCCTGTGGAATTTCAAAAATTTGATAATCGAGTTTATGCAATTTATCTCGGTATATTTTATGCCGGCTAAATGATTCGTTAATCATATTGATAATGATCTTATCATTTTTAACAGTGTGTCTTGATGCCTTTTCAACATTTCGCAATAACTTTACAAAGCTTTCGATGCCGTCAATCGAGAAATATTCCGGTGTAAGCGGGTTTATGACTTCATCAGTTACCGAAATGATAGACTCAACCAATAGGGAAAACTCCGGTGGGAAGTCAAGAATCGCATATTCAAATCCAAGTTTTTCAATATCGGCAAGTAAAAATTCAAAAGCCCGCGGCGTGTGTACGAGATTTGTATCTTCCCATTGTTTGAATTTGCTATCAATAGCGAGAACCGGTAATAAAAATAAATTTTTGTCTACATTAAATAGTGCTTTTGATACCGGAATCGTTTCGTACAAGACATCGGCAATATCATAATCGAGCGGGCGGTTACAGACCCACGAACTGGCGTTCCCCTGTTTGTCGCAGTCTATCAGGATTGTTTTGTGTCCGCGCCGGGAAAGTGAAAAAGCCAGCATGGTAGAGATAGTAGTCTTGCCGACTCCGCCTTTTTGAATATGAAAACATAACTTGTACACCAGCGCACCCCCATAAAAAAAGCGCTTTACACATTGCCCCGGATGATGAGTCCAGACCCCGGTACAGTACAGGGCTGGGTAATGAGCAACGCTCTTAAAAGAACCGTACTCTGTATACCGGGACACCACTTCCGATAGGGTAACCATACTACTTGTTAGAGGGGAGTGTCAAGCCGGTAGTCTCTGTAGTCGATTTTGACACAGAGGACACCTCAATTCACTTTTCTTTCCTGTTACCCGATTTTTTCTCCGATCTAGAAAATTGTTTAATTCCCTTCGGTATTTTTCCGATTAAGATTCTATGAGTGACGTCGAAGACCGTCTGTCCACGAAAGAATTGTTGGACAGTGCAGGGAATATTTCCTGTGAAGCCGATTTTAGAGTGAGAGACACACTGTATTCGATTATGAGAGCAGTAATCATGTCCGACCATCCTGAATATGCCTATCACGACCCAAACAGTCCGCGCTATTTGTCAAAAAATGAAATTGAAAGCTTAATCACTACGCTTGCAGTGCATTTTGCAAAAACTAACTACGCTCTTGAAAGAGCTCTCGATACACTTAACGATCCGGAGAACCGGGAACATTTTCTTGAAAGTATAGGGAAAAAATCTAAATTTGTTGATTATTTTTGGCTTTCGACAAAAGTTTTGTTAAACGATGCGTTAGGAATCGATAAAACTGGCAAGATTCGGGAAGAAATAATATCAGTGACGGATTCATTTTTAGAGCAGAATGGTACTGATCGGCAAGTACCGGAAAGAGAGAGATTGTTGGCCACCGATTTTGAATTGCCGTCATTTTTGAGTGAACCTCAAACACGCGGGCTGATTGTCTTTTTTGCAGGTCTGTACGAGAAAGCTTTCACCGAGAACTTTAGTTTGAAACAGCATAGCAAAAGACGTGACGAGCAAATTCTCAAACTAAAGCATAAAATTGAAGAAATAGAAAAAGTAATCAACGATTTGCTGAAAAAATAAATAGCTAGAGTCAAGTTTCGTCCAATCCGGGATTTTTTGGGGAAGTGCTAAAATAGTGCGATTCAGGAAATTGTGGGTATACTACACTGTCTCTCTATGGTAGCGGATTCCATTTGTCTACAAGTGAAATTAATCAAAAGTATCCTCGGCAAGGACAAGCATGGGAATTTCATGTTTGAAGTAGAGGCTTCAAATGAAAATCTTGACTTGGAGCAGCAGCGAGTATTGCAACGTGCGTTACTAAATTCTAAAGAGTACTTTCTCACAAATGGTGTAGTGTCGAAGGATCATCTGCATCGCCGGCAAGACGAGTCTGGTCATTTATATTGTAGACGATTCGATGGTTATCGGTGAGCCGGTATCGGTATATACAAAAGGGCTGCGGACCTTTGTACGAGGTATCCTCTACAAAAGTAATACATACGCGCGAGAATTTATCAAATTGTTGCGAGACGGTTCAACTCGTGTAAAAGCATCGGTGGGTGGGCTATATCCGGTCGTAAAACGAGGCATTGACGGTGCTGGCGAAGTGGTAAAAGTGTTATGGAATGATCTAGCGTTGACAGTTGCGCCGGTGAATCCGACAGTTGCGCCGGCGATGATGACAAAGAGTCTGAATAGTCTTGAATTAGTGCGGTTATTGAAGAAGGCGGATTCGGGCTTTGAGCAGCCGCGGGACGAGAGTGGGAAATTTGCCGGCGGAGGAAATAATC
>BOBG01000045.1 GCA_026002265.1 Spirochaetia bacterium
CTAGCATCATTCTCCGGGGAGTGCGGGGGGTTCCGGATTTTTCCTACGAATCTGAAATCGCAGCGGTGAATCGGATCCTCGCACCTGGAATCGAAACATTTTTCATGATTTCGGATCCGGCTTACGCTGTGGTCAGCTCTTCGGCTGTCCGGGAAATTCTTTCGTTTGGGGGAGATGTTTCTGCTCTGGTCCCAAGGTCTGTCCTAGAGGCGATTTCCGGTAAACTCGCGGCACCCGTTTGTTGATGTTGCAGGTGATTTCGTAGGGAATCGTGCCGATTGACGCGGCTATATCGGCAGCGTTGAGGGATTCCGGATGTCCAAAAATACTCACCGGCTCTCCTCGCGTGATTCCAGAATCTCTGCCCAGATCAACCATACACTGATCCATGCAGATCCGTCCGACCAGTGGGTAGAGGCGATCCCGGATCAAAACCCGGAACTTTCCGCTCACAAGCCGGGGCAAAGCGTCTCCATAACCAATCGGAAGCGTTGCGATAGAGGTCTGTCCTGGTGCAACCCACGTCCGGCCATAGGATACGGATTCCCCTTTGTGCAGACTTTTGACAAAAGAAATCCGGGTACGCACTTCCATAACTGGGGCCACCGGGGCCATTCTTGCCAGAGCCGGATCCGGAGCATAGCCGTACAAGAGGATTCCGGGGCGAATCATGTCAAAATAGGATTCCGGATACTGGAGGACAGCACCGGAATTTGCCGTGTGCAGGATTCCTGGATCGATTCCCGCATTCCGGATCAATGCAACCGCACCGCAAAAACGCTCGAGCTGCATCTTTGTGAATTCTTTGTCGGCCGGATCTGTGGAATCTGAAACCGCGAAGTGAGTGGCTGTACCGGCGTAGGTGAGAGAAGGACTGTCCGCGATATTTTGAGCACACTCCACTGCTGACTCCGGCCGGCATCCAATGCGTCCCATGCCGGTGTCAATTTTTAGATGAACTTGAACGGTGGTGTGCGATCTCCGGGCAGCCTCTGCGAGCAGCCGGATTCCTTCGCAATCAGAGACAAAAGGACTCAACTGATAACGTAGTACAAGAGGAATTTCCCGCGGATCCGGCATGGAAAAGAGGAGAATCGGAGCATCGATTCCGGCTTTCCGCAATGAAGCACCTTCCGGTACCGTTGCAACACCGAGACATCCGGCTCCGGCTGCGAGAAGGGTCCGTGCAACCGGCACCGCACCATGTCCATAGGCATCGGCTTTGACCGGCGCACAGATTGCTGTACCGGTCAGATTCCGGATAAAGTGTAGATTCCGGATGAGTCTGTCTAGATGAATGATCGCCTGTGTTGCCCGCACGTTCTGACTACCTTTTCCCGGATTCTAGGACAGACCTATCCGGTTTCCGCTGACTATCAACCACGAGGGGGGTGCCGGCATCACGACAGGCTCGATGCCCGGCTATCGAGCCTGTCGTGATAGAGGCAGGGGGAAGACACCCCCTCATCCAGTTCTATGGCTTAATGCTCTTGAATTGTGATTCCTGTTGTGACCGGCTTCGGAGCGCCGCGTAGCACTGCAACCGGAATGGGTGCTGCATCGCTGGCGGTGAGGGTGTAGGAACCGGGTGACAGAACTGATTCTCCGGCTGCATTGACACTTTCAAAGGCTGATGCCGGCAAGGTGAACACAAGGATTCCGGCTTCGCCCGCTTTGACTGCAATCCGTTTGAAATAACGCAATGATGCGACCGGATCATCTGGGCCCCGGGCATCCTTTGCAACGTAAATTTGGACGACTTCTTCCGCGTCCCGTGTGCCGGTGTTCCGGAATGTAACGGTGACGTTAAGCTCTTCGCCGGGTTTTAAAGTTTTTTTGTCCGCGGTGATCGAGTCGAAGACAAAGGTCGTGTAGGAGAGTCCGAAACCGAATGGGTACAAGGGTGCTTCGCTCATATACCGGTAGGTTCTGCCGGTCATGTTGTAATCTTCGTAGGCCGGGAGCTGTGCGGTCGATGCCGGGAACGTGATTGGTAATTTTCCGGACGGTACAATGTCTCCAAAGATGATGTCAGCGAGCGCCTCGCCGCCGGCTTCACCCGGATACCATGCGAAGATGATCGCATCTGCAATGTCCTCCGGCACGGCAATCGCAGAGCCGCCGGTCAAAACTAGCACGAGGGGTTTGCCTCGTTCACGCAACTTCTTGAGATATTCAAGCTGGTATGCAGGTAATTCAATCGCGTCCCGGTCACCAAGGGAATCGCTTGCAATGGCATCGCCTTCCTCGCCTTCCATCATATAATCGAGTCCAAAAACTGCAATCACGACATCTGCACCCTCAGCCATGCCGACTGTCCAGCCGGTGTTGTGGTTCGGATCGTACATCATGCATCCGGGGTGATAATCAAGCGTGATTCCAAATTTTCCCGCGGTTTTTGCCGCTAAACCTTCGAGAATCGTGGTCATTTTTGCGTTGATGCCGTGGTAATTGCCAAAGAGTACTGTTGGCGTTGCCGCACCAGGACCCATGAGGAGAATCCTTTTGCCGGAGTTATCGAGCGGAAGCAGGTTCTTGTCATTTTTCAAAAGTACAATAGATTTCCGGGCAGCCTCGAGTGCAAGCGCACGGTGTTCCGGACTGTCAACGACTTCCCCAGTGATCCGGGAGTAGGGATCTTGTTCCGGCGGATCAAACATACCGAGCCGGAAACGCGTCCGCAGGAGCCGGAACAGGGCAGTATCAATCGCCTCTTCGGTAACAAGACCTTTTTTACACGCAACTGTCAAGTACGGATACATACACCCGCAGTTGAGATCGCAGCCGGCATTGAGTGCAAGTGCTGCCGACTCTTCCGGTGTAGCCGTCACATGGTGATGCTCATGGAAATCCCGGATTGCCCAGCAATCGCTCGTCACATGACCATCAAAATGCCATGTGTCGCGGAGAATCTTCTCGAGAAGAAAGTGACTCGCACAGCACGGCTCATCGAGAGTCCGGTTGTAGGCACCCATAACCGCCTCGACTCCGGCTTCAGTCACCAGAGCCTTGAATGCGGGCAGATAGGTTTCATTGAGATCTTTTGGGGAAACCTGTGCATTGAACTCATGCCGGAACCTCTCCGGTCCCGAATGTACCGCAAAATGCTTTGCACACGCAGCAACTTTCAGGTGTTCCCGATCCGGTCCCTGCAAGCCCCGGACAAAGGCACAGCCGATTCTACTCGTCAAGTACGGGTCCTCGCCATAGGTCTCCTGACCCCGTCCCCAGCGCGGATCCCGGAAGATATTGACATTCGGTGTCCAAAAGGTCAGTCCCCAATATTGCCCCCGGTTGCCTTGTTTGACAGCTTCATGATATTTGGCACGCGCCTCGTCAGAAATGGCATCGGCAACTCTTTGCGTAAACTCCTCGTCAAATATCGCCCCAAGTGCAATAGCCTGCGGAAAAACCGTAGCCACACCTGCCCGCGCCACACCGTGAAGACATTCGTTCCACCAGTTGTATTCCGGGATATTCAGCCGGGGAATAGCCGGGCTCGTGTAAGAAAGTTGTGACACCTTCTCCTCTAACGTCATCTGTGAAATCAGCTTCTTGATTCTCACTTCATCTATCATGAACAATCCCTCCGCTCATTACTCATTATTGTGGTGCAATGATACTCCGGTATATGAAAAGTGACAAGTGTGAAGAGCTTAGAGGGGGTGTCTTCCCCCTGCCTCTATCACGACAGGCTCGATACCCGGGCATCGAGCCTGTCGTGATGCCGGCACCCCCCTCGTGGTTGAAAGCGCTCCCTGACCTGTTGAAGGCGTTCCCTGAGCCTGCCGAAGGGAACACCGGAAAAAGTCCACGAATACACACGAATATTCACTAATTACTTTTTCTCATTCGTGTACATTCGTTCAATTCTATTATAAAAAATTCAGATCGAGGTCTGACCCCAAATATCTCGTTATATTGAAAAGAAATACGAAGGTCTGTCCCCAAGATCAAGATCATTTGCGGTTGCATTGATTCTTATTCGTGTGTATTGGTGCCATTCGTGGACCCTATTCTTTCTTATTCGTGTACATTCGTTCAATTCGTGGATCCTATTATAAAAAATTCAGATCGAGGTCTGACCCAAATATCTCGTTATATTAAAAAGAAATACGAAGGTCTGTCCCCAAGATCAAGATCATTTGCGGTTGCATTGATTCTTATTCGTGTGTATTGGTGCCATTCGTGGACCCTATTCTTTCTTAATTCGTGTACATTTGTGTCATTCGTGGACCTTATTCTTTCTTATTCGTGTACATTCGTTCAATTCTATTATAAAAAATTCAGATCGAGGTCTGTCCCCAAATATCTCGTTATATTGAAAAGAAATATGGAGGTCTGTCCCCAAGATCATTTGTGGCTGCATTCTTTCTTATTCGTGTTAATTTGTGTCATTCGTGGACCCTATTTATTTCAATCTGCTTCGTTATTCTTTCTCTATGTAAGAACGGACGCCCACTATCCGAGGCCCAAAATAGGAGTCGTTGAGCGGAGAGATCAGTACACCTGTTTTTGATCCATCGGATACTGCATGGATCATGGTGCTTGAGTTGATGAGTAATGCAACATGGTCGATCCTGCCCCTGTTTGCAAATACGATGATGTCGCCCGGCTTTGCATCTTCGATACGGACCTCCCGGCCGGATTCCCATATCCCTGTAGACGAATGGGGCAGATTGATTCCGAGGCTGTTCCGGTATACAAAACACACAAAACCTGAACAATCAAAGCCGTCAGGCGAGTCCCCCGCATACCGGTAAGGTCTTCCAATATACTGTTTAGCAAAATCAATAATATTGTCCCGTGTATCACCGGTACAAACGCACATAACATTCAGAAAAAGACCGGCAATGATAAGATAATTTTTCATATATTTTCCTCTTTACTCTTGCCCTAACATAGGTTACCATGATAGAAAAGAACTTCACTGTTACCTAAAGTCTTTAAAAAGTGTTATATATTTGGGAAGGACCCAATGAAATTAAAGTTTAAATCTACCCTGGAGGGACAGACCAACAGCATAACAATATCTATGGTCTTTGATAATACCGATATGGCCTCAATTATTGCAATCGGCAGCGACACTAATATTTATCCCGGGACATTTGGGATATTGAATGGAACGGAGTCGGAGTGGTACATCTACTGCTCAAGCGGAGTATTTAGACAATAATGGTGGAGCTATAATCAGCGCAGGTAAAGCTACATCGAACAATGTTTGTCCGGTGCGAAGGTTCTAGTGGCGGGGAGGTGTCACAATGTCACAAGGGTATAATTGGCTTCCAACAAAACGGGAAGCCCAGCTTGCTATGGCTAACAATTGGATAACAGTTTTAGAAACCCAGTCTATCACATGGGATATTCCGGCTGAAGATATTACGGAACTACAGCACTTGATCGCTGATGCCGAGAGTACATTAAAAGTAGCTATGAGCAATGACCGGACACCGCTTATCACTTCAAAGTGCAGAGTGGCTTTTGACGCCCTGGTAAAAAAGATGCGCTTTACTAAGAGCCGGTATTTCTTAAGCCCGCCTCTTGATGACTCTGATTTTATATCCCTTGACCTGAAGCCGCGGGAAAGCAATCCTACTCCGGTACCGCCGCCCACTACGCAAGCCGAAGCAGACATTTCCCGTCCCGGCGTTCACCTTTTGGAACTCCATTTACACTCCGTCAAGGGTTCAGTGTCTGACTCCCGCCGGAGCGATTATGCCTTTCACATTTGGTATGGTATTATGCCGCCTGGCGGTGCAACCATCGAAAGAGCCACCGGTGTAAAGCGGGAATTGATTAAGGCTCCTGTTTCCGGTGAAGAACTGCCCCATTCACGTTTGACCCACCGGAAAAAGGAACTCTTTGACTTTGCGGCTGAGGACAGCGGAAAAATGGTGTACTTTTGTATCCGCTACGAAAATGCAAAGGGAGAACCGGGTCCATGGGGACCTTTAATTCAATCAGTCATTCCCTAAACCATATCTTACATTAATCACTCTTCCTGGTATAACCGGCCGGTACATAACCTCTGTCTTTGGAAATAAATAATAATTTATTGACATTATATAATAACCGGTATAGTGTATAAGAAATGGAATTTCGGAGGTATATATGCATCTTATAGCTGGAAGTGTCTTATTATTGTTTCTTTTTTCCTGTGCAAGCCAACCGGGTATTCTTGAAGATACAAGCCGTTCCGGAGTAATTGTAACAAGAGTAGATACCGGTAAGCAGAAAATATCAATTTTTATTGATGGAAAAGCTGCCGTCTACCGTGATGCCGGAGGTGAACATAAGGAAATAGCGCCCGGAGCAATGGCCGGATATGCACTATCCAATGGAACGCATAGTATTTATGCGTATAATTCAAACAACATACGCAGCACTGTTATCAATTTTACCATAAATAACGACCGGCATTATTTTTCTGTCTGGTTTAACGATGTGGATAATAAACAATCATTAATGGGTGTCTTAGCAGGCCGTTCTGCTCCGGTTGATAGTGTTGTACTGAGAGAAGATCGTACAGAAAGCCGTACAGAACCGTCCAGAGCATCTGATCTGGACACTGTGATAAAAACATCTTTTACAACTATTTCCGCAAAGATTCCAAAGAAATCAACGGTTGCCATTCTCGATGTTTCTTCGAGATCTGAGCCGGATACTGCGGAATTTATTTCTGAAGAACTGACTCTCCTCTTTGTTAATGCAAGCAATTATCAAGTAGTTGATCGTCAGCAGACTCTTAACGCCGTCCGGACAGAACTTATGCTTCAAACATCGGGTGAGGTGAGTGATGAATCAGCAGTGTCCATTGGGAATTTTCTAGGCGCCAATATAGTCGTAGCCGGCGCCATTACCGGTGAAGGCAGTCAGCGGCGTTTGCGGCTGAGAGCTCTTGATGTTAAAACTGCACAAATTCTCGCAGCGTCCTCAGAGCAGCTCTGAATTTTATAGAAAAAGCTAGTTCATAACTAGAAAAAATGAGCTTTTAAGTAGAAAAAGCTCGTTCATAATGAGAAAAAACTAATTTTTACATAAAAAAGGCCGGTTTCTATCTGGAACCGGCTCGTTCATACACAAAAAAATTAATTTAAAAGCTAGAAACAGCTAGTCCATAGCTTATCCATAATTAGTAGCCGGTTATAATTCAGAGATAAGATTTTGCATAATGTAGTCCCGCCGGTCAGGAGTGTTTTTCCCCATATAAAAATTCAAAACGTGAGGAACATCTTGAAGCACCGTTAGTGCAACCGGCACGAGACGCATTTCAGGACCGATAAATTGAGCGAATTCTTTTGGATTAATTTCACCAAGCCCCTTAAATCTCGTTACTTCGGCTGCTGAACCAAAAGCTTTAACCGCAGTATCACGTTCTTTTTCATTGTAACAATAGCGTGTTTCCTTTTTATTCCGGACTCTGAACAAGGGTGTTTCTAAAATAAAAATTCTCTCACTGCTAACTAACTCTTCAAAATACGAGAGAAAAAAGGTCATTAACAGATTCCGGATATGAAAACCGTCAAAATCGGCATCTGTTGCCATAACGACCCGGGCGTAACGGAGTCCGGAGGGATCATTTTCAATGCCGAGCGCCATCATCATATTGTATAATTCTTCATTTTTGTAAATCGCACTTTTCTTTTTTCCATACATATTCTCCGGTTTTCCCCGGAGCGAAAATATAGCCTGCGTCAAGACATCACGGCTACTGACTATAGAGCCGGCAGCAGAATCCCCCTCAGTAATAAAAATGGTGGACGAATCTCCCATAAGCCCGTCTTCCAGATGATATTTGCAGTCTTTTAATTTTGGAATTTTAAGCGAAATTTTTTTCGCAGCTTCCCGTGCTTCTTTTTTCACTGCATTGAGTTCGGTCCTGAGCGATTCATTTGAAATAATCTTTTGTTCAAGTTTTTTTGCATCTTCCGGATTCTTGTGCAGCCAATCTTCAGTTGCATCTTTTACACCGGATACTATCCACGACCGAATATCAGAATTTCCCAATTTATTTTTGGTTTGACTCTCAAAAACCGGCGCTTTTATCTTAACTGCAATAGCTCCGACCATGCCTTCCCGGATATCATCACTCCGGTATTCTTTTTTGAAAAAGGACTGAATACCTTTTAGAAAGCCCTCTTTAAATGCAGAAAGATGCGTACCTCCGTCACTTGTATACTGTCCATTTACAAAGGAAAAATATTCCTCTCCATAATTATTAGTGTGAGTAAATGCACACTCTAGAAGATTTCCGCGGAAATGTCCGATATTATATATTGTTTCTGCGCCGGTTTCCGCACTCAATAAATCCAACAATCCATTCTCTGACCGGAATGGAACACCATTTAGGAAAAGGGTTAAGCCTGCATTTAAGTAAGCATAATTCCGAATCCGGTGCTCAACAAATTCCATATTAAAGTGATAAGCATTAAAAATTTCAGGATCAGGCGTAAATTCAACTTCTGTTCCATCTTTTTCCGGTTTTTCTGTTTTACCGCGGTTTTCACTGATCAAGGTTCCCCGGCTAAAAACCGCCTCTGCGTATTCACCGTCCCGGAAACTCCGCACCATAAAATGCTCGGACAGTGCATTAACAGCTTTAGTCCCGACTCCATTCAACCCGACCGAAAATTGAAAGACTTCATCGTTATATTTTGCGCCCGTATTTATCACAGACACGCAATCAACCACTTTTCCAAGGGGAATGCCTCGTCCAAAATCCCTGACCCGCGCCGTAGATCCGGAAATGTTAATGTCAATGCGCTGACCCTTTCCCATGATGAATTCATCAATGCCGTTGTCAATTATTTCTTTGAGGAGAATGTAGATACCATCAGCCGGATGCGACCCGTCCCCCAGCCGCCCGATGTACATACCGGTCCGGAGCCGTATATGCTCCAGCGAAGACAAGGTAGTGATTTTCGATTCATCGTATCGTGCTTGCTCTGTCATAATTGAAGTATAGCAATTAAAGAAGGGAAAAAGAAAGCTACCGCCTACCATGGGGACAGACCTCGGATCCCCTTTCCAGTAAAGGAGATCGTGGGGACAGACCTGAATCACCAATCGGCAGGAATCAAATGAATAGGAAATTCAATGAAGATCCTCTTTACCGTAGTACCGGATCTATAGTATATTCATTGTATGACTACAGCACAGTTGGATTCTTTTTACCGGAGTATTCTTGACATTGAAGGTTTTGCGTCAACGGACAGCTCGCTTAACGGCTTGCAGGTTGATAATGACGGCACAGAGGTGAAAAAGGTTGCTTTTGCAGTGGATGCAAGTTTGGAATCGTTCAAACGGGCTGCCGCGGCTGGCGCTGGAATGCTTTTTGTGCATCATGGACTGTTTTGGGCTAAGCCTTTGCGGGTTAGCGGTATTTTCCGTCAGCGTGTTAAATTTTTACTTGATAACAACATCGCACTCTACGCCGCTCACCTTCCGCTCGATCAGCATCCGGCTGTCGGCAACAACGCAGTGCTTGGAACGCTCCTCGGCATCGAGAATCCGGAACCTTTTGGGTTTCACCACGGACGCGCCATTGGTATCCAGGGGAAGCTCAAGACTCCTTTAACCGTGCAGGAAGCTGCACACTGTATCGAGTTTTGCAGCCGGTCCGCCCTTGCTGTGTATCCATTTGGTGAAAAAATAAACCGGACCGCGGCTGTTATTTCCGGTGGTGCGTCTGAACTTGCTGTCGAGGCTATCGAGCAGGGTATCGATCTCTTTGTCACTGGTGAAAGTTCCCATAGTTATTACCACCATGCGCTTGAAGGCCGCCTCAATGTAGTCGCGGGCGGTCATTACAACACCGAGGTTTGGGGTGTCCGGTCGCTTATGGATTTGACAGCGCAAAAATTGTCACTGGATGTTGCATTTATTGATGTACCAACCGGATTGTGAAGATAAAATACGGATGAGGGGGGCCGGGGCATCGGTCATGGAATGTGCCGTAGCCGTTCCGGAACAAAAGATTTCGCGGGCCCCCCTGCCTACAAAGCCGGCTATCCGAGCGGAAGATTGCCGGCTTTTCCGGCACCCCCCTGTCTTCCTCCGGAAGAGGAGAATTCTTTGAACAAAAAATTACTGTTGCCTTTTTCATTAACTGCCTTTGTCATCATTCTGGATCAGGCTGTAAAACAATTCATTGTAACAAAATGGCCCTTAGAAGGACGGCAGGGCAGATTCATTGCAGACATTTTTGGAAATGGTTTTTTGGAAATTTACCATGTCCGGAACAAGGCCATCGCGTTCAGCCTCGGCCGGAACCTTCCAGATTCTCTGCGGCCGGTTTTATTTATACTCGTACCGCTTGCAGTGATCATTTTTTTGATATGGTACTATTTTAAATCTGACGAATTTTCCACCCTGCAACGGTGGGCAGTGGCCGGAATCATCGGCGGCGGCATCGGCAACATTGCGGACCGGATCTTCCGGCCGGATGGAGTGGTTGATTTTGTCAGCATTGCATTGTACGGCTTACTCGGCATGGATCGGTGGCCGACCTTTAATGTTGCAGACTCAAGTGTGGTTGCCTGCTGTGGAATTCTCCTTATTTCTATGATTTTTGCCAAACGTACCCAAAAACTGGAGGTTTCATCGTGAATCGTACAACAAATAGCATTTTTTTTATGTTAGGTGCAACGGTATTCAACATTATCCTCACGTTTTTGAGTTTTGTGGTGGTGGTGCTGCTCTACCTGAAATTTCTTGCGCCGCTTTTACCGGACCCTGTTGCCCCATGGGGAGTTCCTCTTTGTTTTGTACTTTCGTTAGCTCTTTCGTTTCTTGCTTACCGGGCAATCGTCACTGTTCTCTTCAAAAAATTCGACATGGAGAAGTATTTTGACCCTATTTTTGGTAAAAAACGAAAAGCAAAACGTTTGGAATAGTGCCTTATGAATTTTTCTATCATTGGTTATGATCCTGTCAGTGCGTGGCAGCGGGACATGGGAACTATTGATGAGGCTTTAGCCTGCCGGAATAATGCGGGACTCACATGGATAAATGTGAACGGGCTTGAAAATCCCGATGATATCCGCCGGTTGACCGAGATCTATCATATTCATCCGCTGACGCTTGAGGACATTCTCGACACGGATCAACGGCCCAAATCTGAGGAATTTGACAGCTATATCTTTATGGTGTTAAAAGCTGTCCATGGACAGGGAAAAATGGAGCCGGAATTTGAGCAGATCTCTTTGGTACTTCTCAACGATACGGTGATCACGTTTCAGGAGCATGTTGGCGATCCTTTTGATGGAATCCGCCGCCGGATCCTGAACAATACGGGCCGGATCCGGAAGATGGGCACTGATTATCTGATGTATGCAATCGTGGACTCCATTGTTGATGAATATTTTTTGACTTTTGATTCGATGGGGAGTCAGATCGAGGAATTTGAAGATCGGGCGCTTGATGAACATGATGAGGCTTTTATTCCGGACCTGCAAAGAATGAAGCAAAATCTGATCCGGCTGCATAGAATCTTCTTTCCGGTTCGTGAAAGTGTTGTCAACGCACTGCGTTTTGAATCGGAATTAATCCGGAGCGATTTAGAGCCTTTCCTTAAAGATGTGCTCGACAATATTGTGCAGGCTGTTGAAACAGTAGAAAGTTACCGGGAACTGCTCTCCGGAGTCACAGAAATTAATTTATCTGTTACTTCAAACCGGATGAACCGAGTCATGAAGGTACTCACCATCATTTCAACCATTTTTATTCCCCTAACCTTTATCGTTGGTGTGTATGGAATGAATTTTGAAAATATGCCGGAATTGCACTACTCACTCAGCTACCCCATTACGTGGGGAGTCATGGTTATCATTGCGAGCTGTATGCTGATCTTTTTTAAACACCGGCACTGGCTCTAATCAAAGAGCCTTTCCAACGCCGGCTTGAGATGAAAATCCATTTTCATTGCTACCATGCTTTTCTAGAATTTAGAAATCAGATTCAGGTCTGTCCCCATGATCTCGTTTACCGGCAAAGAGATGTAGAGGTCTGTCCCCAAAATTCATAGTCTATCGCGGCACTTTATTATTCGTTTGATATGTCAGTATAGCAACTTTTCACCATTTTATATGCAAGCTTCGGACGCCTATATTCATCTACGATGCCCTTGTTATTAAAGCCGCGCGGCCGCCCCAGTGAGTCCCATCCTACGCGAATATCGCAGTATTGCCAAATATAGGTTCCGGCGATGCGAGGGTCCGCGAGGAAAAGTTTGAGCGTGTAGTCGAGATAGTCCGCTTGAAAATCTTCGCTCCATTTTGGCGCATCAAAGTTCCGCACACCCGGAATAGCGCCCGCACCGAATTCGCTTATAATAACCGGCTTATCACCAAAGCCTTCATCGTCGAGTTTCTTGTAGAAATCACGTAAAAAAATTTTCCAATCAGCGCTTTCACCCACATACCAGCCGAAGTATTTATTAACGCTCACCACATCGACAAGCGAAAAACAGATGTCTTCGAGCGGCATCATCGTTGCGTATGTGAGCAGGCGCGAAGAATCAAGCGTACGGATAGTTTCGGCAAGCGATTTGGAAAACGAAAAAGCTGCTTGCGTGGTCATGTCGTTTTCGTTATGTAGTCCCCACATAATGATGCTTGGGTGATTTATGTCGCGCTCGACCATCTGTGTGTGCATAGTACAGGCGCGTTCAAGCACGAGCTGATTTTTGTGCTGCGCTTCGTGGAACTGCCACATCGGGACTTCTTCCCAAAAGAGCATGCCCTCGCGGTCGCAGAGGTCGAGAAAGCGCTGGTCATTGGGATAATGCGAGCCGCGGATAGTGTTGCAACCAGCTTCCTTGATAATCGCCATATCTTTGTAGTGCAGCGAAAGCGGCAGTGCGTGTCCAAAGTCTGGGTGTTCTTCATGGCGGTTCACACCTTTTAACTTGACAGCTTTCCCGTTCAACAATATTTTACCATCACGAGCCTCGAGCAACCGGAACCCGGTCATGTCAGCCACGCCGTCATCTTCGATTTCCGCGTCAAAGCGATACAGGGCGGGGGAATCGGGACTCCACAGGTTTATTTGTTTTAGCTCAAAAGTGATTTTTGCTTCGCCTTTCCCTGCAATAGACACCGCAGTTTCCGCGACGACTTTTCCGTCAACTAACATCTTTACAGTACGTTGTATAGATTGCGTCGTGTTTGAGAAAAACCGTAAACTGCACACAACTGTAGCGTCTGCCTTTCCATCTTTTAAGTGTGAAAGTGTATACCGAATTGCAAAATGCGTTATACGTGCCGTATCATGTAGATGAAGCTCGGTGCCGCGCATGATACCGCCGTGGTGAAACCAGTCCGCGACAGTAAGCGGAATTGTGTCGGTGTGGTTAGATGTAGAGTTTACGCGTAAGGCAAGAAAATGTTCGCTGCTCGTCAAATTTTTCAGCAACACTTCAAAGCCCGTCCAGCCGCCGTAATGCTGCCCCGCGTGAACGCCGTCAACATACACATCGGCAAGTCCGGTGACTCCGTGAAAGACCAACGCGGTAAAACCGGATGCAGTAAAACGGCGAAAATACCACGCCACGCCTTCGTAACGGTAAAAACCGGGCATACAAGTCCACAGAGACGGCACCGGCATATCGTGACAATCCGCAGGCGGAGATAAAGCCCAGCCTTGCGCAAGACCCGCATTGTTTTCGTCAGTCTTGAATTGCCACACACCATCTAACGATACTATATTACGATTTTTGTTCTCTTCAAATAAACGGTTCATGTTATTCCTCTTGTCCTTATTCTTTCACTGCGCCAATGAGCACACCTTTTACAAAATGCTTTTGAATAAACGGATACACTACAAGTATTGGCAGAGTAGACACCATTATCGTCGCATATTTAACAGTAACGGCAATATCACCTGCTTCACTCGCGTCAGCAGCGCCACCTGTCATCGCCTTCAAATCGTTTTGAATCAATATTTTGCGTAGAAACAACTGCAACGGGTGAAGCTCTACATCTTGCAGATATATCATTGCATTAAACCAGCTGTTCCAATGGAACACGCCATAAAACAGGCACATTACCATAAGGCTGGGCAACGCCATAGGGATTATCACCTGAAACAAAATCCGCCACTCTCCTGCGCCGTCGATTCTCGCGGCTTCTTCCATAGCAGGGGGAATCGCTCCAAACGCTGTTTTCAAAATTAAAAGGTTCCATGTGCTGATGGCTCCGGGTAGAATGACCGCAAAGATGGTATTGGTAAGGTGCAGATTCCGCATCAGCAAATAGGTCGGAATTAAACCGCCTGAAAAATACATGGTAAAAATAATCATCAGCATAATATATTTAGTGAGTCTCAAATACCTGCGGGATAAGACATAAGCTGCCAGAGCTGTAAGGAAAATGTTGACGGCGGTGCCTAACACCACATACATAACCGTATTCCTATACCCGATATAAATTGGTGGATCTTTAAATACTGCAATGTAGGATTTCAATGAAAACCCGACAGGCCCAAGCAAAATTCCGTCATGCGCCATAAACTGCGTAGACGAACTCAAAGAAGCGAACACAACATAGAGGAATGGGTAGAGAGTAACAACGACCACCAAAAAAAGCACCGCATAATTAATGGAATCAAAAATTCTATCGACTGTTTTCTTTCTTGTCATGTAATGCATACTGTGCTTCCTTTTTACCACAAACTCTGTTGTGTTAAGCGTTTGCTTATTCTATTAGCGGAAACCAATAAAACCATATTCACCACTGAATTAAACAATCCGACCGCGGTACTGAAGCTGAAACTGCCGTCTATAAGACCCTTACGATACACATAAGTAGAAATAACATCTGCCGTTTCATAAATCCCCTCGTTATAGAGCAGAAATACTTTTTCAAAGCCCAAAAAAAGCATACTGCCGATACGCAGCACCAGCATGGTCATAATGATCGGTATCAAGCCGGGCAAAGTGACGTGCCATATCTGCCTAAAGCGACCGGCGCCGTCAACCTCTGCCGCTTCATACAATTCTGAATTGATTCCAGAAAGAGCTGCAATGTATATAATACTGCTCCAACCCATTTCCTGCCAAATATCGCTTATAACATAGATTGAGCGGAAATAGTCAGGTATCATCAGCATATTTTGCTTTGGAAAGGAAAACCACTGAGATCCCAGTACGCTGAACAATCCGTCTGTCGCGGTAAAACTTTTAATAATACCGGCTATAACGACGATTGATACAAAGTGCGGCAAATAGCTGACCGTTTGAACAAAGCCTTTAAACTTTTTTAAACGAAGCTCGTTCAGCAAGATAGCGAATATAATCGGAACCGGAAACCCGAAAATAAGACCGTAAAAGTTGATGAGTATCGTGTTTCGCAGCAGCCGGACAAAATAAATGCTGCCGAAAAACTCACGGAAATGACGTAAACCTGCCCACGGACTGCCGGTAATTCCCAATCTGGGACTGAAATCCCGAAACGCCATCTGTACGCCATACATAGGGACGTAGCAGAAAATCACGTAATACGCGACAACAGGAATCAACATAAAGTAGAGTCCTTTGTAGTGCAGCAGTTCATCGAGCACCCAATTACCGCTACTTCTTTTCAACTGTTTCATAAGCTTGTCTCCTAAATTTAAGAGGAGGCATGAAACCCCCTCTTTTGTTTTTAACGAGCCAGGAAGCGGTTAAATGCCGCTTGCTGAATTGCAGTCGCGCGTGCTAAATTCATCCTTTCCAGATTGCTCTGGAAAGTGCGGTAGTTGGATAAAGGTTCTGTCCCAACAATAAACTTCAGTTTCATTTCCTGCACATAAGTGTCAATATCGCTCATGATACGTGCATACTCGGTTGTTTCCGCAACAGTCAGTGTAACGGGCGGCATCATACGGA
>BOBG01000046.1 GCA_026002265.1 Spirochaetia bacterium
TAAACGCACCCAGTTCCAGCCTGTCCCGCTCCAGTCCCGTAAGTGACGAGGCCACAAACAGCTTGATCTTCTTCATTACGCGCATCCTTCATACGTTATTGTAGTAAAATTATAGTTTCGCTGCAACTTTGCCATTCACTATTGCAAACCCGCCATCAACTATAAGCGAGATATTTTTCAACTCCTTGCTAATAGCCGATACCAACAGCATTTTCAGTTCCCGCGTCTCCGCAAAGTCAGTTCGCGTGACATTTTCCGGAAGCTTTTTCGTAAATTCCATGACGCTCGCATCTACCGTGTCGCACTGTTTGAGCACGATATGAATTTTTAGATTCCCTCGCTCGTTCAGGGTTTTTTGTGCATAATCATATTCCTCAATCGTAAACTGCCCAATATTTTGCCCCACCAACAGGAAACACAGGTTACTGTCATTGAGTTCCCGGTTGTATTCCGGTTGCTTCCCTTCGTCCGCAATGGCATTATCGGCGTATTCGCAGATGAACAGATAAAGGTATGCGCCGCAGTCAACAAGCCTGTCGTTCAGACAGCGCACAAAATCCTTTAGCTCAAGCCGCGTGTCCGCAAACTCCTTGATAGATGATGCCAGAAATATCTTGATTTTTTCCATAATCAATTCTCCTTTCTTTGCTTTATCATTGCTTCCCTAGTTTTTTCTGCATAACATCTGCTTTTTCAGTGTTGCCCATAAGCTCGTGCAGTTCGACTATTCTTTGAATTATACTTATTGTATCAGGATGATCAAGTTCAAAATTTTTTTCAAAAACGGGAAAGGCTTTTTCGTAGAATCCCAATGCCATTTCATAGTTTTTCATATCTTCATACACCGAGCCTATATCGTCATACAATGTTGCAGTATCAGGATGATCTTTACCAAGAACTTTTTCCATAATTGCAAGGGCCTTTTGATAGAATGCCAGTGCCATTTCGTAGTTTTCCATATCTTCGTACACTGATCCTATACTGCGATAGGATTGTGCAGTTTCAGGGTTTTCAACCCCAAAAACCCTTTGTCTAGTGGCGAGAACGTTTTGGTGCATCTTAAGTTTCGCCGTGTAATCGCCCATGTCTCTGTGTTTGCTGGTGTTGTCGTTATGTGATTGTACACTATCAGAGCGTTCAAGAGGCAGTACGTTTTTTCCTTGGAAAAATTCCAGCGCCTTCTCATAGTCTCCCATGCTGAAGTATACCACGCCTATGTTGTTATATGACTGTGCGGTAGCAGGATGCTCAAGGCCAAGAACTTTTTCCCGAATGGCACGGGCTTTTTGGTGGAATTCCAGCGCCTTTTCATAGTCTCCCATATCGTGGTATACCGCGCCTATGTTGTTATATGACCGTGCGGTAAGAGAATGCTCAAGGCCAAGAACTTTTTCCCGAATGGCACGGGCTTTTTGGTACATTTCAAGTGCTGTCGGATAGTCTCCCATATCGTGGTATACCCCGCCTATGTTGTTATATGACTGTGCAGTATCAGGATGCTCAAGGCCACAAACTTTTTCCCGAATGGCACGGGCTTTTTGGTACATTTCAAGTGCTGTCGGATAGTCTCCCATGCTGTCGTATACCAAGCCTATGTTGTTATACGACTCTGCAGTATCAGGATGCTCAAGGCCACGAACTTTTTCCCGAATAGCACGGGCTTCCTGGTGGAATTCCAGCGCCTTTTCATAGTCTCCCATATCGTGGTATACCAAGCCTATGTTGTTATACGACGCTGCGGTATCAGGATGCTCAAGGCCACAAACTTTTTCCCGAATGGCACGGGCTTTTTGGTACATTTCAAGTGCTGTCGGATAGTCTCCCATATCGTGGTATACCCCGCCTATGTTGTTATATGACTGTGCAGTATCAGGATGCTCAAGGCCAAGAACTTTTTCCCGAATAGCACGGGCTTCCTGGTGGAATTCCAGCGCCTTTTCATAGTTTCCCATTTTGCTGTATACCACGCCTATGTTGTTATACGACTCTGCGGTATCAGGATGCTCAAGGCCACAAACTTTTTCCCGAATGGTGAGGGCTTTTTGGTAGAATTTCAGCGCCTTTTCATAGTTTCCCATGTCGTGGTATACCACGCCTATGTTGTTATACGACCCTGCGGTATCAGGATGCTCAGAGCCACGAACTTTTTCCAAAATAGCACAGGCTTTTTGGTAGAATTCCAGCGCCTTTTCATAGTTTCCCATGTCGTGGTATACCCCGCCTATATTGTTATACGACGCTGCGGTATCAGGATGCTCAAGGCCAAGAACTTTTTCCAAAATAGCACAGGCTTTCTGGTGGAATTCCAGCGCCTTTTCATAGTCTCCCATGCTGTCGTATACCCCGCCTATGTTGCTATACGACTCTGCAGTATCAGGATGCTCAGAGCCAAGAACTTTTTCCCGAATGGCACGGGCTTTCTGGTGGAATTCCAGCGCCTTTTCATAGTCTCCCATGCTGTCGTATACCGCGCCTATGTTGTTATATGATGCTACGGTATCAGGATGCTCAGAGCCAAGAACTTTTTCCCGAATGGCACGGGCTTCCTGGTGGAATTCCAGCGCCTTTTCATAGTCTCCCATGCCGTGGTATACCGCGCCTATATTGTTATACGATGTTGCGGTATCAGGATGCTCAGAGCCACGAACTTTTTCCTTAATGGCACGGGCTTCCTGGTGGAATTCCAGCGCCTTTTCATAGTCTCCCATGCTGTCGTATACCACGCCTATGTTGTTATACGATGCTGCGGTATCAGGATGCTCAAGGCCAAGAACTTTTTCCCGAAT
The DNA here is from genome assembly GCA_026002265.1 of Spirochaetia bacterium. Classification (GTDB taxonomy): domain Bacteria; phylum Spirochaetota; class Spirochaetia; order Treponematales; family Breznakiellaceae; genus BOBG01. The sequence continues at coordinate 2,787 of BOBG01000046.1, forward strand.
GGCACGGGCTTTCTGGTGGAATTCCAGCGCCTTTTCATAGTTTCCCATGTCGCGGTATACCACGCCTATGTTGTTATACGACCCTGCGGTATCAGGATGTTCAGAGCCAAGAACTTTTTCCAAAATAGCACAGGCTTTTTGGTAGAATTCCAGCGCCTTTTCATAGTTTCCCATGTCGCGGTATACCACGCCTATGTTGTTATACGACCCTGCGGTATCAGGATGTTCAGAGCCAAGAACTTTTTCCAAAATAGCACAGGCTTTCTGGTGGAATTCCAGCTCTATGGCGTAATCTGCCAATACCTCTCCAACAAAATTGCCTAAGGTGTTTATGTAATACGCTACTTCGTCTTTATCGCTTTCTTCAAGGGCAAGATACTTTACAAAAGAATATTTTTCCTTGTTCTCCTTTTGCAAAGTCCGCCAGTATTGCCCAAGCTCATATTCATTCTTTGTATAAATATAATCCTTTGTATAAATATAATAAAACACCTCAAAATCAAGCAGGAAGGCGTAAAGTTTGTCCCATTCTTTTAGCTCAAAATACTGGTGAGGCAGTTCGTCCCGCTTCCGGTCAAGAGAAATATCAGAAGCCGTTTCCATGTAGGAAATGATACGGCGGCGGTATTCTTCCCCGCTGTCCTTTTTGCGCTTCGCGGCGGCTGTTTGTATAAACCAATTATCAAATACAATAAGACCATTCCGTTTAACAAGATGCCCGGTCATTCCGTTATATAATTGTGACCAATAGAGTGGAGCGGCTTCGGTTATTTCCAAAATCTCATGTTCAGTTAAACCTGCACGAGAAGCTGCTAAGAGCGCAAGAACAAGGCCTCCAAAGTTTGCAATATCTCTGCCATCAGGGGTTTTTGCACTGCTATAGGTTTTTTCGATGCGGTCAACGACCTTGTCGTAGAAGCTTTCCAAATCCGGTGTGGCAAGATAGGCGTCAATGCTGCCATCAATTTCCCTGCGTGACCTTAATATTCGCAGTTCGTCCGAAAGAACACGGAGGGCAAGGGTATTCTTACTTCCCTTGTCTATAATACGTTTGATCTGCGCGGGTAATAACTTTTTTCCGAAACCCTCGTAAAGGTAATCCTCAACAAGCTTTTTGCGGTCTTCTACCGGAAGGGCTTCAACTGTTATGCAGGGATAGTTCCGGCGCTTAAAAACGTCCATAGTTTTGTCATCCACTACGGTGGAAAAGACAACTCGTGCGTTTGAAGGGAAAGCGGGCATCCAATTAAGGAGTTTTGCGTTATCAATATCGATAAGCTTGTCCATTCCGTCAAGAACAAGGATGAGCTTTTCTGTTTTTGCTACAGTCCAGAGCAAGTCTTGCAGGGTTTCTGTAAGTTTCTCCGTTCTTTTTAAATCGCCCTCTGCGATGCTCTCATCATGGAACTGTCCGGTGATAGATTTTAGCGCACTAATGAAATATTCACTTATTTTGTGGTAATCTCCTTGTGAGTTTGAATTACCAATAAAGTAATAGATGAGTTTTTCGCTTTGCCCTTGCCTGCGTTGTATCCAGTTGGAAAGGAGGGCGCTTTTCCCCATACCTTTTTCACCAGTAACTACCAAAAATCTAGCCGCTTCTTCCCCTTGTGCGTTAATAAAGCGGTCAAGCTTTTGCAAGGTGTCTTCATTGGGGATATATATTTTGGTACGGCTTTTAAGATACGTTTTTTGTTCAAACTGTTCCTTTTCAAAAAATGAGAGGGCGCCTTCCGGCCAGAGTGTATCAACAAGAGTTTTGAAATCCTTTTCTATCGAAGCACCTAAGTCTTCAGGAGATATATAATCCTTTACCTGGTAATCCTTCTGTTCACGCAGCGCATATTTGAGCGCAGAAAGTTTTTTCTTAGCGCTATCACTCTTTTTCTTTTTAAACTTGAATAATACGAATATTTTGGCAAGGATTATAGAAAGCTTTTTTCCTAAAGTGCTGTCACTTTCGATAATTTCTTGAGAAGTAGGTATTGATGGGGAGCGGAAATAAAAATAGGCGTTTATTTTTTCTGGATTTCGCAGTACCCCATGTTGGATTTCCATTTCAGTGAAACTGATCCCTTTATCAAGATCATCCTTTACCAATCTGTAGTTATTTAAGATACCTGTTTTCTCTATTTTTTTGTGCACTTTTTTTTCAGGTACCGAACCGTAGTTTTCACCCAAAAGTCCGATAAAAAAGGGGTTAGTTTTTTCAATTTCCTCAAGGCAAATCTTCAGCGTCTCACCTTTCTTTGATTGCTCATCAGTGATGCCCCAGCGTAGGTCCACCTCGAAGAAGGAGATGTCCCGATCTTCAGCATAGCGTCGAATAACAGGAAATACCTTCGTTATGAGATAATCCCGCTCTGCATGCATGTCCCTGAATGTTGACGAGATGAAGACGCGGATTTGACGATTTTCAATTTGATTTGTTGACATAGGTTCTCCTTTGAGTCTGTAAACTATATGCGGTTATTGTAAATTTTTGAGTAAGCCAATTCATCCTGTAGCACATAGAGAGTATACCCATAGAACAAAATAGCCCCATAAGCGACGAGGCTACAAACAACTTGATTTTCTTCATTACGCACCTCCTCCTCAATCGTATACTGCTCAATATTTTGCCCCGTCAGCAGCGAAAACGGGTCGGTGTCCTTGAGTTCACGGTTATATTCCGTTTGTCCACAATGGCGTTATCGGCATATTCGCAGATATAAGGAACCTTCCTTTGCCCTACTGGGCATTAACAGTTACCTCAATGCCTTTTTCAGACGATAAACTTTTTGCTATGGTGTATCCAATTCTGCCGCACCCCACAATAATCACTTTAAATGTATTTTCCGGCATCTTCATAATCTATTCTCCTATACCTTTCCTAATTAGGCCTTATAATCCCCTCATCACCGTCTTCTGTCTTATATTCCCTATCTTATACATAGAAAATATGCATTTTATCCATAAACGAAACACAGGAGAACATATCATATATAGATTTTTTTAATTCTATATCAGTATCAATATTCCTCTCATCATTCCAGCCTGCCAATTCAATAAGCAAAACATCTTCCTCATTTTGTCCGTCACTCGTTTTTTGTTTTTTATGCAGCACATTACATTCTTTGATTATTGCATTTAGGTTTTTTTGAACATCTTCTTCAGCAAGTTCAAATATGCTATCCAACGCCCGATAGGTTTTTCCTTGATCAGACAAATAATATTTTTCGCCTTGTTTTATTAGCGCAAATTCATATTCAACATCTGTATTAAAATATTTTAAAATCATTGGGAATTTTTTGATTAGCTCTCTATTTATTAATTCATCCGTTTCAATTTCTTGCTTCTGCTCAACTTGGTTAGTGTTTAAATATATAAATGAGTAGAAAATACGCATTTTATCCATAAACGAAACACAGGAAAACATATCATATACAGATTTTTTTAATTCTATATCAGTATCAATATTCCTCTCATCATTCCAGCCTGCCAATTCAATAAGCAAAACATCTTCCTCATTTTGTCCGTCACTCGTTTTTTGTTTTTTATGCAGCACATTACATTCTTTGATTATTGCATTTAGGTTTTTTTGAACATCTTCTTCAGCAAGTTCAAATACATTATCCAATGCCCGATAGGTTTTTCCTTGATCAGACAAATAATATTTTCCACCTTTTTTTATTAGCGCAAATTCATATTCAACATCTGTATTAAAATATTTTAAAATCATTGAGAACTTTTTGATTGGTTCTTCATTTATTAATTCACCTATTTTTTTATGTAGCTTCTCTGCTTCGGCTAATTGATTTGTGTCTTCATATAGTATTGCCAAATTGTTATAGATGATTACCAATCTACTTTCATATACCAGTGGTCGTTCCTTTGCAAGGCGCTCGTAAATCGCCAATGCTTTTTTATATAACTTCTCTGCCTCGGCTAATCGGTTATTATCTTTATATAAGATTGCAAAATTGTCATAGATGGCTACTAAATCGCTTTCATAGGCTACTGGATTCTTCTTCGCAAGACGCTCCAAAATTATCAATGCCTTTTTATATAGCTCCTCTACATCAGCTAATCGGTTTGTCTTTTCATATAGAAATGCCAAATTGTTATAGCTGATTGCCAAATCACTTTCATATGCCGCTGGATTCTCCCCTGCAAGACGTTCCCAAATCGCTAAATCTTTTTTATGTAGCTCCTCTGCCTCGGCAGCTAATCGGTTTGTCTTTGAATATAGCAGTGCCAAATTATCATAGCTGCCTGCCAAATCACTTTCATATACCGCTGGATTTCCCGCTGCAAGACGCTCCGTAATCGCCAAATCTTTTTTATACAGCTCCTCTGCCTCGGCTAATCGGTTAATGTCGCTATATAGAAATGCCAAATTATCATAGCTGGTTGCCAAACTATTTTCATATGCCGCTGGATTCTCTGCTGCAAGACGCTTCCAAATCGCCAAGGCTTTTTTATACAGCTCCTCTGCCTCGGTTAATCGGTTTGTCTGTATATATAGTTTTGCCAAGAGCTGGTATGTTCCTCCAAGTGCCGCATCCTCGTCTTTTTCACTTTTCAAATAGGACAAATATGTCTCAGCATATTCAATTGCTCGTATATACTGGTTTTGAACACCCAAATAATTCGCAAACTTGCACAGCGTCTTTCGTTCCAACCCACCGTCCTTCTCCAGTTTGATAGCTTCCTCATACGCCTCTTCAATCTCTGTAAATCGGTTCTTGTTCCCAACATCCATTTTCAGCACATCCACACGCTGGAGCCAGTCGTTCACTAACGCTTTTATTTCTTTCTTTCGGCTTTCCAGAAGCTCTAAAGCGTTTGCACCGTCTCTTTTCAAATCCTCTACCGCCAGAATCTGCTTCGCTCCTTCAATATCACCCTCTTCTAGGCAGTCCCGCGCAGATTTATACCGCTCCGAAATATAGCCGCTCCCCACTTTTTCGAGGAAGGATGTTTCCATGTCGATAATGTCTTTTTGTAGGCTGTGGATAGCTTCGCTTGCTTTATTTTTCTGCCCGCTGATATGTAAAAGAGCACCGAGCGCTTCCTCATCATCCGGGTTTTGCCGTATCTTTTTACGGATTGCCCAGTATTCCTTTTCAATGGTCGCATATCCGTCTTTCAACGCCGCAAGCTGCTTGTTGTTGAATATAATCGGGATATTTTCCAGTGTCATCAGCTCTTTGCCGCCCACGAATACCGCCGAGTCTTTGATCTCCATAGCATCGTATAGCCCCAGCGACTTCATTTGTAGCACAATATTTAGCTTGATGGTGTCCACATTAGAATATTTGTTGTAATAGTGGCCCAATTCCTTGGACAGCCGACTCATAAAATCTAAAACTGACTGCTGCGGCTCGCCGGCATCTATTTTTTTGAAATAGGTCGAGATACGCGGCTTCTTTGCGTTCTTGAAACTCTCGTAGGCAGCATCAAATTCCGCGATTGCCTGTGGGCGCGTATCGCTATGAAAAATTATGTAAAACAGCTCGCTTTCGACAGCTTCCTCCGTGAGGGCATCCTGCTCGCCGTCCATTACCAGTTGAAAATATACGCCATACGGGACATAACGGTCATTCAAATCACCGATAAACGCACCCAGTTCCAGCCTGTCCCGCTCCAGTCCCGTAAGTGACGATGCCACAAACAGCTTGATCTTCTTCATTACGCGCATCCTTCATACGTTACTGTAGTAAAATTATAGTTTCGCTGCAACTTTGCCATTCACTATTGCAAACCCGCCATCAACTATAAGCGAGGCATTTTTCAACTCCTTGCTAATAGCCGATACCAGCAGCATTTTCAGTTCCCGTGTCTCCGCAAAATCAGTTCGCGTGACATTTTCCGGAAGCGTTTTCGTAAACTCCTCTACGCTCGCATCTACCGTGTCGCACTGTTTGAGCACGATATGAATTTTTAGATTCCCTCGTTCGTTCAGGGTTTTTTGTGCATAATCATATTCCTCAATCGTAAACTGCCCAATATTTTGCCCCACCAACAGGAAACACAGGTTACTGTCATTGAGTTCCCGGTTGTATTCCGGTTGCTTCCCTTCGTCCGCAATGGCATTATCGGCGCATTCGCAGATGAACAGATAAAGGTATGCGTCGCAGTCAATAAGCCTGTCGTCCAGACGGCGTACAAAATCCTTTAGCTCAAGCCGCGTGTCCGCAAACTCCTTGATAGATGACGCCAGAAATATCTTGATTTTTTCCATAATCAATTCTCCTCTCTTTGCTTTATCATTGCTTCCCTAGTTTTTTCTGTATAGCATTTGCTTCTTCGGTATTACCCATCAGTTCATGCAGTTCGGCTATTCTTTGCAGTGTCTTCACTGTAGCAGGATGCTCAGAGCCAAGAACTTTTTCCCGAATAGCAAGGGCTTTTTGGGAAAATTCCAGCGCCTTTTCATTGTCTCCCATGCTGGCGTATACCACACCTATGTTGCTATACGACCCTGCGGTAGCAGAGTGCTCAAGTTTTTCCCAAATGGCAAGAGCCTTATGATACATTTCAAGTGCTGCCGGATAATTACCCATTTTACAGTATACCACGCCTGTGTTGCGATATACTGTTGGTGGCCCAATCTGGCCGGCTGGTACAGTCACAACACCGATTAGAGTTGCAATACCAAAAGGGTTTTCAAAAATGGCAATTGCTTTCTGTAGCATTTCAAGTGCCGCTGGATAATTGCCCATGCTATCGTATGACTCGCCTATGTATCTATACGATTCTGCAGCATAAGGAGAATAGCAAGACCAACTTTTTCAAAACCGGCAAATGTTTTTTGATTCATACCAAATGCTTTTTCGTGCATAGCAAGTGCTTTTTGGTGTATGTCGATTGAAAGAGCGTAATCGGTTAATAAATTAGAAGCAAAACTACCAATACCATGATAGTATCCCCAAATAGTTTCTTGACTTTTGTCGTTCACATCAAGCTCCAGAAATTTTTCTAAAGAATACTTTTCTTTATTTTCTTTTTGTAAAGTACGCCAATATTTTCCAAGCTCATATTCATTCTTTTTATAGATATAATCAAACACTTCAAAATCAAGCAGGAAGTCATAGAGCTTATCCCATTCTTTTAGCTCAAGATACTGGTGAGGTAACTCATTACAAATGCGTTCAAATGAAATATCCTTGTTTATTTTTTTCGTTTCCATGTAGGTAACGATACGACGGCGATATTCCTCCCCACCGCTGCTCACGTAGCGTATGTTTGAGCGCAGAAAGCTTTTTCTTAGGGGGTGTCGTCAAAAGACGAAAGAAAAGGTACCATGAAAAAATGCACAGACATGACATTAGCGATATTGTCTGGGAAAAGATAGAACCACTCCTGCCCGGTAGACCCGGGTCAATGGGGCAGAGTCGCACAGGATAATCGCCGTTTCATCAATGCCGTCTGCTGGATCTTTCGTACCGGCGCACCGTAGCGGGATTTACCGCCGGAGTATGGGGATTGGAAGAATACCAACCGGCGCTTCTGCCGCCGGCGAGATAAAGGTGTCCGGCAAAAAGTGGCTGAGCAGGTGATGGGCGAGCCGGATCTGGCCTGGGTGATGATAGATGCAACACACAGCAAAGTACACCCGGATGCCTGCGGCGCACGCGGCGGAAATGACCGGGTGGGGCGTACCAAAGGAGGCTGAACACCAAAACACACCTCGCCATCGACAAACGCGGATGTCCGGTGCGAATGATCGTACCTGCTGGTCCGGAGGCAGATTGTTGCTCTGCAGTGGACTTGAGCTGGAATGGAACTAGCTGTATTGCTTGCAGACCGGGGATATGATACGGATATGATTGTGGAGCAAGCGGTTGCGTCCGGTATCAAGGTAGTGATACCGCCGAAACGGAATCGGAAGGTGCAACGGGAGTATGATAGGGAATTATATAAAGAGCGGGAGTAAGATAGAGAATGTGATGTTAGCGTTAAAACGCTGGTGTGGTAGTGCGACTCGGTTACGAAAAGCGCTGCTTTATCCGCTCTGTATCTCCGTTGCATCGTTCTTTTTGCTGGACTCTTTTGACGACACTACCTAGCATAATGGCAGACGTGTTATCCTATGCCACTGATAATCCTGAATTCTTAGCTCGTGTGGGTCAATAATGAGCTAATGGAATTAAGAACAGATAGGTGCTATTGGATGGTAAATATGATAGACTGAATGAGGAGGTACGAAAAATGTTTGCAGTAAAAGGTGTATATACAAAAGGAAATGTTAAACCCATAGAAACAATACCGTTTTCTATTGATTATGATGTTGTTATTACTTTTCTTGAGCCTTCTCCAAAACAGACCAAGGAAGCATCTGTTGATTTGGAAAAACAAAAACGTATACAGGAAAAGCGGGCTAGTCTGGAAAGTCTCGTCGGTATCTGTGTGGACATACCTTTATCACTTGATGAAATACGAGCGGAAAGGCTGGAACGGTAATGATTGTATTAGCCGATACCAACATCATTTTAGATGTTAAAGAATTGGCGGAAAGGTATTTTTGTAAAAAGGCCGGTACGAGATATAATGACAGAAAAGAATATTAGTGCCAAAGAAGCATCTCATATATTTTTTGAAATGAAAGCGAAAGAAAGAGTAGCGAGAGCAGCAGAGCGAGCAAAAGTGAAAGAGGGGGGAAATAAAAGTGACGGAATGGAATGAAAAACGGTTAGCTGCTGTGGTAAATATGCGTAATTGTCAAAGAACGTTGTAGATAGCAGATTGAACGTTGACGATCTTCTCAGAAAGTGTCAATACTGGCTCCGGCGAGCTTGTAAAAAATTTTGTGTAACTGACCGGCGGTATAATTTATAATTCGTTATATTACAATAAATTATATGGCATCATAAAATCCATTTACATAAAAAATATGACAAGATCGAGTTATTCTAATCTTATATAAAGAAGGGCTTTTTAGTCATCCCTAATTGACCAGTAACTAGTTTCACGGTACAATAAGATATGACCACTAGAAAAATGCCTATCGGTGTACAAGATTTTGAAAAACTCCGTACCAAAGATTGTGTCTATATTGATAAAACGGCTTATATTTACCAAATGACACAAGAAGTAAGTCCCTATTTTCTCGGTCGTCCGAGACGCTTTGGTAAAAGCCTTTTATTATCAACAATTAAAGCCTATTTTCTTGGGAAAGAAGAACTTTTTGAAGGACTTGCTATTGCTAACCTTGAAGCAGACTGGCTGGAATATCCAGTATTTCATATTGATTTGAATATAGCGAAATATGACAGTTTAGAAGCATTACAATCAGGTCTTGATGCTAATTTGCGATATTTAGAAGATCAATGGGGACAAAATACTAAAGATAATACCATATCTACTCGGTTTTACGGCCTCATTCGTAGAACCTATGAAAAGACTGGTAAAAAAGTCGTGGTACTCATTGACGAATATGACAGACCACTTGTGCAAGCATTAGATAATGAAGCCCTGCTCAAAACATTCCGGAGTGAACTTAAAGCCTTTTATGGAGTCCTGAAAACTGCCGACCCTTATCTCCGCTTCGTTCTCCTCACCGGTGTTACCAAATTTTCTAAAGTCAGTGTCTTTAGCGACTTGAACCAACTCCGGGATATTAGTATGAGTAAAGCATATTCAGAGATATGTGGTATTTCAGAAGCAGAATTGATTGCCAATTTCGATCCCGAATTACATATTTTGGCAGTACAAAATCAGATGACTTATGAAGAAGCCCTCTTGGAAATGAGAAAACGTTTTAATGGCTATCATTTTTGCGAGAATGGCACCGGGATATATAATCCGTTTAGTGTGTTAAATACCTTTGCAGACAATCAATTTAAATATTATTGGTTCCAAACCGGAACACCTACCTTTCTCGTTAATCTGCTCAAAAATGCTGATTTTGATATTCGGGCATTTGATACCGGTATTACCATTAATTCCCGGTCCATTGATGATTACCGTACCGGGAATTCCGACCCTACACCGCTTTTATATCAAAGTGGATATTTGACCATAAAAAATTACGACCGGGAACTGGATGAATATACGCTTGGTTTTCCAAATGAAGAAGTGGAATATGGCTTTTTAGAGGAATTATTGCCACTCTATACCCATAAACAGGAAACTGATCCGCAAGGCTTCTCTATACAGAAATTCTATAAAGACCTTCGTGATCGAGATGTTGATGGGTTTATGGCACGTTTACGGGCTTTCTTTGCGGATATTCCCTATGAATTAAATGATAAGACAGAACGCCACTATCAAGCATTATTTTATATAACGTTTCGGCTTATGGGTCAATTTGCACAAGTAGAAGTGCGGTCTGCAAAAGGCCGGGCAGATATAATAGTAACAACGAAGGATACGATATATGTATTTGAGTTTAAGCTGGCAGGAAATGGAACGGTGGAAGAGGCATTGAAGCAAATAGATGAGAAAGGCTACCTTATTCCCTACAGTGCCGGTAAATTGAAACTGGTAAAGGTAGGTGCAGAATTTGATCCGGCAGAACGCACCATAAGCCGGTGGAAATTTGAAAAAACAGACAATCCTTGATAGAATACTCGAAATGGTATAACCATGAGTGAAAGGATTATCGATAATAAACCAAATTGAAAACGCTAAATACGAGTGTTCATCAGTCAACATTCCGGGATATGCAAGCAGTTTTAGTGTTTGGCTAGGAAATGAAGAATATTTCAAGTTTAGCGATAATTTAATCTCTGGTTAATTAAGGAGGTTAGCGGTGGACAAGGTATATGGTGCATTCATATCATTCAAAAATAGCGGAAATGACAGCAAGCCCACTGAGGACAGAGAGATAGCGAGAAAGCTTTATACTGCGCTCAAGGCTCACGATGTGGAACCTTTCTACAGCAATGTTACCCTCCAAAACCTCGGGGAAGCAGTCTTCAAGAATTCAATTAATGAAGCTCTCGACAAGGCGGTTGTGCTCATCGTCCTCGGTACACAGCTGTCTTACCTAGAGTCGCCATGGGTCAAATACGAATGGGATAGTTTCCAAACAGACATTTTGAACGGAGTGAAAAAGAATGCAGTTATCATTACCTACACAAAAAATACCGTACCCACAAAACTCCCGCGAATACTGCGCTCGTATCAGAATTTTCAAATCGGCATTGATCCATTGAATAAGGTTGTCGAATTTGTCTGCAATTATATTTCCAACAACTCTGGAAAGCCGTCAACTCCTGCCATCACAGCCGCGCCTGATCTACATGGAAAGCCAGGGCAGAAGTCCGCGTACAACTCCGATTATGGAAATGAGTTCCAAAGACTCAAGATACAAGCGGAACACACGCTTGAATCCGACATGAAAGCTATAAGCTACATTAAGGATAAGATTCAGAGGAATGAGCTGACCGTACTGGATGTTGGGGCTGCTTATGGGCTCGTTGCAGATAGCCGTTTCGGCAACGATGAACAGGTTCGTTCCATTATTTGCATAGACAATAACAAAAATGTTATTGACCGCGGTAAAGAGATGGTAAAAAATGACAAAATACACTTTGAAGTGATCGATATTGAAGCAGACGATTTTGAGTGGAACATGGATACACTATTTAGGGAACTTAATCTAGAATCCGTAGATATAATCTATTCAGCCCTCACACTCCTCCACCTGAAAGATCCTTTGAAGGCATTACGGCGTTTACGGAAATACTTACGCAAGGACGGCTTTATTCTGGTACGCGGGTCGGACGATGGATGCAAGATGGCATACCCTGATGAAAACGGTCTCATGCGGAATATTATTGAACAGTATATGCTTGTAAATGGGGTGTCGGATCGAATGAATGGCAGGAAAATATACACCCAATTAGTCGATTCAGGGTTCAACGATGTACGTATGTTTAGCGAGATGCATGATCTGAGTGGTTATGACTTTGATCAACGCACCACATTGTTTGCGGAAAGCTTCGCCCATCGTATTGATGAATGCCAACTACAATTGGACAAGAACCCTGATGACTTAAATGCCCGCAATGCCTACGACTGGATGCGGACAGCACTGGAACTCTTCGAGGACGAATTCCATCAAAAGGATTTTTGGTATGCGGAGTATGATTTTATCGGGGTGGGCCGCAAGTAGACAAAGAGGGCTTACGCATGATAACAAACCAAATTGAAGAATGTCAAATGCTCGAAATGGTATAACCATAATACGAATCAAGGATAAGAAATAGCAGTAGCAATTCGAGCGAAGATGAAGAAATAAGCCCATTGATAGATCGTACTTTTTGCATGATTGCCGGAAGGCTTAAGTTTTTCCCAGTGCTGCTTCTGTTTACACCGTCCGCATATCCATGACGAATAAGTTTTAATGGCTATAGTCAAAAAATAAAGGAGATTAAAGTATGCGTTTAAAAGATTTGACAAAACACGAAGGAAGTGTTGAAATACAGTGTCACAATATACCGGATGCTGATACAATAGCGTCTGCTTTCGCGGTCTATAAATACTTGAAGAACTCCAACCATGACACAAGAATCATATATTCTGGCGAGCAGAAGATTACCAAGCCAAACCTGAGGCTAATGATTGATAGATTATCTATCCCGATAGAGTATGTCGAGGATATGCCGAATATAGATACCTTGCTTTTAGTTGATTGCCAGTATGGGGGCACCAATGTTAAGAGGTTTTCAGCGGATAACATTTATGTTATAGACCATCATATTGAATCAAGGCAGCCCGTATTGCCTAATATAATAAGCCTTATTAATAATCAATTAGGCAGTTGCTCGACTATTATTTGGAATATGCTTAATGAGGAGCAGTTTAATTTTGCTGCCCATCCTGATGTTTCGACAGCTCTTTACTATGGTTTGTTTACTGATACCAGTAGTCTTACAGAAGTTAGTCATCCTTTGGATAGGGATATGCTTGACGATTTAAATTTAAAGTCCGACAAATTTATAATAAATGAGCTGAAACATAATAACGTGACGCCATCTGAAATGAAAATTATAGGCGCTGCCATTTCAACGTATCTACACAATCCAGATACACGCTATACGATCTTGAGAGCCGATGAATGCGATCCTACTAT
>BOBG01000047.1 GCA_026002265.1 Spirochaetia bacterium
AAAACCAGAAAAAAATGAGAAATCCGCAAGCCCAGCGCAGTTGGTAGACGCGCTGTTCGAGTACCTGTCAGCCTTCCCGATGACCATAGAGGAGATGGTCGCGTACTGTAACCAGCATAAATCCGGCTTCATGAACGTTCCTATGATGGAATCATTCATTATGGAGATGGTGACAGCCGGCGAGATCGAGAAGAAAGGAGAGAACCGGTATATCAGACGCCAGTGAGCTGTAAAATAGCGATGTATATAAGGGCATGACCCTTAAAACATTCGTGAATAAATGGTACGGAAAGAAATGCGACTTTGACGGGTACTACGGAGCGCAGTGTGTGGATCTGTTCCGGCAGTACAATAAAGACGTATTCAATCTCCCGCATACCGGAGGCGTGATCGGTGCAATCGAGCTTTATACTCAATATGATTCTCTACCGGTAGAGAAACAGTACTATGACCGGATTTTATCGTGTGATGCAGCGATTCCCGGAGACGTAGTCGTTTTTACTGCAACACCGGGTAATAAATATGGTCATGTTGCTATCGTGTTAGAGGTGTATGAAACGTTCATGCTCGTGTTAGAGCAGGACGGCTTTGCTCAGGACGGTGCGAAAATTAACGTCCGGAACTATGACCGTGTTGCTGGCTACTTGAGAAAGAAATCATGAATGTATTAAACAAGATTTTTGGGAATACCAAGAGTGGCGGGGAAGAAGAATGGGGAGATACCTCACTCGTCCACAATATCAAAGGGAAAAGGACCCAACTCACCAAGCAATCACGCCCGGTGGATATTGAAGGGGTCAAGGATCATAATCCTGAGGGGAATAAGGCTCCCTCGAAGCCGAGGGCATCCAGTGATGGTACCAAGATGGTGGGTGTTTCCTCTTCAAACGTCCGGGCTGTAGGGTATGACAAAGAGAAGAAGAAAATGAAAGTCCGTTTTAACAATGGTAGTGAATACGAGTACGATGATGTACCCGGAAATATACCGGAAGCGTTGAGGGTAGCTCCCTCAGTCGGTCATGAATTGGATAAGCGGGTGAAAAAAGCCGGGTACTCCTACCGGAAGGTCTGACAAAAAAAAATGTATATAAGGGTATGGCAACAAAAGAAAGTGCGCTTGCGAAGATCGCAGAGCTAGAATCGCTCATCGAGCAAATGAATGACGAAAAGGGCTACAACCAATTCTCCTCCGATTGGGGCGAGCATATCGACAAGGTGAACCCGCTCAAAAAGAAAGTCTTTGGTGACGAATGGGACGAGGGAAAATCCTTGTACGAGAGGATAAAGCAATCCCGGAAGGGCGGTGTCAGTGAAGACAGTATCAAAACAGTACTGACAACCTATTTCACTGAGCAGGAGCAGTTATACGAGTCTCTAGCCGCTGTGTTGAATCAGAAAGGCGATACCGAAGCTGCCCAGACTATGACTGAAATGGCTACTGAGATGGGTGAAGCTGCCGAGGAAGTCCAAGCACAGAACGACGATGAGGATCTACCGGAAGATTATGAAGAGTTGGCGGAAGAAAAGCCCAACTTCAAGGTCTTGTCTGAACATTTGGATTTATGATGGCTCTCGACAAAAAATCGCTCCACGAGCGGATCATATCCGCGCTCCGGAGCCGGACGATGCTAGGTCAGTCAAAATACCGGCGGAATTTCCGGTACTACTGGGGCAGTCTCCACGGCGAACCCTTGTCTCTCAGTGACAGCGTACCCCTCGGTTATGATCTCGCGCTCGGCTACCCTGATGAAGACTACGGCTGGAGTGGTTATGACGAGGCAGAGTTCCCACTCTCTGCCTACAACGGGATCAAGTCTAACATCGACACACTCGTTTCAAAGATGGCTAACCAAAAGGTCAGACCGCTGCTCACACCGATTCACGGCGATTGGGCTGCGAAACGAGTCGTGAAACAGGTCCAGTTGTTTTTTGATGATTTGTACTCCACGTACAACATCAATAAGATAATCACCAAAGCTTTCAAGCTAAGTTGCATCTACGATGCAGCCGGCGTGTTTCTCAACCCATTCACCACCATGGCAGAGTCATTGTCACCGTGGCAATTTGCTATACTCCCGTCTGAATTTGAGTACGGCAAACTAACAAAATTGTTAGTAGTAAAAGATAATTTCCCAGCTTCTCTCCTCAAGGATTATGACACCAGGTATGATAGCCACTTCTATGTGAAACTTGAGCTGTACGTTGACACGGTTGACCACATCAAAGAGTTATTTATAAACGGTCAATCAGTAAAGCGCGATACGTATCGCGGTGAGCAGATTCCATTGAGCATCGTTAATTTCAATGAGCCGACCAACGGTGACCGCTCGACCTCGATGGTAGACGATCTGATTAAACTGCAGATCCGGTATAACAAGCTGGATCGGGCCATCGACTATGCCAGCGAAAACTCTCCGCTGAATACCCACTTTGTGCCGGAAGGTGAATTGAAACTCACCCAGTTGGATCAAGGTGCCGGGAATGTAGTGGAATACAAACCGGTACCCGGTATGACCTCTAACCCGGTCATAACTGCGACGCCTGCTTTTATCAATGAACAGTTTATGCACGAGCGCCGGGAAATAAAAGAGTTGATGCAATTTGTATCCGGTATATCAGAATTATCATCTCAATCTACAAACCCTTTGGGTGCCAACGCTTCCGGCAAGGCACTTGAGACGATGGAGAATGTAGAGACGGTCCGGTTTAACACTCAAAAGAATACCGTCATTCGGGCTTATGTAGATGTGGCAAGGATGTACCTTGATAGTGTAGACGAGGACAAGGATATTTTGCCGAAGGATAAAAACCGCGCCGGCTTGAAGTGGCAAGAGGTTGTGCAGCAAAAAGACGCAGTAAAAATTGAATTTACCGCGACAGCTTCCTTATCAAATGACCCGGAAAAGCGATTGGAAATGATTACTAAGATGGTGGAGATGAAGGCAATACCGGATTACAAAGTCGGTGAGTATATGGATATGCCGGATATTGAATCGGCCTTTAATGAAGTGTCTGCGGTGAATGACAGTGTAGAGCGCATCATAAACGATGCGTTGACACTACCTGAAAAGGAATTAAAGAAGATACAGATTCCGATATTTGTTGATTATGCGACATTGGAAAAGGAAATCATTGCACTGCAAAACCAATTCTATGGACAAGGCGGTGACAAGACAGACGAGATTGGGCGGCTACAACTACTCTACAACAAGAATAAGGAAGTCATGATGCAGACCGAAAAGCCGGCACACACTGGCGAGGCACCGGCTGGGGAAGAAGGTGCTCCGGAACCGAGTGAGGAAGGTCCGGATAATGTAGCTTTTGCGCCGTTGACATCGGCAGGCGGCATTGAAACGGATCCACACGCGACACAGGGTGGAATTCAGGTACAGAATGGTGCATTGCCGGTACAGGCGCCGGTGTCCGCGGAGTCCGGAGTGGCAGACGTTGGCGGGATCACTCCACACGTGAGAGCAACGCCCGCAGGGAGAATAGGCTAATGACGCATACTACCAGCGAAATAGTTACATCTGCCCTTGAATTATCACAGCTTGCCGGATCGAATATCTTATCCTATAACCGGATACTCTACCTCGTTAATTCAGTTTACGATAGGATATATGATTTTATTGTGGATAAAGCAGAGGATTATGGATCGATAGATACTATTGTACATAATGCGGTTGAAGTTCCGCAGGATCTATTAAAGATCCGGGGTATCTACCGGTTAATCCATAGAGGTGGAAGACTTGTAGAGGGGGACGAGGTAGAACGCACCGATCACGAACCTCGCGATGGGCAATACTTCCTGCAAGGTGATACTTTATTTATTGGTGATTATTTAAAGAATCAAAAGTATATCCTGCGTTATTATCCGAAGTGTAAAGACTTAACGATACCGAGGGAGAGAATACCGGTACCTTATGATCATATATATGGAATGTATGCGTCCGCGCTGGTCAACGGTGCATTTGAAATCCATGACTTGAAAGAAGATACCTTCAACACAATTATACCGGTAGGGGCAGTGTCTGAATATATATTAGTCAACGGACTGCCTATCTATTTATCCGGTAATGAAGTATACGATCATACTAATGCGCTATTAGTTTCTGACGTGCAATCGCTCTTCCAAGACAAATGGTCAAACTATGCGTATGGTTATATCGACACGGCAGGTGATAGGTTTTTGGTTGACTGGAACGGTACTACATCGTCGTTTGACGAGGAGTTTTTCTACCATCGGCTATGGGGGCAGCGTTACCGGTACGATCCGGAGACCCATGAGCTATTGCACGATCTGCAAGATTATACGATAGAGTCCGGTATCATTGAATGGATTCCGGCTGCACCGCGGTTAACACTGGAGAACTACACGTTAGAGAAAGTCATATTCAGTGACCCGTATATTGCCGAGCAACTCATCTCGAATGACGGTCTGAGCCGAATGGTCCGGATCGTGTCTGAACATGACGCGTGGGAAGTGAAGCCGCTCTTGCGCGCCGGGAATACTGGCAGCATTGAACTGATTGACTTTGACCACAATGATCAGTCCGGCTATGGCGTTATTTACGAATTAAATGGCACCCGTGAAATGATTGGATTCCTTCCGGACACGCTGTTAGATTATCCACGCACTGCGTATTATCATTACTTCGAAGCAGAGCTTGCCCGGTTATTCCTTATAGAAGCCCGGCAAGCTGATCAGGCAATCGATCAACTGGCTACTCAGTACTGGGCTGAATTGGTCACTAGTATTGCTATTCAGAATAATTATGCGTACCGGCTCAAGAAGCGGAGGTTTAAATAATGTTTACGGCACTCATCGGCGGTATATGTGCAATCGGTTCCGCGATCATAGGGGCTGTATCAGCTTCAAAGGCAGCGAAGGCAGCAGCGCAGCAGGCCGAGGCGGATCGCCAACTTGCCCGCGAGCGGATGGCAAAGATCGAAGAGTCGTATAACCAGCTTAATGCCGCTATAGACGAGTACGCAGAGACTAATAAGCTGGTGCAAGCCGAGCGTGAAAAGTTAGATCAAGCATTATCGGAGAATCTACAATCTGGAATAGAAGCCTATAGTCAGACCACACAGGGCTTGATGAAAGATTTTAACTTGACGATGGATCAGGCGCAAGAAGCTTATCTCAAAGCAAGTCAAAGCATTTCAAACACTGCCTACAATGATAGCCGGCAAGTGATTGACGCGATCTCCGATCAGGTGATGCAAAACATTCAGCAGTATGATGGATTTGTCCAAGCAACTGCCGGGATGTCGAAGCAGGAAAGAGCCGAAACAGTCAATGCCTATAGATTGTCGCAGGGTGCGTCCATTGCGTCGATGGCTACGATGATGTCGTCTGCCGATGAGAAACTCGCCGGCGAGTTGTCCACGTATATGAACGACTATCAGGCGAAGGTGCAAGAGTTAGAGCAGACAGCGCAGGGGAAATCGGCACTCGTCCAAGCGCAATACGCGAAGGTTATTGAAGAGCGTGAACACAAAGTAGCACAATACGTCCAATCATACGCAGCGCAAGGCACTGCAATCAATGATGCAGCGCAAAAAGCGATTTCCGATGTGGTGAGCAAATATGAGCAGGAAACCGGCAGTATTGGTACAGGATTAAGCGATTCGCTAAATAATCTGAATACCACAATGACCGAGCGCGGAGAAACGATCTCTGCCAATCTCAAAACGTCTATAGATACCGGAATGAAGGCGCTGCAATCGGCACATGATGAGCTGGGAACGGCTGCCCAACAAGTAGGGAATCAGGCAAAACTGGCAACCGGTCAATCGGCTGTGATGTCGCAGGCTGCCGGTCAACAAGCCGGGAACGCTGCCCAGCAAGCTGCCCGGCAAGCCGGAATGAATAAGCAATCGGCTGCATTAATGGGAGCCACTGAAGCGGCCAACGCTTCCAAAACGGCCTTTATAAATAGCATCGACAGCAACCGGCAGGCGGCGGCCAATGCTCAACAACTCCGGTTACAAGCTCAACAGCTTGCGGCTCAGACCGGTATGAGCACAGCCCAAGCCCTCGCGCAGTTGGAGGAGGGCCAACGGCAAACTGATTTTAGTAATACTGCCCAGAATCTCAATACTGCGGCACAGACTCAGTTAAACGTTGCAGACAAAAACGCTCAACTCCAAACGAATCAAATCCGGCAGGATCAACAAGCTCAACTCGGGCTGGAGGGACAGACCTTCCAAGCGAATGTGGGTAATGCAAACCAAACTGGTGTGGATCAAATGGCCGCGGCGAATCAGCAGGCCCAAGAGAATCAGGCGGAGATTGCCCGGCAGCAGCAGTTACAAGCATCGATTCAACAGATGAATATTGATGCCGCGAAAGCAGCGCAAGAGAAAGCATACCAGCAAGCAATGGCAAAGCAACAAGCCGAGAGTCAGGTGAATACCGCGGTAAAAGATGATACGGTCAGTAGCATTAAAGAAGCGGCTAATCTTGCCATCGGCGGTGCCCGTGATACTATGGCAGCACAAACGCAGCAATTACAACAACAGTCACAACAGACATTAAACACGATTCAAGGGAAAGCAACGCAAGAGCAAGCCGCGCAGAATACCAATCTGCAAAGCCAGCAGCAGCAATCAGCTACCAATTTGCAAACCGGTACACAAAGTGCCGGAAACGAACTTACAAGCACTATTAACAAAGCGCAACAAGAACACGCGGCGAAGACTGACACGGCAAATATGGCACTGGAAGCCGACAAGATGAAAGTCGATGCCGCAAATAACTATATGAGTCAGCAGGGCGGTATCGCGACAGCTACCTTGTCAAACGCAGCCAATTCAGCGGTCAATGCTCAAAAAGCGGAGGTCGCAGCAGGTGAAGCGTGGCAGAAAGCTATCCCGGCAGCAGCGGATGCTGTGGGGAATATTGTTGACACTATGACAGTCAAACCGGTGGCCCCGGAATAAGGAGTACAGAATGGCAACAAGGATGAGTGATAAGTCAAGGAGATATATATGGGAACAGGTGAACCCAGGAATTCCCTATGAGGAACCGGCCCCTGAAACAGCGGATCAGACTCCGGCACCGGGATCACAAGGATTGGATTATTCGCAAGGTGGGAATCCTCACGCTGAGTCTACTCCGGCACCGGCTCAAACAGCACCTGTAGCACCGGGAAAAGTGGAGTCTACCCAACCGGGTCGAATGAATGGTCCACCGGAACCGGTAAAGAGTGCCGCTCCGCAAGGGTTAGACTATTCACAAGGCGGGAATCCTCACGAGGTCTCCACACCGGCACCAAAGACGCCTGAGCCGGAACCCGCACCGGAACCGGTACCACCGGAAGCAACCGAACCGGTTCAGCACGAGCCGGAGACTGCCAAGCTGGAAGAGCCGTCCGAGGATGAGAATTTAGACTGGCTTGAGGAGGAAGAGGAGTATACCGAGGAAGAGGAAATTCAGACTCTTGTCGATGACCCGACGTCACCAGCTGCGGAGAAAATACGCACGGAGTTAATAGAGACGAATCCGATCACGGAGCCACCTGATTTTGATCCGAATGACCCTGAGTTACCAAGCTCACCCGCAGCCGCCTATGAAGAAACGCAAATCGCGCTCCAAGAGGAATTCAAAGAGGAGACTGCACAAGGCCCCGATGGTTTTACCATCTCGGAAGTCGGAGAAGGCACACCCGCATCCAGAGAAGGCACACCTGACAAGGAATCGATACATCAATACAAAGGCTGGACACTGGCTAATTCCCTCGCACTTGTGCTTGGTATTACCAAGGACACGTCTGAGAAAGACGCAAAGTGGACTCAATTCATGTTTGGGCTGTCCGGGATATTGCATGGAATAGCCGGCACCAAAAGCCTGCTATTGGACGCTGCTCTTAGCGATTTCGCTGCCCGGCGCGATCAAGGCTTCAAGATGGAATCCGCGAGTCAGCAGAGTGCCGATTTAGCAACCCAGTTAGAGATCGCAAAGATGAATAATGCAACTGCACAGTCAGCATCTAAAGACACCCTCGAAGGTACCATTATAACTGCCGGTTCAAATGTCAAGATTGCCGAGACTAATTCAGACACCGCAAAAACTGTAGCACAGATTAATCAAGATGGCTCGATCACCATAGCCGGAATGGAGCAGGCTGCGAAAAACTTTGCAGCGCAGCTGGGTTTTGATGCAACGAAGGATACCAATGCCACGAATCTTTTGACGAAAGAAATCGAAAAGGCACTGGGGCAATATGTTTCGGATAATGAGTTACAAGGAACGATTACCAATGCCGAGGTAACAGATCGCGGGAATCAACTCATGGCGGCTGCACAGCAATACTGCGCCGATAGAGGTTTGGACGGGCAAAATGGCATCAATGCTGTAACAATGTATGTTGCAAATCAAGTACTTGCCGGCGAAATTGTAAAGGCACGATCGAATGAATTGATCACCGATAAGAATGTCGATAAGGAAAAATACATCGCCGATCTTACCAATGATGCCGCACGGTATGCTTCAGATATGGGCTACAAAGGCGAAGAGGCACGAGCGGCTATGGGGCGGTATGTGGCTGATAAGCACCTTGCCGGCACGCTTGCAACGCAAGAAACCAATACTTATCTCGGGGAACTTGGGTTAACTGGAACGAAATACACTGCCGATGTGCAGGCTGCTACCGAGAAATACAAAGCCGATTTAACCGAAGCGGCTGCACGTTACTGTGCCGATAAAGGCTTGGAAGGAATCGAGGCTCAGGCAGAAGCGGGAAAGTATATCGCAGAGGTACAAGAGCGAGCTGCAAAATATGCGGCTGATAAAGGCTTGGAAGGCGTAGAAGCGCAAGCTGCCGCCACGGAATATGCTGCAATGGTGACAGCGAAAACGCAGGAATATGCAGCCGATAAGACATTAACCGGAACGCAAGTACTAGCCAAAGCACAGCAGTATGGAGCTGATCAAACCCTCGCCGGGGTGACTAAGACCGCAGAAATTGGACTGACTGATAGGCGGGAAGGACGGACGCATGATGCTACTATGCAAAGGGAACAGCGGCAATCTGATACTGAGACTGCTGACAAAGATAGAGAAGCGGCGGCTAAAGCGCTGACGCAGACGCTTGACTCCGATGAAAGATTAAAAAACTTGGAATTTTCGACCGCTACCAAGAACCTTCTAATAGGAATAGAGGCAGAGAAAATCGCTCGAGGGGAGCAGTTCGCCGAGAATGAAAGGGCAGAAACAGCACTGTTCGCTCACGAAATCCAAACATTAGGTCTCCAAGGTCAGCAGGCTATGGGGGTGCTGCAATTAACGAGTGATCTTAAGATTAATGAGCAAAGAAAATTGAATGAGTTGATGACTAAAGCCACCCCTGATGAGCGGCAAGCCATAGCAGAGTTTATGAGATCAATGGAACCGATTTTACCGACAGTCAATTAGTTATGTCGTCAACTCCACCGGTTACGAAAAAGACCCATTTTGAAGAGGCATTTTATAGCCACCGGTGGAAAAAATACCACTGGACGATGCTTGATAATACCTTCCTGCCCGATGCACGCGGTGAAATGGATGCTATCATAGCAAACCGTGGGATTGACCCGGCAACCAACATAAAATTCCGGCGTGAGTTTTTGGGCGAGATGATTTATGACGAAGATTTAATCGTCTATTCCGGCTATAAGACAACGGCTAATCCTTTACTAAACCCGACCGGGGTAATCGGTGGAATCGATTATGGTATGCGGGATTATTTCTCCATTGTGTTACTTGCCTACAATAAATCTCAAGCGACCGGTGAAGTAATATATGAATTCAAAAAGAAAGGATTATTATTCAGTGAAATAGTGCAGGCAGTTACTGATGCCTATCATTTCGGTAAAAACTATTGCATAAAACATAACCTATCATTGAATTTTAAGTTTTATGCGGACTCTGCAAATCCAATGGAGACGCAGACTCTTTACAGTGAATATAAACTGCCAGTATGGCCCTGCTATAAATATGCAAAAGTGTCTGCTATTCAACAACTAGCTGATTTTATGAAACGGGGAATAATCACCATTCCGCAAGACGGGGCACTTGCTGATGAATGCGATCAAATTATTTGGAAATCAGATGATCAGGGTAATAAAGTATTAGAATTAGATGACGATTATTACCACGAGGATATTGTCGCAAGTCTGCGTTATGCTTTTAGGCAATGGTGCTATGAATGTAACTTGACCGTAGCAGAAACCGATAGTCAACCGGTTATTCCAAAGAAGAAACCAGCACAAGATAAATTTAAAGAAGATGTTAGTCAACATACTAAAATTGAACTTTCGACTATTCCAAAAATAAAAATGGAAAAGAATCGACACAAATAGATTTTTATGATATATTACGAGTAATGAATAAGGTGAAAGATACCTACAGTCATTTTAATGAAGTGCAAAAGCGGTACCGGGAATCGCATGACGATAAAACTCTCTGGGACTTATTCCCGGAGTTAGTTGCGATGTCCGAGTCTGTCCTAAAAAAGAATATCAAATATACTGATTGTGATGCGTATAAGGATTTTGGCTTTGTAGCAGAAGAGATAGCACTTGAGGTATTGAATAAGATGAAAGAGAAATATATTACATACCCCGGTGCGCTTGCTAACTGTTATGCACAACGGTACACTCATAAATATACTTACAACACGTATGAATTAGTATATAATACAGCATACAAAACGGATAATGATGAGGCGTATACAGAAATGGTCAACGGTAAACATACCTTGCAAGAGTTTAATCAATATCATTTAGCGACTCCACTCGGTCAACTTTACGCTCTACAAACGTTGGTACAAGAGCAACGTGGCGATACACATACCGTGCCGCCCGAAGTGATAAACCGGTATTTAAGTCGTAAAATTAGAATTAAACATAAAGAGCCGGTATGTGAGGAAGGTGATTATACTATTCTCTTTAACTGGGATAGTTCCGGGCATTCAAATCAGGGCTGGTCTTTTTGGATAGAAAGACGTTTAGAGCAGCTTGGGACTTTTGTGGACAAGGTCTCTAAACTGCCTATGAACGTGACTCCTTTCAGGTACGAAATATGGGCCTACACGTACCTTGCGGAAATAGGCATTGTAGTAGATGGTAAGCCGCCGATTTATGTGAGGGAAAGACCGTCCTTTGTCAGGCGGCATGGGAATTTAATTGAAACGGTCGATTTACGTAAATAGGAGTATTAAATATGCTAGAGATAATTGTAATTACACTGTGTTTTATTATCGGTATTCCACTTACTTTTGCATTAAGTTATTTCTTATGGGGTATAGTGCATAATTACATCACGAAACAGAAGAATGAATTAATTACAATAGAATGGGAAAATGAATTTAATGAATATAAAGAATCGGTCAATAAGATATTGGTTAAACAACCCTATGAATGGACTCTGAAACAGTTTGAAGAATTAATTGAAAAGAATCAAGGTATTTCAAACATAGAAATCAAATTATTCGACCACAATAAGCAGCCTATTACTGCGGTAATGAGGCGCAAGCAACCGCGTATAAGATATAAGGATATTTAATGTACCGGGCAAAAGAGCTTACGTTACAGGATATTAACCGGGTCATCGTTGCCATTCAGCGTGATATAGAGAGCTTTGTACCCACTACCGGCACTCACATTGACGATCCGCTCTCAGCTAACGCATTGCAGTCTATAACCGATTCTATTAACAGATTGCAATCTTTAATCAATACGATAAATGATACTGACCTTCCCGGTATAAGTAGTTTAATTGATACTAAAGCCGATAAAACTAACACCGTAAATGGTCTTGAAATCCAAGCCGATCCGATAATTGACTCCAGCCTTATACCACTTGGATTCGGCGATGATACAACGGTTTATGATGCACTTAAACAAGCAAGCACTCTTTAATATTAAAGGATCGGTCCCAACACTCGCCGATCTGCAAACTATTGACCCGCCGGTTCCGGGTGACGTTTATATAGTTGAATCGGATAGTTCTCACGATAATGCGTCAACCATGTATAAACTGCTCACTGATGATACGTGGGAATACATGGGTAAGTTTCAGATCAATTTACAAAATTATTATACCAAACGTGAAACGTATGATCAGCCGACTATTGATGGTATGATAAGTAATACCTTCCAACAGTCAACACAATATACCGATAATAAAGCCTCTCAAGAAGCTGCCAATAGGCAATCAGCAATCACTAATCTTGATAATTTATTGTCGCAGGATATTATTAACACAGTAGCAACGAGTGAAAATCAGACTAAATCGGAATTATATCAGGCATTAGCTACTTCATTATCAGGCTACGTTCCTACTTCCCGGACAATAAATGGTAAAGCGTTATATGTAAACATAACACTTGATAGTACCGATATTCAATTCGTTCCCGGAACGTCAGTTTATCAAGCATTATCGACAGTTAAAGGTGCACTGATATTTAAGGGTTTAGTGCCGACCTATAATAATTTACCGAATATAGCGAATATTCCAAACGGTCAAGTGTATACAGTGCAAGATATTATGACAATGTATGTCTCGTCTGATGGGGAATGGGTGTCGATGGGGAGCTTTGCCATTGACCTCGGACCTTATTATAAAAAGGACGAAACATACTCTAAATCGCAAGTAGATAATTCGATTAACTCGGTTTTATCGACACTTTCAGCGAGTATTGTTTCAGCAGCAAATGCAACATTTCAAAGTGCAAAAAATTATACTGATGACCGTCTCGATAATGATATTACCCCTTCCCTTAAGCAATACGCGGATAATGCAGTTAGTAATTTGCAAAATTATGTTGATACCAATAAAGTCGATAAAACATTCCCTGTATCGTTGGTATATGATGCCATAACCACTCCGGAAGAATCTGCTGTTACCATGACATTGTACCGGCACTATCTAAACGGCACGCAGAATAATAAAACTTTGAATCTCCCAATGGTATCAAATGACGCTGCCGGGTTTATGCCGAATTCAGACCATAAAGCGATTGCCGATTTACAGACCCGGATGCAGTCTTTAGAGGAATTAGGCGTTTTTGTCGGTGTGAGTTATGATTCGTATGCCGATTTAATGAGCGCGGCTATCGATTCCAAATGGACTGTCAATGATTATACCTTCGTGCTTGATGATGAAAGCCATGAGGATCATCAGACTATTTATATCCTCGTACAAAGTACGGGCGGGTCATTAAACTGGGCTTTTTCCCGGTATGATGATCAAGATATTCCGTTATTTAATGCTACTACTGCCGGAATAATAACTCCCTCGGCTACTGATGGGAATATATCCGGTAATGCCGATAATACCGGATCGGTCAACGGTTGGTCAACCTTAAAAAGTAGGGTTTCTGATACTGAAAGTGATATAAATACCATTAAAAATACCACCATACCGGCTATGAATATAAATGCACTACCTCATCCTGCTAATAACCCTGATTATTATACCTTACTAAAAAGTTCGAATGTTATAGCGGATCATTTAGTCACGATGGAGTATGTTGACGAGCAAGATGAATCTGTTTTAGCTGATGCAAAGGAGTATACTGATAATAAAGCAACTGCCACATTGGCAACAGCTGCAAGTGATGCCACAACTAAAGCAAATAATGCTCAAGCTGCGGCAGCCGCTGATGCAACTACCAAAGCAAATAATGCTCAAGCTAACGCTATTTCCACAGCAGCAACTAACGCAACAGCAAAGGCAAATGCCGCTCAAGCTAACGCAATACAAGCCTGTTTGCCGGTGGGCTATGTCTATACACAATATCCGGGGGAACTTTCGCCGGCACAATTAAATCTTTACGGAACATGGACGCAATTAACCGGCTTCGACGGCGCTTTTTTTAGAGGAGAAGGCGGCGATGCTTTATCATTTCAAACCTCACGGGGAAGTCCTCAAGCTGAGGGCTTGCCAAATATCACCGGCTATGTCACCGGACCCACCAGTTGGCCGAGCAATCCACAATCAAGTGGGGCGCTGTATTGGAGCGATAGAGTGGCACTTGGCATGACTGCTGATAACAACAAAAACGAATGGTACGGTTGGATTAATATCAACGCAGCCATGTCAAGCCCAATATACAGCGCAAGCTCGCACGTCACGCCGGTCAACTACACGATCCGGCTGTGGAAGAGAACAGCATAATGGCAACCTCTACAATAGATTGGAATACTGATTGTAATCTTGGAGTCGGTGAAAAGATACTGCCGATTGAAGCTCCTTCTCTTAAAAAATGTCAGGCATACCGCTATAATGGTGCATTGTATCCGACTGATATGAAAGACATCGGCGAGGGGAGCATCACTTTTAACGGTGATGCGCTTAAGTTTGATCCGGATACTAATCTTTTATTAAACCGTACATTACTCAAAGCATTTAACGGCTATGAATTCGTCTCAAAACCGATATATAAAAATTCAGCAGAGTATGTTACCGTTAGGAATAACCAGCTACTAGTGGTCAATATAGTCTCGGCTAATCAAGCGGAGATACTAACCTTTAATGCGTTAGATAATGGATTATTTGATATAGAGAAAGAGCCGGATGCTAGGCAACTAGTTGATATACAAGACCTACCGGGCAGGACTTCAGTTCAGTTAATCAATAATTCTTATGATATTTTGATTAAATCGAATGTCGCTTTTTGCATAAACACGATCAGGTATGATATTCCTCTCGCTGATAATTTATTTGTCGCTAAATTTAATGATGGAACGTTTACGTTAACCGAGCAATATAATGATAATAAATACACGGTAAATACCAATATCTTTGGTAAAACGTATGTGATAAAAGGCGCACACATAACCTATATTCCCGGTAGTTATGGTGAATTGACTCCATTGCAAGACGGTATACTACTTTATTACTTGCATGACACGCTCGTACCCACAGGTAATTTACTTGATAATAAAATTTCTTGTACGCTCTTATTCACCACTACCGACTGGGATATAACCTCATTCACCTTTGTAACATATTCTAACCCATTATCCGATGGTGAATATACTTACAGTGAAACATTTTTCCCCGGCGATAATATCTTATTTACGGTTGATGGTGCATTACACGCGTATTGGCGGCAAGCAATCGGTACATTACATCTTGAACTTGCCGATACTGACACTGATGGAATAATTCCCGCAACTGATTATGGCAGAAAGAAACTGCAGAATGGTACATACAGCTCTGCTTTATCGTCACTATTTAATAGAATAAGGTATGCTGCAGTCTCAGATAAAGCCGGCGTGATATGGTCAAACGGCAAACCATTCGCAGTATCATATAACACGGTTATTATTGCTCCCTCTGCTGAGATTGAAACAGTCGATATATCTAAATATGGCACAACCACTTATTTCGTCATAAATAATAAATATGTTGTATGCGTGGGAAGTACTATACCACCGGAATTACAGCAGATCACCAATGAATTATATCAAATAAATGTTGCCTATCCGTATAATTTATTGCACATATCCCCTAAAGACTATAAGTTTTTAATCGGCAGTGTCGATTGGAATAACCGGATTCAGCCCTCGCAAGTAGTGGCTTTAAATAATTCAACCTACCCGGCAACTATTGCCGACGCGTCTCTATGCTCGTGGAATAGTGCCTATGGTGCGAATTATGAAGTGTTTAATGATACGTTATCAACATCATTATTGGTAGGCAG
>BOBG01000048.1 GCA_026002265.1 Spirochaetia bacterium
GTACGGATTGTACGGCTACTGTCCACTTTTTGCCATTACTTGGAGCAGTTCTGCATTAATATCGTGTGCATACTCCCAGGTGAAGATGCCGGCAAGCCCCTTTTCTTTTGCATACGCGGCGATCAGTGCGATTGCCTCTGCATCTGAATAGGTCACAAAGACATCTCCATTGTAAAGGAAGGGAGATTCCGCGACCGGGTCCCAATAACGGGTAAAGCCGGAACCGGGCTGTAGGAGCTCTTTGATCTTTGGCCAGGGGAGTCCGTCCGGATATGCGGACTGTGTATATTTTTGGTAGAGTCCATTGACACCACCGTCCTGTACACCGCTCCACGCCCTGCCGTAGAAAGCAATACCAAGCATCATTTTATTGGCAGGAATGCCGGCATTCAAGTAGGCATCAAGCGCTTGCTTGGTACTCCAGCCGCCCCAGTCCGGGTCTGCCGGGTTGTTGCTCAAGTTTGCAAGGTGTCCGGTCTGACCGCTCCAGCCACCGTAATAATCGTAGGCCATGAGTTTGAACGAGTCGACAATCTCTGCTGCCGCAATGACATCATTCTTCTGTACAAACCACGCACTCGCTGGAACCGCGGTTGAAAGATTATAACGTTTGCCGGTTTCTTTGCTGAGAGCGTTGAGCGCAGTACGCAATTCCATCAGCAATGCAAGGTAATTCTCCCGATCTTCGGGCCGAGCTTTGATCTCCGATCCCCAATCAGGGCCGACCGGATACTCCCAGTCAATATCAATACCATCGAGGTTGTGAGAAGCGACAATAATCATCGCATTAATAATGAAGCGTGCGCGCAGTGTTGGATCGGCCATTGTATCGCTGAACTCCGCGAGGTAGCCACCGACCGAAAGACTCACATGCAGGTGCGGGTACTTAGCTTTGAGTGCCGCCACTTCGTGCCACAATGTTTTGAAGCCGGGAACTGTAGCACCGGGCCGGAACTTGGACGGCGTATCTATCATGTCCGGAATGTAGATCGATGTTTTATCATTTTGATCGATCAATCCAAACGCAATAATGAGATCAGTGAGGTATTCACCCTTGACCTGATCAGCTGTCCAGTGAACACCCTGGTCAAACTCTTCCTGTGTCGCACCCATGCCCCATGTACGAATATAGGCTCCGACCCTTGGTCCCGACATTGAAATTGCTGGGGCCCTAGGAGCGCGCAATCCGGCAGCCCACAGACTGACTGGTAAAAGCAGTGCAGACACAACAATAAACATCTTCTTCATAAAATCCTCCGGATTTAAGTATACAAAGCAGAAACCCTGCCGGACAAGCCTCGCTCTCAATTCTCCGATATGTTTCCAGTTTTTGTTGCAGGGCAGTCATGACGGCTGACACAGAACAACCGCTGTAATTAAGACTCGGTACTTTTCACAATGATCTTGATGATATATCATCTTTATCATCATACTCCGGATTGGAACCGGAATCAATTTGTCTCCATAACGATTATTATGGAAATTGGAAGATTATAATGTCAAATAACGTACAGCTAGTACCATATTACTCTGGTGATAGTGATTACCGTGATTATATGGTAGAAGTAGCTTCGGCTATGGTCGATGATATTAGCGCAGCTACAGTGGCCACTGGTGCTATGGCATCTGCTAAAATAACCCAAGCAATAGAAGAACAGACCTATGCGGTGGTTGGATCTCAGGAAGCGATAGCCCGGAATATTACTGCTACGAATAGATACTTATTGTCGGGATTTTCAGGGTTAGCCGCACAAAATGCACAACTTTCACGAGAAGTTTCAAGCGGTTTTTCAGAACTCTCCTATCAAATGGGAAAACTCGGATCCACTTTTGCCATAGGCTTTGCTCGTACGATTGATACAATGCGAGAATCCTCGCAGGCTATTTGCGATAAACTTGACGCTATCAATGAGAATGTGAGCAATCCCTTTCTCGTCAAGTCTCGTGAGCTGTACCGCCGGGCATTAGTCAGTTATACCAA
Source organism: Spirochaetia bacterium (assembly GCA_026002265.1). Classification (GTDB taxonomy): domain Bacteria; phylum Spirochaetota; class Spirochaetia; order Treponematales; family Breznakiellaceae; genus BOBG01. The sequence goes on from BOBG01000048.1 coordinate 1,982, forward strand.
AGGTTTTTACGAGGAAGCAGTAGAGGATCTGAATGAGGCTATTAAGATCAATAAAACAGATTATATTTCATGGTTTTTACTCGGCAAAACCTATCTATTCGGTGCCGGCGAGTTTAGCTGTGTCATTGACCTTGATGCTTCTATCACAGCATTAAGTTCCGCGGCAAAGTATATCAAACCGGATACCGCGGGATACAGTGAGGCGCGTCTGATGGCTTCGGAAATATGCTTTTATCTGGGGCTGGCGCGGCAGACAAAAGCAAAGGAGCTGCTAGTCTTTAAACACAAAGATGACGGGGTACAAAGCCTCATCGCGGAGACACAGCGGGCATTTGAGCAGTCCTATACCTATTCAAACGATATGCTTGAATCCCGGTACAATACTGCCCGTTGCAAAGTACTGCTCGGCGATACCCACAGCGCACTTCAGGACCTTGAAAGCATTATCCCCAGAGACAAGATCTACGCGGTTAAACCGATCACCGATCCGGACTTTGGTCCTATCCTTGATGATTTTTATGAGCTACTACGCCGTTTAGCGGTTGACCTCTACCGGCAGCAAGCCAAGCCACTTTGTGATGCGCTTTTTGATGAGATACAGCACTATGAAGCTCGCTACGGCGCGCTTCCCATTGAACTTGCACAAGAAATGCCTAAAGAAACGCTGCCCTATCTTGATATGTTTGATGCAGTGGCTAATCTTCTCTTTCTAAAGAAAAAGTTAGAACAGCAGGCGGAACAAGCACGACAGGCGGCATTAGCAGAACAAAAGCGACAAGCATTCTTGAAGAAGTTTGTGTATATCTCAGCCGGTACCTTCATGATGGGAAGCCCAAAAGGTGAGCCGGACAGAAGCAGTGATGAAACTCAACATCAGGTAAGGATCAGCCGGGACTTTTATATGAGTAAATGTGAAGTAACCCAGAAAGAATATCAAGAAGTGATGAGGACGAATCCCAGCTATTTCGAAGGAGATAATCTGCCGGTGGAGCAAGTGAGCTGGTACGATGCGATAGAGTATTGCAATGCGAAGAGCCTGAAAGAAGGTCTGACTCCTGCGTACACGATAGATAAAAGCCGAAAAGATCCAAATAACCGGGCAGACGATGATGACTTGAAGTGGGTAGTAACATGGAGCCGCAGTGCAAATGGTTACCGCCTGCCTACAGAAGCTGAGTGGGAGTACGCGTGCCGCGGCGGGACAGCAACGCCTTTCAGTACCGGTAATAACATCACCACAGACCAAGCAAACTACAATGGGAACTACCCTTATAATGGCAATGCCACAGGAACGAATCGGGAAAAAACAACTCCGGTAGGAAGCTTTACTGCAAATGCGTGGGGCTTGTACGACATGCATGGGAACGTGTGGGAATGGTGCTGGGATTGGAAAGGCGACTATAGTAGTTCTTCGCAGACTGATCCTTCTGGTGTCGCTTCTGGGACGTACCGCGTCCTACGTGGCGGCGAGTGGAACCTCGGCGCCAGGGCCCTGCGGTCAGCGCTTCGGAACTACAGGGATGCTACGAGCCGTTACAACTACGTCGGTTTTCGTGTTGTCCGTCCTTGAGTTCTGCATCTGTCATTTCGGCAGGCTCAATGACCGGGTAAAAGCACTGCGTCCCCGAAGTCTGGTGCAAGGCGTTAAGCCGTAGCACCAAGACGAAGGGGAAAGGCACTGCGTCCGGTTTTGTGATTGTGTGTTTGGATTAGTATTGAAAGGTGTCGTGAAGCATCAGGTGTTTTGCCCGCGTAGCGGGCTTAAAATTTTTTCCGGCTGGCCAGCAAGTACAGTAGTACGGGACACAAATGGCAAACTCGTGCCGATGGAAACTATAGCCACCGGCCATACAGTTGCAGCGAAAACGATTTAATTATGGAGAATTGACAAATGGATGCCCACTTTGAAACAATCACCAATAAGGCCATGCAGGAGCACGGAGTCGGCCTCTTTGCGGACACACAAAATTGTCGAGCTACCCTTGTTGATTACGCAGAAGGCAAGTGTCAGCGTGAAATACGGCGACTTTGTACCCTGCTGGAAGTTGATGCATATAACCAAATAATAACTACACAGGATATTGAATTAACGAAAGACCATCTCGTACATGATATGTTTAATGAATACAGCGTAGATCGAACCCTTGCACGGGAAATGATAGATTTTCTTGTATTGGTTGTATGCGGGAAAGAAGCACCGGTACCCATTCACGTACCGCCCATGATGCCGGTTCGATCAGAAATACCGGTAAATTTTGTGAAGATACCAGCCGGCACCTTTACGATGGGAAGCCCGACATCAGAAGCTAACCGGTATGTTGATGAAGGTCAGCATCAGGTAACAATAAGCAAGGCGTTTTATATGGGCAAGTACGAGGTAACAGCGGGGGAGTTTCGGCACTTTGTTAATGCGAGTGGATATAAGACAGAAGCGGAGACCTCCAGCGGCGGGTATGTATGGATTAATAATAATTGGGCAATGAAAGCGGATGCGAACTGGAAAAACCCATACTTTACGCAGACAGAAAATAGCCCGGTTGTCTGTGTAAGCTGGAATGATGCGGTACAGTACTGCAACTGGATGAACAGACAGGAAGGATTGACTCCTGCATATACCATAAACGGGATGAATGTAACATGGAACCCTAACGCAAACGGGTATCGCCTGCCAACCGAAGCGGAATGGGAATATGCCTGCCGCGGCGGGACAACAACGCCGTTTAGTACGGGCAGCAATGTAAGCACGAGTCAGGCTAACTACGATGGCAAGTATCCCTATAATGGAAGCGCCAAAGGGACGTATCGGGGAAAAACGACTCCGGTAGGAAGCTTTGCTGCAAACGCTTATGGCCTATACGATATGCACGGCAACGTGTGGGAATGGTGCTGGGACTGGTATGGCGACTATAGCAGGTCTCCGCAGGTTGATCCAACGGGTGCCGCTGTAGGCTCTTACCGCGTTCTTCGTGGCGGGGACTGGATCAGCAACGCTAGGCTCCTGCGGTCGGCCTTTCGGAACGGCTACACGCCCACGTATCGTTGCAGCTATTTGGGCTTTCGCGTTGTCCGCCCCTGCGTTCTGCCAGCAAGAGGCGCTAGGAGCGGAAAGGGGCATGGAACAGCGCCGGCCGGAGAAACGTGAGAAGAGTTAAGAGAGAAGAAGTTATGAGTGATACGATAACTCTGTTAAGTCGAAAGCTTATAAAATCCTTTTGTCGAGAAAACTGACAGCCATACCGAAACGGGTACGAGACCTGTACCCATTCGGATTCCAGTTAATGCTGACAATGATACGTAATGGAGTATAGACCTAGTCAATATGGCAACAATAAATGATTATCCTTGATTCTGCACGAAAACACGGGATAGGGGAACTTGATATGCTGGCAGTCATCGAGGATCCCTATGTAATTGCTGAACTACGGGAAGAGCCTGAAAAACTGCTGCATTTGGGGTTTGACACCAAGGCGCGAGCCCGTGAAGTGATAACCGATACCGGCAACACTGGTCAGGTTTTTGTCATACATGCTGATTTGATAACGAGAAAGTATGAAAAACTGCTTGAAGAGGTCTTACTATGAGTGATGATGTACGGGTGATCTGGAAAAAGGGCGACGGCGCTATGCCGGATAAGGCACAGCATGTTGTTGATGCGGCGCGGGGTGAACTATTGCTACGGACATTGCACTTGCCTGAAGCCGTTGAAAATATGCTCCGCTATAACGCCGACAAGGATGCCCAATCGGTCGGCGACTACGTTTCCCGTATCTTGGTCGAGCGTTTGACATCGTAAATAGAGCAAGTGGACAGTCTCAAACCTGTGCAACACCGTATTCAAAGCGGAAGCTCGGTGGATAATGCGGGCTGATATGATAGCAATAGTGGTTACGAGACGCACCCGGTAGGGACGGAACAGGCAAACGTGTGGGAGTGGTGTTGGGATTGGTATGGCGACTATAGCAGCGGGAACCAGACCGATCCAACGGGTGCCGCTTCTGGGTTTAACCACGTTCTTCGCGGCGGCACTTGGTTTAGTATTACGCGGGGCCTGCGTTCTGCGAATCGGATCAGCGATATTCCAGCCTTTAGTAGCAGTTACGGCGGTTTCCGTCTTGTCCGTCCTTGAGTTCTGTTTCTATCCGTACTGGTGGAGAATAGCCCTATACTATCGGCATGCACTTTGTAAAAGATGAGTGGTACTGACGAGAAAAATTCTACCAATGCTTTCATACCGGTCAGTCCGGCGATCAATACCGGTCCATTATGAAAAGGAATTGATACAGAAAGAACCTATGCTTGACCTATGAGTGATCCCTACGGATCACAGTCAGTGATCGCTGGGAAGACGTAGGTGGTCTTCAAGGGAAGACCGCTTCGGTATTGCTAGGAAGACGCGTGTAGTATCTTGATTCGTAATTCCTATATCCTATATCTTGTACTAATTACCTATTATATAAAAGGAAGAGAATGTATGTCCAGTAAAAGGAAAATCGCCATTATTGGAGTCGGCCATGTGGGATCAACAACAGCCTATACTGTTGCAATGCAAGGGCTTGTTGATGAATTGGTGTTGATCGATACTAATGAAAAAAAGGCTGAAGGAGAGGCTTTTGATATTGAAGATGCACGCGCAGGGCTTCCGGTACAGCTCAAGGTTCATATAAATGATTATGCACAAACAACTGATTGTGAAATTGCGGTTATTTCAGCCGGTCCTCTTCCCCGGCCCGATCAAAGCCGGCTTGATACCCTTGGTGACGGCGTGAAAATTATTGATGATATTGTTCCGCACTTGCTTGGCAACGGTTTTAAGGGAATCATAGTTGACATCAGCAATCCATGCGATGTGATGACTCATTACCTCTGGAAAAAAACCGGGTTTCCCGTTAATCGTGTGTTTGGTACTGGAACCGGACTTGACTCGCTCCGGTTGCGGAGCATCGTGGGGAAAGTTTTTACTATTGCACCAGAGAGTGTTGAAGGTTATGTTCTGGGTGAGCATGGGGATTCTCAGATTGTACCATGGTCACAAGTTCGAGTTCGGGGTAAAACAGTGCCGGAATTGATTGCAGACAATGAGAAATACCGGCAGATTGATCTTACACAGCTTGCCAGTCAAATATCCTACCGCGGGTGGGCTGTGTTGTTGAGCAAAGGCTCGACCATGTATGGGATCGCAACAGCGACCGCGGCCATTATCCGGGCGGTTTTAAATGATGAAAACCGGATTCTTCCAGTTTCTGCCGCACTTTCCGGCGAGTACGGACAGCGGGGTCTGCATATTGGAGTTCCGGCCGTCATTGGGCGTAACGGAATCCGTGACATCATTGAATTGCACCTGAACGATGAAGAAGCGTCCGGTTTTGCCCATTCTGCCGATGTTATTAAGTCGTATATCGCAAAAATTGGAGTCTAAATGCAAAATTTGAGTGCCCGGACCGCGGGTTTCACCGATTCTGTCATCAGACGTATGACAAGGATTTCATTACAGTACAACGCAATAAATCTTTCACAGGGCTTTCCGGATTTTGATCCGCCGGCCGCAATCAGTACGCGACTTGCGGAAATTGCCGGATCCGGCCCCCACCAGTATGCAATCACCTGGGGAGCGCAGAATTTCCGAGAGGCATTGGCACAGAAGCAGCGCACTTTTACCGGTTTGCCCATAGACCCGGATAAAGAAATTGTCGTCACCTGCGGCAGTACAGAAGCTATGATGGTGGCGATGCTTACAGTGAGCAATCCGGGTGATAAAGTGATCGTATTTTCGCCATTTTACGAAAATTACAGTGCCGATGCAATTTTGGCTGGCGCCGAACCAATCTATGTTCCGCTCAATCCTCCTGAATTCCGGTTTGATCCGGATGTGCTTGAAGCTGCCTTTAAACAGCACCCTAAAGCACTTATTTTGTGTAATCCATCAAACCCCTGCGGCCGGGTTTTCAGCCGGGCAGAGTTGGACATTATCGCTGTATATGCTAAAAAATACGATACATACATTATAACCGATGAAGTGTACGAGCATATTGTTTACACGCCGCATACTCACACCTATTTTGCAACGCTTCCGGGAATGTTTGAGCGCACCATTTCGTGCAGTTCTCTTTCAAAAAGCTATTCTATTACCGGTTGGAGACTTGGCTACATCATTGCACCGGAACGAATCGTTGAAACTGCAAAAAAAGTACATGATTTTCTCACGGTCGGCGCGGCCGCTCCGCTTCAAGAAGCTGCCATTATCGGTCTGCATTTTCCGTCCTCTTATTATTATGATCTTGCAAATGTATACACTGAAAAGCGGAATCTCTTTATAAAAGGTTTATCCGATGCCGGTATTCCGCATATTATTCCGGAGGGCGCCTATTATGTGCTCGCAGATATATCGGAATACCATTACGAAAGCGATGTGCAATTTTGCGAGGACCTTGCCCGGAACATCGGAGTCGCTGCGGTGCCAGGATCGAGTTTTTTTAAAACACCGGTGAATCACTTGATACGGTTTCACTTTGCCAAAAAAAATGAGACACTGATCGAAGCGCTGAACCGGCTTGATCTGATGAAAAAGCTGAAACATTTCTAAACAAAATAAAGGGTTGACTAATTGACGCAGCAAAAGATCGATATAGTGCTTAATAAATATTTTGATGCTCCGGTTCGTGATAGTGTGTGGGGACATATCTATTTACGGCCTGCATTTGAATCTATCACTGGTTCTATCCCTTTTATGCGTCTGCACCGGATTTTTCAGCTTGGACCCACGTTTTATGTGTATCCGGGTGCGACTCATACCCGTGCTGCCCACTCGATTGGAGTCTATGGACTGGCGCGGCGCCTTCTCCAAAATCTCGCGGAGCGGGGAGCCGGTGAATGGCTGAGCGAAGTTGGTGTGACTTCTTTTCTCTGCGCGGCACTGCTTCATGATGCCGGACATTTTCCTTACACTCATTCTCTTAAGGAGTTAGCGCTCCGGACTCATGAATCATTGACCGGTGATATTATTACTGCGGAACCGTTGAGGAGTCTTATTGGGGCTGCTGGAGCGGATCCGGACATGGCTGCGGCTATTGTGGATATGGATTTACCGGATCATGGAAATGCCGAGCTGCGTTTTTACCGGAAATTGCTCTCCGGAACTCTTGATCCGGATAAATTGGATTATCTCAACCGGGACGCATTGTACTGCGGAGTGCCGTACGGGTTGCAGGATGTGGATTTTATTCTGTCGCAAGTACATCCGGATCAGGAATACGGACTGCGTTTGGATCCGCCCGGAAAATCGAGTGTTGAAGCGCTTCTGTTTGCAAAATATTTAATGTACAAAAATGTTTACTGGCATAAATCGGTCCGGTGTGCGACTGCCATGATCAAAAAAGCTCTTGTGTACGGACTGCAATCCGGTGCCATTGGTGCAGATGAATTGTATGGACTCGATGATCAGGAGCTTTTTGCGCTGTTGGCAAAGCATCACGGTCCATTTTTTGAGTTAGGGGCGCGGGTCCGGAATGGGCAGTTTTATACGACACTCGCTGAAGTGCCGTTTGAGCCGGATCTGTCGGATATTCCGGAACGATCTTTATGCGAGGCAATGCTTGCGGAATCCTTTTCTCAAAAAACCGGGAAACCAGTGCATCCGGCTGAAGTTATCATTGATGTGCCGGGTAAGGTGAATTTTGAGACAAATCTACAGTTGACGGCTGGATCTCTAATCATTCCGGGTGTTTTTGAACATGAAAGCGTGCATACTTTTGAAAAAAGCCTCGAAGTGCTTCGGGTCTTTGTGGAACCGGCGCTTGCGGAGTCCCTCGCCGGCATTGCTATTCAAGATATTTTGTACTCTTCACTTTTTCTCAAAAAACCGGTAGCATCTCCATGAGGTGCAATGGTGACCGATGAGCCGCTTCTACAGTTGAAAAACGTTTCAAAGGATTTTTATGGTACGACTGTTCTCTCCGGGGTGAATTTTTCGGTAAACCGGGGCGAAATTGTGTGTCTTGTCGGTGAAAACGGCGCGGGAAAAACAACGTTGATGCATATCATCTTTGGGATGCCGGATATCAGCAGTACGGGCGGCTACGGCGGCGAGGTGTATTTTGCCGGAAAACCTGTTTCATTCAAAAGCCCTTTTGACGCGCTTGATGCCGGAATCGCGCTTGTGCATCAAGAATTTTCCTTAATACCCGGATTTACTGCGTCTGAAAATATTGCACTCAACCGGGAACCGGTTAAACCCAACCTCGGCTCGCTGATTTTTGGGAACCGGCTCGCAACTTTGAAACGGGACGAGATGACTGAACGGGCGGTGCGGGCAATCGCAAAACTCGGCGTCAGTATTTCGCCGGAAACGCTCGTTTCGGAGATGCCGGTTGGACACAAACAATTTGCCGAAATCGCACGGGAGATCAGCCGCGATCAGGTACAACTGCTCGTTCTCGATGAGCCGACCGCGGTACTCACGGAAAGTGAAGCGGAAATTTTTCTGTCATCGATTCGGGTACTTGCGTCAGAGGGAATCGGGATTATTTTTATTTCTCACCGGCTCCATGAAGTGACTTCGCTTGCGGACCGGATCGTGGTTCTTCGTGACGGTGCCGTGATTAAAAATGTTCAAAACGACCGGATTGGCGTGCAGGATATTGCGACATGGATGGTCGGCCGGGATATGACTACGGCATCTGTACCGGTTGCAGCGCGTAAAGCTGAAGAATTTTCCGGTGAAATGCTCCATGTCGAACATTTATGGGTTGATATGCCCGGTGAAACGGTCCGTGATGTATCTTTTTCAGTCAAACCGGGTGAAATTTTTGGAATCGGGGGCTTGGCCGGACAGGGAAAATTGGGTATCCCAAATGGGATCATGGGACTCTTCACTGCCGGCGGAACTGTTGCGCTCGATTCAGCGCCGGTGGCTCTGGGGAATCCGGCCGCGGCACTCGGTGCTGGTATGGCCTTTGTCTCTGAAGATCGGCGCGGAGTTGGACTGCTCCTTGACGAAAGTCTGGATTGGAATATTGCCTTCGGAGTGATGCAGACAAAAGGTTTGTACCTTAAATCATACTGCGGCGGGCTGTTCCGGCTCCGGGACGAAAAGGCTATGCGGGAATTGGCCGAGGAATATATCAAAAAATTGGAGATAAAATGCACCGGTCCGCACCAGCAGGCAAAAGAGCTCTCCGGCGGCAACCAGCAAAAAATCTGTCTGGCCCGGGCCTTTGCTCTGAATCCCCGGCTCCTTTTGGTGAGTGAACCTACGCGCGGCATTGATGTCGGGGCAAAGAAAATCGTCCTTGATACATTGCAGTGGTACAACCGGAACGCCGGCATGACTATTGTTATGATCTCCAGTGAGTTAGAGGAGTTGCGTGCAATTTGCGACCGGATTGCCATTGTTGATGAGGGAAAAATTGCCGGTATTCTGCCGCCGACCGCACCGCTCACAGAATTTGGTCTGCTGATGGCCGGACAGTAACTTTTTTAAACAAAAACTGAATCAATCTTCAACATTCGACCTCAATGTCAAATTAACTTACAAAGCAAATAAATTTATTGACAAAATCAAATAAAAAAGTATATAGTACTAGCGTCAACCTCCCGGCGCTGAAGGTGGACTGTTTGAATCGAGTAGCGCTCAAAAATTCCATAGGGAAAAATTTGTATGGATACTACTGTGTTGTACAGTATACCTCCACATTTTTATAGTCATTCTCTAATTCTTTCCCACATATTATTTTTTCTCTTTCTCATACAGCCGGTCAGTCCGGCTATTGTCATATTAAAGAAGTTATGTGCAAGTTTTTTAGATGCGTGGGTTTTAAAAAATATAGTTTTGATAAAATTGTGGGAATATTATATTCAAGTATCAAATTAGCTTACAAGCTATTTGAAAATAAATTTTTGCATTTAGAAAGGAGTGTATTATGAAGAAACTGACTTGTGAAATGTGTGGGAGTACTGATTTTTTAAAAGAGAATGGTGTATTTGTATGTCAGTCTTGCAGCACGAAGTATTCCGTTGAGGAAGCAAAAAGAATGATGAACGAAGGAACGGATACAGCCGTGGTCGCAGGAAATGCTGTGGCTAGAAACTCTGCCAAATTAGATAATTTATACAAAGTTGCTCGAAGGGCAAGAGAAGATGCTAATACTGAGCAGGCTCTTAAGTTTTATGAGCAACTCCAGTTAGAGGATCCGGATAATTGGGAACCGATTTTTTTTAACGCATATTACTCTGCTATAAATGCATTAAATAATGATAAGCCGGGTGATTCTGTCAAAGTGGTAGGTGGCTCTGTTAGTTTAGGCGGAAATTATCGCAGTGGTATAATACCTGCTATTAACTTTATTGGAAACTGTTTAGACAGAACATTTAATATTATAGAAAAAATACAAGAATATGACGAGCAAAAAACAGCAATCGATACTGTTAATGGTCATGTTGAGCATTTTTCTGCGAACATAAAAAATATTATTGAAAATGAATTCGAGCGTATGCTTAATGAGATCGAGAAATGGGGCGACAACGTTGAAGGTGGATTTATAAAAGGAAGCATTATGAGGAACAATAACGTTAATCAATCCATCCATATGAACAGTATGGTATCAGATTTGCTTACTTTAGTTCAAAAAAGAAAAAAAGGGATCGATGATCTTATTAAGAGACGCCATTTTGAAGAGTTTTGGACAGCAAATCAATCATTGAAAACTAGTCTTGAATCTGAGAAAAAAACTTTGACAGAGCAAATAGAGGTTCATAACAATGAAATCAAAGCAATTCCTGAAAAAACCGAAGGGTATGGCGAAATGCTTGAGCTTCAAAAGAAAGTTGAAAGTCTCACCTCAGAGAAAAAAGCTCTTGGTATTTTTAAGCTCAAAGAAAAGAAAGCCGTTCAGGGGCAGATAGATTCAACTAATAATGAGATTGCCCCAATCCAAGCACGTATAGATTCTGCCATAAGGGAAGTACAAAAAAATATTTCTTCACTACAAAGCAGAATAAATGACATTGATTCTGAACTAACAAAACCTCGTTAATCCTAATGTAAGTAAAAATAAAAAACCAGTATGCTGTGCCGGCAGTAGCCGGCTAAGGCTACGCCGCAGTTTTATTTTGCTAGAAAATGCTACGTATTTCTTTATCGCAAAATAAAACCGTTATAAACGCCCGGAATGTTATGTGCCGTAAAAAATACAAGAAGTTCCGGAAGCCCGGCTGGCGGTGTGAAGGAACGTTTTGTATTTAGGTAAAATCAAGCGGAATTATCGTACATACATGGATTTAAAAAGCGATGAAAGTTTGAGAAAGACAATTCGGGTCAGCTGCTAGCGGTATCGATTCTAGAGGGGTAGAAGTACAAAAAAAGGCTTATGGCCAGCAAAATTCACGATATGGGTGAGATGTAGACTATAAGAAACCGCGTTAGGGAAAATTGCCGGACGTCTTAAACCAATCATCAAACGTCTCAATCCGGTCACCGGATGTCTTATCCCGGTTTCCAAACGTCTTAATCTAATTATAAGATGCCTTAATCCTGACACCGGACGTCTTAATCTAGTTATCAGATGTTTCAATTCATTCTCCAAACGTCTTAAACTAATCATCAGATGCCTTAACCCTGACACCGGAACTAATTCTTTATTATATTTACGCAGTCCTTCATTTACCTGCTTACTGGGAAAAATACCGGGAATTTTTGAAAATAGGCTTTCTCCGGATACCCTATCCAGAATATGCTGATGAATTCTGCCGGCTTGCCGGATATGGAGAAAAACTCCGTCATCTGTATTTATTGGAAGGAATCGAAGCAGACCCGGAATTAGCAGTTTTCTGCGGTTATCAGCCCACTCAGAAATGGTTAAAAGACCGTAAAGGCCGGATATTAAGCACCAGCAACATTTATCATTACCGTAAAATCATCGCCGCGCTCTCCGGCACAATAGCAATTCAAAAAGAAATTGACAATTCTAATATTGTACAGTAGAATTTTCCTATGGAACGGTGCTTTGAATGGGATCCGGAAAAAGATGCTATTAACCGGCGGGAACACCGGATTAGTTTTTAGTCTGCTCAATATATTTTTCTTGATCCGTTCCGGATAGAGCGTGTAGACAGAAGCGAACATACTATTTCATTAGTGGTTTATACAGAACGCGGAGAAACTACTCGTTTAATATCAGCGAGGCCAACTACACCACAGGAAAGGAGGATCTACAATGGCAATGGTGACGAAGATTCTGAGAGATGGTCAAAAGCCGACTGAAGAAGAATTATACCGGGCAGAAGCAGAATGGAAAGAGGCTATGAAATATCCTATTACTTTCGATGAGGATTGTCCGGAATTAACGGATGAGGAACTTTTGGAATTCCGGCGTGTGTCGGATACTACACCGGAAGAACGCCGGCACATTGCACGAGAAGGAGCAGAACGCCGGCGCTTACGTGCAGTGAAACAGTAATAGTATAGCAGGATCGGGATATGGAACGGTATTTTGAATGGGATCCGGAAAAAGAGCAAAAAAATGTAAAAAAACATCATGGGCTTAATTTTGACGATGCCTTGTTAGTCTTTGAGGATCTGGAACGAATTGAGCGGTATGATGAAGAGCATAGTGATGAAGAAGATCGCTGGCAAACCATAGGAATTGTTGGCGATACTATTTTTGTTGTCTATTCTGAACAGGAAGACGAAATATATCGTATTATCTCGGCAAGAATTGCAACATCGAAAGAAAAGGAGCTTTATTATGGCGATTATACGAAGGACATTGAAGGCTGGTACAAAGCCAACCAATGAGCAACTTGCACGGATACACGAAGCTACTAAGTACCCGGTTGAGTACGATGAGGATTGTCCGGAATTAACGGACGAGGAACTTTTGGAATTCCGGCGTGTGTCGGATACTACACCGGAAGAGCGCCGGCACATTGCGCGGGAAGGAGCAGAACGCCGGCGCTTGACATTGATCAATATGAATCCCAAAACCTAACATCACGGGCATACACTGTATACAAGTACGGCTGCAGGTTGTGATTAGCGTCCGGATAAATTTGATAGGTCAGATCGATTTTACCGGATTCGCTACGCGTTGCATTTTCCTCAGCAACCGCTTTTACAAAAGCATCGCTCCAACTCTTTGGGACAGAAGTATCTTTGGTCCCCTGTTCAAGCAATATCGGCGTACCGGCCGCAATATTCGGCAAGTATGTGTAAAGCGAAAAATCCGCGGCATTAAAATCCTTTTTGAATTGTTCAGCCCATTCGCTTCGTCTGCCGGTCATTCCTTCGCGGTAA